>NZ_SMME01000581.1 GCF_009711465.1 Parendozoicomonas verongulae | reverse complement strand
CAACAAGTCCGATAACTCTGAAAGTAGAGCTTCATCCTGCTTTAAGTCGGACAACTCTGGAAATAGAGTGTCCAGAAGGGCAGGTGAAGAAGGAGGAGTGCATAAGATGTCAGGAGCTTCACCTTTACTGGAAATGCGGCAAACGGTAGATGATGTCCTAACCCATGTTGTAGTAGCCGTTTCAACTGTCAGATGTTGTACAGCCGTTGATCCCGTGATTGTGACTTGGGTTTTTTGTTTTTTCCCACGACAGTGTACAAAGTGGTGGCCGGCAGACCTGCTGACAGTGCAGGATGTGGTTTCACCGGGGTGGATATGTGTGCTGTCCGCAGTGTGTACGGAAATGCTGCCGGTCGATAGCACATCTAATGGCCGTAACGGAGCAAGGTGAAGAGGTTTGCTCTTGCCTCCTGATGCGTAGGTGGCAGGCGCTGACAGGCCGATCACTATGCAGAGACTGACGACAAGAAAGTTCAGCCTGAAGGCCATTCTTTTCCTTCCTGCAAAAAGAACAAAGAAGATAACAACGTAGCTGGCAGCCTCTTGTGATGCTGGTGATCAGGGTATGGTTGTGAAAAGGACAGACCGGGTCACTCATCTTTCTTATTGTGTTGGGTGCGCTTGTGGTAGGTGAGACTACTGTGTTGGATAAAAGACTTCTTACACCCATCCAGATCACAGACGTAGGGCCTCTCCCTTGTGAGGGTGTGGGTGCGCTCGTGTCTGGTGAGACAAGCGGATCTGGTGAAAGACTTGTTGCATCCGGCAAAGTCACAGACGTAGGGCCTGTCCCCTGTGTTGGCGCGCTTGTGCATCTTTTTTAGTATAACTGTCGGCGGGATAAATATGTCCCCTGTGTGGGGGCGCTTGTATCTGTCTGTGGCCAGCTGATCGCTGTCAGGCCGAATCTGACTCACTTCAGTAAGAGTGTCATCTGTATCGAGTGCGCTCTCCTCTGCACTGGCGCAAAGAGCACTCTGGCGTACATCATCCGGCTCCGAAAACTCTGGGTATAGAATATGCCAAGGGGAAGGTGAAGAAGGAGTAGGAGTAGGAGTACATAAGATATCAGGAACTTCATTGTTACTGGAAATGTGACAAGTAGTCGATGGAGTCCTAACCCATGTGGTGGCACCCGCTTCAACTTCCAGATGTTGTGCAGCCGTTGGTTCCGTGAGTGTGATTTGGGTTTTTTGTTTTTTCCCACGGCAGTACACAGGGTGGTGCTCGGCAGACCTTTTGACGGTACAAGATGTGGTTTCACCAGGGAGGATATGTGCGCTGTCCGCAGGGTGTATGGTAATGCTGCCGGTCGATATCACATCGACTGGTTGCAACGGAATAGGGTGAAAAGATCTGCTCTTGTCTTCTGATGCATAGGTGGCAGCTGTAGACAGGCCGATCGCTATGCAGAGACTGGCGACAACAAAGTTCAGTTTGAAAACCATTTCCTTCTCCCCCCCATAAAAAGATAAAGAAGATAGCATCATATCTGGCGGCTGCTGGTGATGTTGGTGATCAGGGTATGGTTGTGAAAGGGACAGACCGGGTCACTCATCTTTCTTCTTGTGCTGGGTGCGCTTATGGAGGGTGAGACTACTGGATTGGGTGAAAGACTTGTTGCATCC
>NZ_SMME01000347.1:247-602 GCF_009711465.1 Parendozoicomonas verongulae | reverse complement strand
GGGGTAGCGAACACTCCCTGTGAAGACAAGGAGATTGAACTGGCTCTGGGCAGATACCTGGAGATTAGGGGGGGCCCGGGCAACCTGAAAGCGGCTCTGGACATTTTTACCCGGCTGCGTGCCCGGGCAGCTGGGGGGCAAGCGAACACCCCCTGTGATGACAAGGAGATCGAACTGGCTCTGGGCAGACTACTTCAAACCATGGGGGGTACCGAAAACCTGAAAGTGGCTCTGGGCATCTTTACCCGACTGCGTACCCGGGCGGCAGGAGGGGTAGCGAGCACTCCCTGTGAAGACAAGGATATCGAACTGGCTCTGGGCAGACTGCTTCAAGCCATGGGGGGTACGGAAAACT
>NZ_SMME01000347.1:0-237 GCF_009711465.1 Parendozoicomonas verongulae | reverse complement strand
CGAACTGGCTCTGGGCAGGCACCTCGAGATTATGGGAGGGGAGGACAACCTGAAAACAGCACTGGCGATCTATACCCGGCTGCGCACCCGGGCGGCAGGGGGTAAGGCGAACACCCCCTGTGAGAACAAGGATATCGAGTTAACACTGGGCAGATATCTTCAGACTATGGGGGGCAGGGACAATCTGAAAATGGCTCTGGACATCTATACCCGGTTGCGCACCCGGGCAGCCGGGGG
>NZ_SMME01000589.1:1537-1734 GCF_009711465.1 Parendozoicomonas verongulae | reverse complement strand
CGAGTTAACACTGGGCAGACATCTTCAGTTAATGGGAGGTGCAGACAACCTGAAAACGGCTTGGGGTATCTTTACCCGGCAGCGCACCCGGGCGGCCGGGGGGGTGGCGAACACCCCCTGTGATGACAAGGAGATCGAACTGGCTCTGGGCAGACTACTTCAGGCCATGGAGGGCACGGACAATCTGAAAGCGGCTA
>NZ_SMME01000589.1:1038-1240 GCF_009711465.1 Parendozoicomonas verongulae | reverse complement strand
ACTGGGCTGCGCTTGCGGTGGAGGGCAGTGAAGGTACAAATGCATCCTGCCTCAGCCAACTGGCTCACTGCTTCCGACTTTTATCCGTCTGGCCGAAGCTCAGGCTGCAGGCATTAGGTATTGAAGAAGAAAAGGAGCACGAGTTCAAACAGACATCGGACTTACTCTTTGAGTTATCCAGCGTCCTTGAACCCCATAGACT
>NZ_SMME01000589.1:938-1028 GCF_009711465.1 Parendozoicomonas verongulae | reverse complement strand
GGTAGCGAACACTCCCTGTGAAGACAAGGAAATCGAACTGTGCCTCGCAGCTGTTTTTATTGATATGGGAGCATGGGGGCAGTTTGATAA
>NZ_SMME01000589.1:0-928 GCF_009711465.1 Parendozoicomonas verongulae | reverse complement strand
CTTTGTTTTGTCACCACTATCCATACAAAAGTGTTGGTTTAACGAACACCTTCTGACATCACTGTTATAGAGGTTTATTTAGAGCATGATCATAACGCCACATTATGGAAAAGGGCACCATGGCCGACAGATGCCTCTTCCTTACATACAAAGCTATCCTGTCAGCTATCCGTCTGACACCCCCAGCATCCAAGGTTCTCCGTACTCAGGGAGTGCCGATAATTCTGAGCGCCGCCAACTTTCACAATATCGTACCCAGTACTCCCCGGCTCACTCTCGTGTACAGGCATATCACGACATAAATGATGCCTTCAATCTTATGAAATCCAATCCCGGAAGAGCATTAGATGAAGCCGAGACGCTATTAAAAAAATATGAGGGAAACCCAAAGCAATATGCTCGTGTTGTGCAATTAAAGGCCAGATCTTTGTTTCTTCTTGGTGATTTTGATGGGTGTATTGGGTACCTCAATTCTCTTTCAGAGGATTTGGGAAATAACAAGGGAGTGATAATGGCAAAAGGCAGAGCTTTGCAGGCGAGAGGCCATTTAATGGAAGCTTTACCACTCTTCCAGCACCTTTATGAAAAATATTCAGGCTCTTTTAATGATGAAAAAAACAATGGGCTGGCTCTGGGCAGATTACTCCAGAGCATGGGGGGCACAGGCAACCACATAGCGGCCCTGAACATCTTTACCCGGCTTCGCACCCGGGCGGCCAAAGGGCAGGTGGACACACCTTGCGATGACAAGGAGATAGAACTGGCTCTGGGCAGGCTACACCAGGCCATGGGAGGTACGCACAACCTGAGAGCAGCCCTGAACATCTATATCCGGCTGCGTACCCAGGCAGCTCAAGGGCAGGTGGACATCCCCTGTAATGATAAGGATATCGAGCTGACACTGGGCAGGCATCTCCAGATTATGGGA
>NZ_SMME01000546.1:1127-1314 GCF_009711465.1 Parendozoicomonas verongulae | reverse complement strand
GACAGGGCTGTTTGAAGGTTTGGGTACTTATGCAGTCATTTGAGCCAATAACTGTCGTTCCCTTTCCCTCCAGAGTTCAGCTTTCTTCGTTTCCTGTCGATGGGGTTCAAGGTCATTGGCCAGCTCAAAGAGTAATACCGCTGTTTGTTTGAACTCGTTCGCTTTTTTCTCTTCGATACCCAAAGTA
>NZ_SMME01000546.1:0-1117 GCF_009711465.1 Parendozoicomonas verongulae | reverse complement strand
AGCAGCCCAGTTGAACGCTTTCCCCAGAAGAGGCAAATGTCCGGGCAAGATGTTCTCAGCGTTCATTAATTCCTGGAAATGACGGATACTCAAAAATAAACAGGTTTCAAACCCTGCAAACAACTGCTTATCGAGTTGCAGTCTATCAAACTGCCCCCATGCTCCCGTATCAATAAAAATAGATGCGAAACCCAGTTCGATCTCTTTATCCTCACAGGGAGTATCCACCCTCCCCCCAGCCGCCTGAGTGCGCAACCGAGTCAAGATATCCAGGGACGCTTTCAGATTGCCTGGACCTTCCATTAATTGAAGATGCCTGCCCAGCGTTATCTCGATATCCTTGTCATCACAGGGAGTATCCACCTTCCCCCCGGCCGCCCGGGTACGTAGCCGGGTATAGATGTCCAGAGCCGCTTTCAGATTGTCCCTGCCCCCTATGATCTGAAGCAGCCTGCCCAAAGCCAGTTCGATATCCCTGTCCTCGCAAGGGATATGCATCTGTCCTCCAGCAGCCCGGGCTCGTAGCCGGGTAAAGATGTCCCAGGCTGCCTTCAGGTTATCCCTTCCACCAATGGTCTGAAGCAGCCTGCCCAAAGCCAGTTCGATATCCCTGTCCTCGCAAGGGATATGCATCTGTCCTCCAGCCGCCCGGGTACGTAGCCGAGTAAAGATGTCCAGTGCTGCTTTCAGGTTGTTCGTACCTCCCATAGACTGAAGATGCCTGCCCAGTGTTAACTCGATCTCTTTGTTATCACAGGGGGTGTTAGCCTTCCCCCCGGCTGCCTGGGTGCGCAGCCGGATAAAGATATCCAGGGCTGCTTTCAGGTTGACCGTACCCCCTATGATCTGGAGATGCCTGCCCAGAGCCAGCTCAATATCCTTGTCTTTACAGGGGGTGTTAGCCTTCCCCCCGGCCGCCCGGGTGCGCAGCCGGATAAAGATGTCCCAGGCCGCTCTCAGGTTGTCTGTGCCCCCCATAATCTGGAGATGCATGCCCAGAGCCAGTTCGATTTCCTTGTCATTGCAAGGCGTGTTCGCCCGCCCCCCGGCCGCCCGGATGCGTAGCCGGGTATAGATGTCCCGGGCCGCTTTCAGGTTGTCCGTGCCCCCTATGACC
>NZ_SMME01000138.1 GCF_009711465.1 Parendozoicomonas verongulae | reverse complement strand
CCTTTTGTCTGTGACCAGGACGGATGCAATAAGGCTTTCATCGCATCCTATCATCTCACCAGCCACAAACGCACCCATACAGGGGAGAGGCCTTATGTCTGTGACTTTGATGGGTGCAATAAGCGTTTTCCTCAAACTGGCGATCTCGCCGTCCATAAACGCATTCACACAGGGAGTAAACCCTTTGTCTGCGACTTTGACGGGTGCAACAAGGCTTTTATTCAATCCGGTAATCTGACCACCCACAAACGCATCCACACGGGGAACAAACCCTTTGCCTGTGACT
>NZ_SMME01000508.1:879-1126 GCF_009711465.1 Parendozoicomonas verongulae | reverse complement strand
ACAGGGGAAAGGCCCTTTGTCTGTGATCAGAACGGATGTTGCAAAACGTTTATCACATCTGACGACCTCACCAAACACAAACGTATTCATACAGGAGAGAAACCCTTTGTCTGTGACCAGAACGGGTGCAATAAGGCTTTCGCCTTATCCGGTAATCTTACCAAACCCATAAGCGCATCCACACAGGAGAGAAGCCCTTTGTCTGTGACCAGGGTGGGTGCAACAAGTCTTTTACTTCATCCGGCCC
>NZ_SMME01000508.1:693-869 GCF_009711465.1 Parendozoicomonas verongulae | reverse complement strand
GCACAAACGCACCCATACAAGGGACAAACCTTTTATCTGTGACCAGGACGGGTGCAATCAGGCTTTCGCCACACACTGTCATCTCACCAGCCCATAAACGCATCCACACAGGGGAAAGGCCCTTTCTCTGTGACTTTGAGGGGTGCAACAAGGCTTTCACCACATCCAATAATCTT
>NZ_SMME01000508.1:377-683 GCF_009711465.1 Parendozoicomonas verongulae | reverse complement strand
TCAGGAATCCATCTAACATTTGCTGCATTTCCAGTCATAATGAAACTCCTGACATTTTATGCACTCCTCCTCCTTCATCCCCCCTTCTGGACACTCTATTCCCTGAGTTATCAGGCCTGGATCAGGATGTCCCCCTACTTTTGGAGTTATCGGATTTGTTTCAGGGTGATGCATTTCAGAGTGCTCTTTGCACCAGTGTAGAGGGGGGTACATTTGATACAGATGGCACATTTACTGAAGTGAATCAGGTTCAGTCTGACAGTAATCAGTTGCCCGCGAACACCTCCGGGGTGAATAAGCTAAGAG
>NZ_SMME01000508.1:0-367 GCF_009711465.1 Parendozoicomonas verongulae | reverse complement strand
CAGATCTGCCGGGCACCACCTTGTGCATTGTCGTGGGAAAAAACAAAACACCCAAATCACACTCACGGGATCAACGGCTGTAAAACATCTGGCAGTTGAAACGGGTGCTACAACATGGATCAGGAGTCCATCTAGCATTTGTCGCATTTCCAGTCACAATAAAGCTCCTGACATATTATGTGTTCCTCCTTTTTCACCTTCTCTTCTGGACAATCTATTCCCGGAGCTGTCGGGCTTGGAGCAAGATGCTCCTCCACTTTCAAAATTCTCGGATTTTTTACAGGATGATGTATTTCAGAGTGTTCTTGGCGCCAGTGCAGAGGGGGGGGCAGATACCGATGGCACTTTTACTGAAGTGAGTCAGATT
>NZ_SMME01000862.1 GCF_009711465.1 Parendozoicomonas verongulae | reverse complement strand
GGGAAGAGAGTGAAACAATGAACCTTGGGAGTGACGATGCCAGTACTCCCTTTGGTGATACTTTATCTGCCCTGTGGCCACATCCTGATGATCGAATGAACCTGATCGTGTCAGTGCAAGGCTGACATCCGGAGAACTCCCCATAAGAGGACTGACATTATAAGTGGAGGAATTGCTTGAACAGCATGAACCTCTTTTACTTGTCAATTGATGGAGTCCGACTTCAAGCCAGTGCTTTGGGGAGGATATTGGAACATGAGGAGATTGAACAATAGCTGGAAGGGAATGACGCCCTGACCCCGATATTTTAAGGGGTGGAGGTTCTGCAGAGGCAAGTATCCATGAGGAAGCACTGAGAAGTAAAACCCCTTTGGCAAAGCAGTGTGCAGTTTTTTTAACTTTACCTCTCAACCTTGCCTTTAGTTCCATTCAACGTCTCCATCAAATTCACACAGATAATGTCGGCGCAGGAGAGTTTCGTTTTGTTATAAGCTTGTCTTTTATTTGAGCGCATTCGGTTGATGCCACTACTCGCCAGACAGGTCTGAAAAAAATAGCAGACACGACAACTTTTGTTTATAAAAAAGGGAGCGATTACTCGCTCCCTTTGGGGAAAAGGGTCGCATTATGAGAGTGTATGGAGTTACTCAGTCCAATCCAGAACGATCTTACCGGACTTACCACCAGCCATAATCTCGAAAGCTTCTTCGAACTTGGACACTGGGTAACGGTGGGTAATGATTGGGTCCAGGTTCAGGCCGGACTGCAGCATGCTGCCCATCTTGTACCAGGTTTCAAACATTTCACGGCCGTAGATGCCTTTCAGTGTCAGCATCTTGAAGATCACCTGATTCCAGTCAATCATAGTGCCTTCTGCAGGGATGCCCAGGATGGAAACCTTGCCACCGTGGTTCATCAGTTCCAGCATCTGGTTGAAAGCGTGACCGTTACCGGACATTTCCAGACCAACGTCAAACCCTTCGGTCATACCCAGCTCTTTCATCACGTCATCGAGCTTCTCTTCAGCAACGTTCACAGCACGGGTCACGCCCATTTCACGAGCCAGAGAAAGGCGGTATTCGTTCACATCAGTGATCACAACGTTGCGCGCACCGGCGTGCTTGGCAACAGCTGCAGCCATGATGCCGATTGGGCCGGCACCAGTTACCAGAACGTCTTCTCCAACCATGTCGAACTGCAGAGCTGTGTGAACAGCGTTGCCGTATGGATCAAAGATGGACGCCATGTCATCGCTGATATCGTCTGGCAGAGGGAATACGTTGGCAGCAGGAATACACAGATACTCAGCAAAGCAGCCCTGACGATTTACACCAACGCCCTGAGTGTTACGACACAGATGACGACGGCCAGCACGGCAGTTACGGCAATGCCCGCACACCAGGTGGCCTTCACCGGATACGCGATCGCCGACTTTGAAGCCTTGTACTTCCTGACCCAGCTCTACGATCTCACCGGAAAATTCGTGGCCTACGGTCATGCCCAGTGGAATAGTCTTCTGGGACCATTCATCCCAGTTGTAGATGTGGATGTCGGTACCACAGATCGCAGTTTTGTGGATTTTTACCAGAACATCGTTATGGCCAGGAGTCGGGATGTCCTTTTCGTCCATCCAGATGCCTTTCTTGGCATGCAGCTTGGCCAGAGTTTTCATTTTTGCCATGTGGAATAACTCCTTTAAGACTCGTCTTAACCGATAACCTTCAGCTCAACGCCAACCTTAACAAAGGCTGCAACGGCACGGTCAATCTGCTCTTTGGTGTGAGCAGCGGACATTTGGGTACGGATACGGGCCTTGCCGTTTGGAACAACAGGGAAGCTGAACGCGATAACGTAGATGCCTTCTTTCAGCATGCGATCAGCAAAATCTTTTGCCAAGGTTGCATCGCCCAGCATCACTGGAATGATTGGGTGGTCTTTACCAGCCAGAGTGAAGCCGTGCTTTTCCATTTCTGTGCGGAAGTAAGCTGCATTTTCACGCAGACGCACGCGTACATCGTCGCCTTCTTCCAGCATGTCCAGCACCTTCAGGGTGGCAGATGCAATAGTTGGGCACAGCGTGTTGGAGAACAGATAGGGACGGGAGCGGTTACGCAGCCAGTCAATCACTTCCTTCCTGGCAGCGGTGTAACCGCCGGAAGCGCCACCCATAGCCTTACCCAGAGTACCGGTGATGATGTCTACACGGCTCATCACTTCACAGTATTCGTGAGTACCACGGCCCTTGTCGCCAACGAAACCAACAGCATGGGAGTCGTCAACCATAACCAGAGCGTTGTACTTGTCAGCCAGATCGCAGATGCCCTTCAGGTTTGCGATGATGCCGTCCATGGAGAATACGCCGTCGGTGGCGATCATCTTGTGGCGAGCACCGGCTTCGTCAGCGGCTTTCAGCTGTTCTTCCAGAGACTCCAGATCGTTGTTGGCGTAGCGGAAACGCTTGGCCTTGCACAGACGCACACCATCGATGATGGAGGCATGATTCAGGGAATCACTGATGATGGCATCTTCAGCACTCAGCAGAGTCTCGAACAGGCCTGCGTTTGCATCGAAGCAGGAGGAGTACAAGATGGTGTCTTCCATACCCAGAAAGCTGGACAAACGCTGTTCCAGTTCCTTGTGAACATCCTGAGTACCACAGATAAAGCGTACAGACGCCATGCCGTAGCCGTACTTGTCCAGAGCTTTCTGGCCAGCTTCGATCAGCTCAGGGGCGTTTGCCAGACCAAGGTAGTTGTTGGCACAGAAGTTAAGAACCTGTTCGCCACCAGTCACAGTAATGTCGGAAGACTGCTGGGAAGTAATAACGCGCTCGTCCTTGTAAAGGCCTTGCTGCTTAAGCTCATCCAGTTGGTTGGTGAGCTGATCATAAAATGCAGATTTCATCCTGGCTCCAAAAGGCTCTAGATGATGGAACAACCACCTCAACCAGAAACCCGAACAAAGTCAGCTTCTGGTATAGAGAAGTGCAGAGAAATTTAGTGTATACGCCGCAATAGTACGTCTTTGGTAAACGCGGGGCGATGACCTATGTCAGGTTATATTAGCCACAATATCCAAGTGGCAATATAAGTAGTCTCCCAAGCTTTAACCAACAGCTGCCCAATATCACTCCGTCAGACAGCATATATAGAGCCAGAATATATCACTTAATTTCCGACTTACTCTTAAGAAACCACATTATTCAGTAAGAATAACCACCCTTTTACAAAAATACGGCAATATAAACCAGTAGAGCGTTATTCAGTCATGATATCTATCCAGAAAAAAAGTCTTCAGCAGCAAGGTTTGCTGACAATAAATTTACTGAAAATCCATTTGCATGCTGACTCAAAAACATCAGCCCGGCATTTAACCGGGCTGATTGTTTGAAAAGAAACGAGTTGTTAAAAAAAGCACTCTGGTTACAGAGAAACCAGATTTGAGATGTGCTTTGCCAGATTCTCCTGAAACTCCAAACGGACGGCATCCGGAGAGTGGGCATTGTGCGTTAAAACCACTAGCCCCTGATTGCGCATGAGCTGTTCAATCTCAAGGCTGCTTCCCAGGCTGATCACTGGAAACAAGCCGTAACTGAAGAGCTGTCGCTCCATGTCCTGCAGTTGTCTCAGGGAGGCATCAGTCAGCTCAATAACAGCCGCATTCTGACCAAGACGGGCTGCCCGTTCAGCTGCGGAAACTTTACCGAGCTTTCCAGACTCAGTCTTACCGTTAATCATGCCTGCGCCAACGGTGGCATTGGTCAAACGGTCAATGACAATAAATGAGCCAGTTGCACGGTTATTGCGATATGCATCAAAGGCTACTGCACGGGTGAGGGAGAGATGGCAAACACCAATCTCATTCAAAGCCAGCTGCGAAGTTGACTGCTCTTCCAGAGTATTCACATCGATACGATGGTGAATATTACTCACCTGCCCTGTTGAGCTGAACGCACCCAGTTTGATTTCATACTGACGCCCGGGTTGCAATGGTTGCTCAGACATCCACACAACAGTGGCATCCAGCTCACGGGCCTGCTCTGGTATGTTTTGTGTCGATACCAGCATATCTCCACGACTGATATCAATTTCATCTTCCAGTGTCAGGGTAACAGCCTGACCGGCAAACGCCTGTTCCAGATTGCCATCAAATGTCACAATCTCCTTTACACGGCTTGTTTTGCCAGAAGGAAGAACCTTAAGTTCTTCTCCCGTGCTTATAACACCGGAAGCAATCGTTCCGGCAAAACCACGGAAGTTCAGATTCGGACGGTTCACATATTGAACCGGAAGGCGAAAATCATCCAGATTCTTATCATCAGCAATGTCTACCGACTCAAGAATCTGCATCAGCGTTTTACCCTCATACCAGACCATATTGGGGCTGGGGTTCACAACATTATCGCCATCGAGAGCAGACATGGGTACGAAGCGAATATCACCCATAGCGCTATCCGTCGTTAACGGCTCGGCAAAATCCAGATAATCATTGCGGATATTTTCGAAAGTGTCCTGACTATAATCCACAAGATCCATTTTATTGACGGCCACCACAATATGCTTGATACCCAGCAGACTGGCAATAAACGAATGACGTCGTGTTTGAGTCTGCACACCGTAGCGGGCATCAATCAGAATAACAGCCAGATCGCAGGTGGATGCACCGGTAGCCATATTGCGGGTGTACTGCTCGTGCCCCGGAGTATCGGCAATAATAAACTTGCGCTTTTCAGTGGAAAAATAACGATACGCTACATCAATAGTGATGCCCTGCTCCCTTTCAGCTTGCAAACCATCCACCAGCAGGGCCAGATCAAGCTTTTCCCCTTGCGTGCCGACTTTTTTGCTATCGCTCTCGATAGAAGCTAACTGATCTTCAAAGATCATTTTGCTGTCATGAAGTAAACGCCCAATCAGTGTGCTTTTTCCGTCGTCTACGCTGCCGCAAGTCAGAAAGCGCAGCAATTCTTTATTTTCGTGCTGTTTCAGATAGGAAATAATATCTGATTCAATCAGCTCAGACTGGTGACTCATTAGAAGTACCCCTCCTGCTTTTTCTTCTCCATAGAGCCGGAGGAGTCATGATCAATAGCTCTTCCCTGTCGTTCAGAGGTGGTGGTCAGCAGCATCTCCTGAATAATATCCGGCAGAGTTGCCGCCTCGGATTCCACGGCACCGGTGAGCGGGTAGCAGCCAAGGGTTCGAAAACGTACTGACTTCATTTCCGGTACTTCGCCCTCTTCCAGAGGCATACGTTCATCATCCACCATCACCAGCATGCCGTCCCGTTCGACAACGGGGCGTTTTTCCGCCAGATACAGAGGAACAATCTCGATATTCTCCAGCCAGATATACTGCCAGATATCCAGCTCCGTCCAGTTAGACAGAGGGAATACGCGAATGCTTTCACCCTTGTCGTGCCTGGCGTTGTACACATTCCATAGCTCTGGTCGCTGATTTTTTGGATCCCATCGGTGGTTACGATCCCGAAAAGAGTAAACCCGCTCTTTCGCCCGGGACTTCTCTTCATCCCGGCGGGCACCACCAAAGGCCGCATCGAAACCGTACTTATCCAGAGCCTGACGCAGGGCCTGAGTTTTCATAATATCGGTGTGTTTGGAGCTGCCGTGGGTTAACGGACCAACGCCCATATCCACACCTTCCTGATTGATATGTACCAGCAAATCGAGGTCGTACTTTTCTGCCATTCGATCCCGAAACTCAATCATCTCCCGGAACTTCCAGGTGGTGTCAACATGCAGCAGGGGAAAGGGAATACGTCCGGGGAAAAATGCTTTACGGGCAAGATGCAGCATCACTGCAGAGTCTTTGCCCACAGAATACAGCATCACCGGATTATCGAACTCAGCCGCCACTTCTCGAATAATATGGATACTTTCGGCTTCAAGTTGCCGAAGGTGGTTCAGGTTAAAATCCGCGCTCATTGGGGCAACCCCGTTATTGTCATTCTGAGCCGCCTTATTCGTTTGAGTTATTGGCGGGAGGCTCACTATATCAATAATTCTAAAGAATATGAGCGGGGATATTTAGAATTGTTTGTACTATCTATATGACATCAAAGGGTGACTCTAAGAAACGAGCGTACCCTAACGACAATACGGAGCGCAGCAAGTCACTACCTGCTGCGATCAAACTCAAATAAGGCAACAAAGTTAAACCGGATTACCAATATCAAAGAACTGATGCTCTATGCCATATTCAGCAGCAAGCCAGGCACCCAAAGCCTGAACACCGCCGCGTTCCGTCGCATGGTGACCCGCTGAAATATAATGGATGCCTTCCTCCCGGGCGGTATGAACAGTAGATTCTGAAATCTCGCCACTGATATAAGCATCCACTCCAGCCTCAACTGCCTTACCCAGCAGACTTTGAGCGCCGCCAGTACACCACGCCACGGTTTTGATCGGATGATCACCACCGCTGATGACCAAAGGCTTACGACCCAACGTGCTCTCTATCATGGCACTGAAGTCATCCAGCGAAGTAGACTGATCAACCTCTCCTACATTGCCAATTGGGCGGGATTCTGCTGGATCAAGAGGGCCGGTTTCCGTTAGACCCAACAGTTTGGCCAGCGTTGCGTTATTACCCATGGTGGTGTGGGCATCCAACGGCAGGTGATAACCCAGCAGGCTGATATCGTGGGTAAGCAACTTTTGCAGGCGGCGCTTTTTCATGCCGGTAATCTGCGCCTGTTCATTTTTCCAAAAGTAGCCGTGGTGCACCAGAATGGCATCGGCTTTCCAGGCAATAGCCTGATCGATCACGGCTTCACAGGCGGTTACGCCGGTTGCTACACGCAGAACTTCATCCCGACCTTCAACCTGTAAGCCATTGGGACAGTAGTCACGAAACTGCCACGGCTGCAGCTCTGTATCCAGAATACGAACCAGTTCCTGTAATTTCATGGTGGTATTTACCTTCTTTTCAGACATACCGGGCTTTTCATATATCACCAGCCCATTCATACCTTTATACTAATTCTGAGCTATTGATGTTTCACCATATAACTCAGTAGCCCATAAGAATTTAAGCTCAACACACAGGATGGCTGGATACATCGAATGAGCCGGTTTTCTCGCACTTTCCGCTGGTTTGGCTGGCCCGCACTTTGCGGATTTCTTGTTGCACTGTTAATCCTGCAACAGTATCCCTCACTCACTGGCATACCAGAAAAGAAGCCTGTGGCCGAGCAACCTGCACAGGAATTTGTTCCATCCTTTAATTCCGCCGTAGTGAAAGCGGCACCCTCTGTGGTCAGCATTTTCACCCAGAGAACCCTGCGTCGCCCCGGAAACCGTGAGAACAACCTGATTTCTGAACCGTTCAGCAAAAGTCGAATCCCTCGCCGGCAACAGGTTCAATCCAGCCTTGGCTCTGGTGTCATTGTAAGTCCCGCTGGATACATTCTCACCAATAATCATGTCATCAAAGGTGCTGACGATATTATTGTTGCTTTACCCGACTTTAGGGAGACACGGGCCAATGTTATTGGTGTTGATCCGGAAACCGATCTGGCAGTGTTGAAAATTGAGATACAAGACTTACCCAGTGCCGATTGGGCTGACTCAAAATCAGTAAAAATTGGCGATGTAGTTTTAGCCATTGGTAACCCGTTTGGTCTTGGACAAACCGTGAGCCAGGGCATTATCAGCGCTACTCGCCGTGATCTTCGCCTCAGCAACTACGAAGGTTTCCTTCAGACCGATGCAGCTATCAATATCGGCAATTCCGGTGGCGCCCTTGTGAATGCCAAGGGCGAACTTGTGGGCATTTCCACTGCTCTGATCTCCAGTGATGGTGGCAGTGAAGGTTTGGGCTTTGCTATCCCCTCCAATCTCGCAAAGTTTGTGATGTCGTCCATCATCGATAAGGGTCGAGTCGTGCGTGGCTGGCTGGGAATTGAGTCTACAGCTCTCAGCACCGAGCTGGCTGAGGCATTTAACCTGCCACTGGGCAGCGGAATTCTGATTTCCGGAGTGTATGAGAAAGGTCCTGCCAAAGCTGCAGGATTACAGCGCGGGGACATTATTCTGCGTATCAATGATCTTGTGACATACGACGCCCGAAAGGTAATGAACAGTGTGGCCAAGTTAAAGCCTGGCTCAAAGGTAACCATTATGGTCCTACGGGACGGTAAGAAGATGCCTTTTGTTGCTGAGGTTGGCGAGCGTCCAGAGGACCCCTCTCGCGGCTAGGGAGCTTAATAAAAGCTCCCTGAGAACTTTATTTGTTTATTCGATACTCCGCAGAGCAAGCGTGAGCCGTCAGCCCTTCCCCTCTTGCCAATACCGAAGCCACCTTTCCAGCTTCCGATGCCCCTTTTGCTGAAAAGTTAATGAGGGATGTTCGTTTCTGGAAATCATAAACCCCCAGAGGCGATGAGAACCGCGCTGTGCCAGAGGTCGGAAGCACATGGTTTGGCCCTGCGCAGTAGTCTCCGAGAGCTTCAGCGGTATAGCGCCCCATAAAAATGGCACCGGCATGGCGAATATGGGGGAGCATAGCCTCCGGATTCTCTACTGACAGTTCGAGGTGTTCTGGTGCAACCCGATTCACAACCTCAAGCCCCCTTCCCAAGTCCGGCACATGGATAAATGCACCACGGCCACTAATGGATGCCTGAATAATCTCTTTCCGTTCCATCGCAGGCAGCAGCTTGTTCATACTCGCCTGCACCGCATCCAAAAATGCGGCATCCTGACTGATCAGAATGGCTTGAGCATCCTCATCATGCTCTGCCTGTGAGAATAAATCCATCGCGACCCAGTCTGGGTTTGTCTTGCCATCACTAATCACAAGAATCTCCGATGGGCCAGCAATCATATCAATACCAACCTGGCCGAACACCATACGCTTGGCGGTCGCCACATAGATATTCCCAGGCCCAACAATTTTATCAACAGCGGGAACGGTTTCTGTTCCATAGGCCAAAGCCGCAACAGCCTGCGCTCCGCCAATGGTGAAGACTTTGTCTACATCCGCAAGAGCCGCAGCTGCAAGAACCAGCTCGTTCACCTCCCCATGAGATGCAGGGACAACCATAACTACTTCTTCCACACCAGCAACTCTGGCGGGAATGGCATTCATCAGAACAGAGGAGGGATATGCGGCCTGACCACCTGGCACATAAAGCCCTACGCGATCAAGAGAAGTTATTCGCTGACCAAGTGTTGTGCCATCAGATTCTGTAAAGCTCCAGTCACTTTGAACCTGTTTTTCGTGATAATCGCGAATACGCTTTGCTGCCACTTCCAGTGCATTACGCTGTTCTGGTGGCAGATTTTCCAGAGCATTAGCCAGCTGCTCTTTATTGAGGCTGACGTCGGACATCTCTGTTGCAGATAACCCATCAAAGCGGTTGCTGTACTCCAGAAGAGCTGCATCACCACGGGTACGAACCTGTTCAACAATGTCAGTCACAATCTGCTGAACAGTGGTGTCAGAAACCGTTTCCCACGCCAGAAGATGATCCAGTTGTTGCGCAAATGTCTTATCACCATAAACCAGCCTGCGGGGTTGCAGTTCATCTTTGCTCATGGAGTACCTCTGACGTTGTCACTCGTTTTTATTAGTAATTGATTAAGGAGCCTGTGAAAATGCGGGTTAAGGCATTGCGTCTACTGCCGCTTTCATATGAGCGATAATCTGGCTGATTGTTTCGTGCTTCGTTTTCATGGCTGCACGGTTGACTACCAGTCGGGAGCTGATATCGGCAATATGCTCTCTGGGCTCCAGACCATTGGCTTTTAAGGTATTTCCGGTATCCACGATATCGACAATCTGATCGGCCAGATCAATCAGTGGTGCCAGCTCCATAGAGCCATATAACTTGATGATATCCACCTGTTTGCCCTGGCTGGCATAAAACCGCTTGGCAATGTTGACGAACTTTGTCGCCACTCGAATGCGCTTACCGGGCTCTTCCTGATAATCAACGGTTGTGGCCGTCATGAGGCGACACTTTGAGATTTGCAGATCAAGAGGCTCATAGAGTTCAGAAGAGTTGTGCTCCATCAGCACATCCTTTCCGGCCACACCAAGGTCGGCAGCTCCATGTTCAACATAGGTCGGCACATCACTCGCCCGAACAATCAGCAGACGAACATTTTCATGGTTGGTGAGAATAATCAGTTTGCGGGTTTTGGCAATATCTTCCGCCGGGGTAATACCTGCCTTTTCAAGAAGCGGGCGGGTTTCCTGAAGAATACGCCCCTTGGAGAGGGCTATTGTCAGAGGTGTCGAAATCATTGTTATTGTCCGCTTATAGCTTGCTCGGTACAGATCATATCTGCATCTCAATATGATTGCCTGGGGAGTGCTCCCCACACTCCTGGGCAACGTTTCCCTCCCTTTTCAGAGGAGGGAGCTTTAGCGAGGTACGCGACGGATGGTTGCACCCAGCTGTTGCAGCTTCTCTTCGATACATTCGTAACCACGGTCGATATGGTAGATACGATCAACGACAGTATCGCCAGTAGCCACCAGACCTGCGATGACCAGACTGGCAGATGCACGGAGGTCCGTCGCCATAACCGGAGCAGACTTCAGGTTATCCACACCACGCACAATTGCAGTATTGCCTTCAACGTCAATATCTGCCCCCATACGCTTCATTTCAAGAACATGCATAAAGCGGTTTTCGAAAATGGTTTCGGTGATTGTGCCAGAACCGGTTGCCACTGCATTCAGTGCGGTGAACTGCGCCTGAACGTCAGTCGCCATACCGGGATAAGGCGCTGTTTTCAGGCTCACAGCTTTAGGCTGACGACCTTCCATATCCAGTTCAATCCAGTCTTCACCCACTTCAACCTTGGCGCCAGATTCACGGAGTTTCACCAGAACCGGATCCAGAATAGTGGGATCAGTATCTTTTACACGAATGCGTCCGCGGGTTGCGGCCGCAGCGATCAGATATGTTGTGGTTTCGATACGGTCAGGCAGCACAGAGTAAACACAGCCGTGGAGCTTTTCCTTGCCCTGAATGCGAATAGTGTCTGTACCATGACCTTCAATGTCTGCACCCATGCGGATAAGGCACTCTGCCAGATCAACCACTTCTGGTTCACGGGCAGCATTTTCGAGAATCGTTTCCCCATCAGCCAGCACCGCTGCCATCAGCAAGTTCTCGGTGCCTGTTACAGTAACGGTGTCGAAGAAGATGTGAGCACCTTTCAGGCGATCAGCCTTGGCTTTGATATAACCATCTTCCACAAGCACTTCTGCGCCCATGGCTTCCAGACCGCGCAGGTGTAAGTCCACAGGACGGCTGCCAATGCCACAACCACCGGGAAGAGCCACTTCTGCATAACCATTCTTGGCCACCAGTGGGCCAAGCACCAGAATGGAGGCACGCATGGTTTTTACCAGATCGTAGGGAGCTGTGAGGTGCTTGATGGTATCGGCATGAACTTCTACGTTCATTTTCTCGTCAATCATCAGCTCCACGCCCATGCAGCCAAACAGCTCAATGAGGGTGGTGATGTCCTGAAGATGAGGCAGGTTGCAAATGGTTACCGGCTCGCTGGCCAGAAGGGTGGCGGCCAGAATTGGCAGGGCAGCATTTTTGGCACCAGAAATACGGATTTCTCCGTCCAGGCGGTTGCCACCAGTAATAATCAGTTTATCCATCGAATAACCGCTTACCCTTGACGGGCTGCCCACTCCTCAGGTGTGAAAATCTGCATAGTAACAGCATGGATAGTGCCAGCAGCTATCATCTCGTTGAGATGTGTATAGACCATCTGCTGGCGTTTGACTGGCAGACACCCTGCAAAAACCGGAGAAATGATTTTCAGAGTGAAGTCGCAACCTTCGCCCTCAACCATTACCTCTGCACCCTCTAGCCTGGCTTCGAGCAGCTCTTTAACTTCGCTGGCTTGCATAATAAGTCTTTCCAAAAACAGGAACGCAAAAGTGCGTATGATAGGGAACTCAGGGGCGGGAGACTAGGGGCAACAACTCATCCATGCCACAAACCCGGGCTAAAGCCATCAAATCATCTGGAATTTGGGCGAAGGCAAGCTCTTTTTCACTCTGGCGAGCACGGCGTACCCAAGACAATAACATAGCCAGCGCAGAGCTATCAGCGTGATCGACTCCTGACAGATCAACAACCAGATCCCTCGCTGGGTCCTTTGCAAGAGCGGCCCAGCTGCTATCGACCAGCTTGGGCACAGAATCTTTATTCACCACCCCGGTCAGAGCGAAACGACCGGGGGACATGGGAGTCAGTTCGCCCATTGACTATTCCCCCTGATTTTTGTCTGTCAGCTCTTTAACCTGTTCCTGTTCACTCTGCTGCATGAGCTCAGGCCATTTTTCGATAGCCTTGGAGACATCACGGAAGCGGTTCACCGCATTTTCAAACTGGTTACGGAACTGGATACCGATGTTGATGCCTTCAACAACAATGTTGCGCACCTTCCACTCTCCATTCTGTTTCATCATGGAGTAAGACATGGTGTATTCAGTATCCCTGCTACGAACTTTCAGGTTTACAGGCACGTTACGGCTTCTGCCCGCATCATATCGCTTCATCAACTCCTCAGGCACTGGCTCAACATTGCTGACGGACAACTGGCTGGCATCAAAGGTGAGTACGGCACGGCTGTAAAAGTGCACCAGCGTGGACTCAAACACCTGTGTAAACTGGTCCACTTCTTTGTCTGATACACGGTGAGCGTACTTACCCATAACGGCGCGGGCAATTTCGTCAAATGCCACAACAGGGGTAATCACCTGCTCCACATCACGATAAAAAGCTTCGGGATCTTTTTCATAGTGCGCGCGGTTATCCTTCATCAGCTGGATAACTTTAATGGTCGCATTACCGGCTATTTTATCTGGAGTCGCAGTTGATGCCTGAGCTGGCAGAGCCACAGCAAACATCATTAAAGCGCCCAATACTGAGACCAGTATTCCCTGTTTTTTCACCAATGACATAGTCCGGCTCCTCAACTTCACAAACGCGCTGAAACAAAAATATAAGAATTAAAAGCTATCGCCGCCATCATCATCCTTGCCAACAGAACCCAGCAAGAACTTACCAATCAGGTCTTCGAGAATTACGGCAGACTGAGTGTCATCAATACTTTCACCATCTCTATAGAACTCCCGGGAGCCCCCTACGCTGATACCAATAAACTTCTCACCCAGCAAACCAGCTGTCAGGATAGCGGCAGAACTGTCCACGGGAATATTATCTACACTGGTGTTCACATCCATCACAACCCGGGCCATATAAGTCTTCTTGTCCAGCTCGATATCCACTACCCGCCCAATCACTACACCGCCCATGGCCACCTTGGCACGTCTGGTGAGTGAACCAACATTGTCAAACTCAGCGTAGAGTCGGTAAGTTGAGTTATCGGTATTGACTGACAGCCCGCTTACTCTCAGGGCTAACAGTACCAGCGCAAAAAGGCCCGCCAGCAAAAAGGCACCAACACTGATTTCTACAGTACGCATCCGCATTTAGAGATCTCCAAACATCACGGCTGTGAGGATAAAGTCCAGCCCCAGCACAGCCAGGGAGGCGTAGACAACGGTTCGGGTCGTTGCCCGACTGATACCTTCAGATGTCGGCACAGCATCATACCCCTGAAACACCGCAATCCAGGTCACCACGAAACCAAACATCACACTTTTAATGATGCCGTCGATGACATCATCACGAAAATCAACAGAGTTTTGCATGTTGACCCAGAAGGAACCTTCATAAATTCCCAGCCAGTCAACACCCACCATTGCCCCGCCAAAAATCCCCACCATAGAGAAGATACAGGCCAGCAGAGGCATGCTGATAAACCCGGCCCAGAAACGCGGTGCAATAATGCGCTTGAGAGGGTCAACACCAATCATCTCCAAAGAAGACAACTGCTCAGTGGCTTTCATCAAACCGATTTCAGCCGTCAGCGCAGAGCCCGCTCGACCAGCGAATAACAGAGCTGTGACCACGGGCCCCAGCTCACGCACCAGGCTTAAGGCCACCATCTGCCCCACCGCCTGTTCGGAGCCATAACGCACAAGAATGTTATATCCCTGCAGCCCCAGCACCATGCCGATAAAAACACCGGACACAGTGATAATAATCAGGGACAAAACACCCACTGAATAAATCTGCTTAACAATCAACTTACCCATAGAGCCGTGGGTATGACTGCGGCCGAGCAATGCCATCGTCAGCATAATGGTTGCACGGCCAACGGCTTGCAGAACCTCCAGCCCGCTTCGCCCAAGAGCAGCGATATGATCAAGAATGCGGGTCATGAACGATCTCCCAGCATATCTTCCTCCAGGCTGCTTCCCGGAAAATGGAAAGGTACAGGGCCATCAGGTAACCCTTTCATAAACTGTTTCACCTTAGGATCATTAGAATCCTGCAGTTCTTCCGGTGTGCCTTTGGCAATCACCGAACCATCAGCCAGCAAATAGAGATAATCAGAGATACTGGCGGTTTCTGCCAAATCGTGGGAGACAATCACACTGGTCAGATTTAATGCGGTATTAAGCTTGCGAATCAGATTTACAAGCACGCCCATGGCGATAGGATCCTGTCCAACAAACGGTTCATCGTACATGATGAAATCCGGATCCAAAGAGACAGCCCGCGCCAGAGCCACGCGGCGCGCCATACCACCCGACAGTTCAGCTGGCATCAGCTGTGCTGCACTGCGCAGACCAACTGCATGCAGTTTCATCAGCACAACATCACGAACAATGGGTTCAGGCAACTTAGTGTGAACACGCAGGGGAAAGGCTACATTTTCAAAAACTGTCAGGTCAGTAAACAGTGCGCCACTTTGAAACAGCATACCCATTTTAGAGCGGGCACGAAACAGCTCTTCGCGCCCGAGGTGGGAGATATTCTGACCATCAACAAAGATCTCACCAGCATCCGGTTTTAGCTGTGCACCAATCAGGCGTAACAAGGTTGTTTTACCGGTGCCGCTAGGCCCCATAATCCCGGTTACTTTACCCCGAGGGATGTCCATATCAATATTATCAAAAATAACCCGCTCACCTCGTCTGAACGCAAGTCCGCGGATTTCAATAAAGTTTTCAGTCTCTTGATTCATCAGCAACAGGTTTCCACTGCAGAGGCAATGCTATGGCCAGCAGTCGTATTCACTTACCCTCAATACGACAAATAATTTTTTGTTTTTTAACTTTTGCGAAGTGTAACACCCACCGCCACACAATAGCAGTAGTGTCTGTATCAATGTCACATACAAACCGATTAGATCATGTGATTTTATTGTCAAACGCCGTGCTTTTCGCAAAAGTATTACTGTGCCTTCGCACCCTGCATAGCTGCAATCAGTTCTTTTTTGGAGCCTCCGAAGCCTTTTGCGGCCATGGCATGATAGCCTTCCTGGAACCTCTGCCCATCCTGCATGGCCTCCACCATTTGCTGCTGAGTTAACTCCATCCCTCCATTCAAGAGGCTGTCCGGGTTCACACTGGGATCAAAACTTGCGATCAGCTGCCTTCCCAGAGTGGAGAACTGTTCCATATCATTGAGCTGCTTTTGTACTAATGCCAGTTTTGCTTCCTGGGTAGCAAGCTCTTCTTTCAGGCGGATGATTTCTTCATCGCGCTTATCAGCTTTACCTTCCTCTTTCTTTTCCTTAAGTTGTTCCATCTGCTCAATCTCTTTTTGGGATTTCTCTAACAGCTTCTGAGACTCAGAAAGCTGTTGATTAAGGTCTTCAAGCTGACCAAGCAATTCTAGATTAGCCTGCAGATTTTTTTGGCATTCCATATGTAAATGGCTGACCTCCTCTTCCTTATCCTTGAGCTGCTTCATGGCCGTCTCAAGCTCTTGTCCTCTGTCACTCACACCATCGAAAGGTTGAGATTCCACTTCCGGGGTAAGAGCTGGAGTATGAGACACAGGCTCCACTACAGCCTTAGCCCCCAGACATCCGCCAACCATAAGGATCAGGCCAACCAAGCCAACAACAACCAAAACGATTACAGGAATGCTGACTTCTCCTGCCACCCACCCTCCTGTTGCAAGACCAAGGGCAATAGCACCACCCAGCCTGCCAATCTCCTTAATATTCTGAACACCCATGAAATACTCCAGCATCCTTGCAGCTATTTATTCAGAATAGTCACCAAAACAGATAACAGAAGTGCTTTGAACACTCACTGAAAAGCCGGATGAAAAGCCTGTAGGAAATCCGTAGAATGTCACCCTTTATTCACATCTTTATATCTCTACAAAAAAACAAACGGTTTAGGATTCATGCTACTAGCCACTGGAGCTCTTATTCTCGGCTTTATTGCCTTGATGTGGAGCGCTGATCAATTTGTAAACGGTGCAGCTGTCACAGCCAGAAATCTGGGCATGTCCCCCATGCTGATTGGCCTGACCATTATCTCTATAGGCACCTCAGCGCCCGAGATTCTTGTTTCTTTTATGGCTGCTACTTCCGGTCATGGTGATCTGGCTATTGGTAATGCACTGGGCTCAAACATCGCTAACATTGCTCTGGTACTGGGTGTCACGCTGCTTATTGCCCCCATTCCTGTGGATGAACGCCTGATAAAGAAGGAGCTGCCTTTGCTGGCTGCCATCACTGTCGCATCAGGTCTGCTGATTTATGACAACTACATTGGCTTTGCCGAAGGCATAGCCATGATTGTCGCTCTTGTTATCACGTTAATGGTTTTCAACTACTGGCAAAAGCACCCAAAGCCTGAAGGACTCAGCTCTGCTGGAGATGAGGGCGAAGCTGAGATTCCCGATATCACTCAGAACAAGGCTATATTTTTGTTGCTGGGTGGTTTAGGCGTTCTTCTGGCCAGCTCCAAAATGCTGGTATGGGCAGCCTCTGAGATTGTACGGGGCCTTGGAGTCAGCGAACTCACCATTGGTCTGACCGTTGTAGCCATCGGTACCAGCCTGCCGGAGCTGGCCGCCAGTGTTGCCAGTGCTTTGAAAAAGCACCACGATATGGCCATCGGCAATATTATTGGTTCTAACATTTTCAACCTGCTGGCTGTTATGGCTGTGCCCGGAATCGTATCGCCCATGCATATTGATCCGTCCGCCTTTGCCCGGGACTACCCGATCATGACAGGTCTGACCCTGCTTCTGGTATTCCTCACCCTGATCAGCAAACGCCCCAGGATTCTGGGCAGAGCCTCCGGTGCGCTACTGCTTGGCTGCTATATAGCCTATAGTCTCCTGATTCTGACACAGCCTTAAGCTCAGACTCTGAGAAACACTTCAACGATAGCAGGGTGCGCCCTGTTTCGTTACAATCCCGTGATTCGTTTTCTGTATGTATAAACGCTCTCCTATGACAACATCGACCACCACCCCTGTGGCCGCCTCTACGACCACCTCCGCAGCAAGCGCCGAAGAGTTTATTGCCTCCGGTCGCCGTACGGTCAATATCGAACAACAAGCTGTCATGGCTCTGCAGGACCGTATCAACCATGACTTTGCCAAAGCCTGTGAGCTTATTCTGAACTGCCGTGGCCGTGTGGTTGTAACAGGCATGGGTAAATCCGGTCACATCGGCAATAAGATGGCCGCTACGTTTGCCAGCACCGGCACGCCGTCTTTCTTTGTGCATCCTGGTGAAGCTGCTCACGGGGATATGGGCATGATTACCGCCAATGACGTTGTTATTGCCCTCTCCAACTCCGGTGGCAGCTCTGAAGTTGTTACACTGATTCCCCTGTTCAAGCGTCTGGGTATCCCCATGATCGCTATGACCGGCAATCCCGGATCAGTTCTGGCCACCAGCGCAGAAGTCCACTTGAACACCGGTGTAGAGCAGGAAGCCTGCCCTCTGGATCTGGCCCCCACTTCCAGTACTACCGCCACTCTGGTTATGGGTGATTCTCTGGCCATTGCTCTGCTGGAAGCCCGTGGCTTCACAGCTGAAGATTTTGCTTTCTCCCACCCCGGAGGCAGTCTGGGTCGTCGTCTGCTGCTGAAGGTGAGTGACCTTATGCACTCTGGTGATCGCCTGCCAGTGGTTGAAGAAGGTACAGCTCTGCGCACCGCCCTGCTGGAAGTCACCAGCAAAGGCCTGGGCATGACCGCTATTACAGATAACTCCCGTCGCCTTCGTGGCATCTTCACTGATGGCGACCTGCGCCGCACCCTCGACAACGGTATCAACCCGCTAACTACCAACGTGGAAGAGGTCATGACCGCCAACTGTGTCACTATCCAACCAAACATTCTTGCAGCAGAGGCTCTGAAAGTGATGGAAGATCACAATATCAACGCCCTGATCTGCATTGATGATGACAACCGCCCCGTGGGTGCTATCAACATGCACGACTTACTGAAAGCCGGTGTTGTTTAATGTCCTTGCGGCAAATCTTTTTCACAGCTCTCGCTCTTGGGTTTATCGGGATGATTGGTTTCTGGTCGTATACGGCGGACAACCCCAACACAATCGCCAATAAACCTGCTGCAGCCCAGAACAAGGCTCCGGATTTTTTTGTACGCAATGCGCGTGTCACAGAGTTTGGGCCGGAAGGTGAACTGGAGTCTGTGCTGGTTTCCGATGAAATCAGCCACTTTCCCCACAACGATACAACGCTGCTGAAAAACCCTGACCTGTTGAGCTACAACGGCGATCCACAAGTCACTGGTAAACAACCATGGCATACAACGGCAGACAGCGGCCGTGTTTTACCTGACGGTGAAACGGTTGAACTGATTGACAATGTGGTGATGGTGCAACGGGATGCACAGGGAAACCCGGCACAGCGTGTAGACACAGATTTTATGACCGTTTACTCTGGGCAGGAATTTGCAGAAAGCAATCTGCCAGTGCGCCTGACAACCCCGACCAGCGTCGTGAATGCTGTGGGCATGCGCGCGTTCTATAAACGGGATTTTATTCAGCTTAAATCCAGGGTACGAAGCATACATGAAACTCGCTAATCTCCCTTTTGGTAAGAGTCTGGTTTATCTGAGCCTGGCCCTGACTACGGTACTCACCGCCTCGCCCTCCTGGGCGCTCTCGGGAGATAGGGAGCAGCCTATCCATATCTCATCCGACAGTGCGGATATTGATGATGCAAAAGGCATTGCCATTTATCGTGGCGATGTAGTGATGACTCAGGGCTCCACCAAACTGACCGGCGACATCATCACTATCTATTCCACCAATCGCCAGGTACAGCGTGTTGTTTCAGAAGGCAACAACGATCTTGCCTACTACGAAGAAGAACAAGAGGGCGATAAAGGCATTTTAAAAGCCTGGGGTGTGACCATTGATTACAATATGGGCACCGAAAAAATCAAACTGATCGAGAAAGCTCGCCTGCAGCAAAAAGGCGATACCTTTATCGGTGATCGCATTGATTACGATCAGGCCAGACAGCTTGTAAACGCACAGGGTCAGCAAGGTAAAAGCAACGGTCGGGTTCAGATGGTAATCCAGCCTAATCAGGCGCCCGGTTCGTCGAAGTAGATTAGAGAAAGACACAGGCCTTATGGCACAACTGCAAGCAAAACACCTGAAGAAAAGTTACAGCGGCCGACAAGTCGTCCGCGATGTTTCTGTCTCTATTGAAAGTGGTCAGATTGTCGGCCTGCTTGGCCCCAACGGGGCAGGCAAGACCACCTGTTTTTACATGATTGTAGGCCTGGTGAAAACCGAAGGCGGCCAGATCACTATAGACGACAAAGACCTTACACCATTACCTATGCACGGCCGGGCTCGTGCAGGAATTGGCTACCTGCCACAGGAAGCCTCCATATTCCGCAAACTCACTGTTGCTGATAACATCATGGCCATTCTGGAAACTCGGAAAGACCTGAGCAAAGCAGAACGCATTGATAAAATGGAAGGTTTGCTGAACGAGTTCAATATTCAGCACATCCGCAACAACCTGGGCATGAGCCTGTCGGGTGGTGAACGCCGTCGTGTAGAGATCGCCCGGGCACTGGCAACAGAACCTTCCTTTATTCTGCTCGACGAACCCTTTGCCGGCGTTGACCCCATCTCGGTTACTGACATTAAAGAAATTGTCACGCATCTGAAAAACAGAGGTATTGGGGTGCTGATTACAGACCACAATGTTAGAGAAACACTGGACATCTGTGAACATGCCTATATTGTGAGCGAGGGTCAGATTATCGCGTCCGGAAACAGTAACACTGTTCTGGCCAACCAGAAGGTTCGCGACGTCTACCTTGGCGAGCACTTCCGAATTTAAAACCATTCAGTGATAGATAGGTTTATCGGGTAGCGTTTCAGGCATGCTTGAGAGGCAGGGATGATGACAACAATTTGCAGGACTGCGCAGTAAAGGCTGGATAATACGATCCTATGAAGCCATCTCTGGAACTTAAAATTGGCCAGCAGCTCACCATGACGCCCCAGCTGCAGCAGGCCATTCGGCTACTGCAGCTTTCTACGCTGGATCTCCAACAGGAGATTCAGCAGGCGCTGGAAAGTAACCCCATGCTGGAACAGGATGAACAGCAGACGTCAGACCCTGCCACACAGGATGCTTTGTCCGATGCAGGTCTGACAGACCTCAATGAATCTGCAAAAGCTGAAAAGACTGATGAAACCCGGGAAACACAGGAAGACTGGGCAGACTCTATTCCAACAGACCTGCCCGTAGACAGCGGCTGGGACGATGTTTATCAGGCCGCGCCTTCCTCCGGTTCAAACAGCCAGACCGACGCCTCTTCCGATGACTACGCCTCCCGCACCAGCTCCAGCGAAACCCTCCAGGATCACCTTGAGTGGCAGCTGAACCTGACACCTATGTCCGACAGTGATCGCATGATTGCCATGGCCATTATTGAAGGAGTTGACGACAATGGCTACCTGACAGTTTCTCTGGACGACATCCTGGAAGGGCAGGACCCGGAACTGGGTATTGAAATGGATGAGATTGAGATGGTACTCAATCGCATTCAGCACTTTGATCCTGTCGGTGTCGCCTGTCGGGATTTACGCGAGTGCCTTCTTATTCAATTACGCCAGCTTCCTGAAGCCACCGATGATGTGATGAACGCCCATCGTATTGTAGATCTCTACATTGATCTTCTGGGCACACGGGATTATGCATCCCTTATGCGTCGTACCCGCTTAAAAGAGCCACAAGTGAAAGCCGCTCTGGATATCATTCAAAGCCTGAACCCTCGCCCCGGTTCCCAGTTGCAGGAATCAGAAGCGGCATATGTAATTCCAGACGTACTGGTACGTAAGCGTAAAGGCCGTTGGGTTGTTGATTTGAACCCTGATACTTCACCGAATCTGCGTATCAACGACAGCTATGCGTCACTGATTCGTCGGGCAGACTCCAGCGATGACAATACCTATTTGAAAAACCATTTGCAGGAGGCGCGCTGGTTTATCAAAAGCCTGCAGAGCCGTAACGAGACTCTGCTTAAGGTTGCTTCCCGTATTGTGGAATACCAAAGAGGCTTTCTTGATTATGGTGAGGAAGCTATGAAACCACTGGTACTGCATGATATTGCCGAAGCGGTTGATATGCATGAATCCACAATTTCACGGGTCACCACCCAGAAGTTTATGCATACGCCTCGAGGCATTTTTGAACTCAAGTACTTTTTCTCCAGTCATGTCAGTACCACATCAGGAGGAGAGTGTTCTTCAACAGCCATTCGAGCCTTGATTAAAAAGCTGGTCGCTCAGGAAAATCCGAAAAAACCATTAAGTGACAGCAAGATGGCTGTTCTTCTGGAAGAACAGGGTATAAAGGTGGCAAGACGCACCATCGCCAAGTACAGGGAGGCACTTATGATTCCGCCCTCTAATGAGCGTAAACGTCTGGTTTAACTGATTAAATATCCAAATCATTGCTTTCCCATAGTCTGGCGGCGTATTGATTGAAAATTTCGCTAACAGTAGCCAAAAACTGAGCCTGAACCTGCTCTGGCTCATGGAAATAGTCTCCATATACGCAAAATCCGAGACGGAGCACAGGACTAATGATAGAATCTAAAGTGTCGGCCCGGTATGGAATTGCCGGGGCTGCTCAACCTGACATCAGGAGAGTAACGCATGCAAGTTAAGATCAGTGGTCATCAGTTCGACGTCACAGAAGCTCTGCACGAGTACGTTTCCAAAAAGCTTAATAAACTCGCCAGTCATTACGATGGAATCACCAGCATTCAGGTTACTCTGAGTGTTGAAAAACAAAGGCAATGTGCCGAAGCCACCCTTCACGTACGTAACGCAGATATCGCGGCCTCGTCCGAACATGAAGATATGTATGCTGCCATTGATCTTATGACAGACAAGCTTGATCGTCAGCTCCTGAAATATAAGGAAAAGAATATTGATCGCCTTCAGGGGGCTTCACACTAATCCCCGGTCCAAAATCCAATGAGTCTACGGAATATTCTTGCTCCTGGTCACGCCTTATTTGGCGTGCAGGGAGCCAGCAAGAAGCGCACCCTGGAATACATCGCCAACATCATTAGTCAGCGGCAACCCGGCCTCGATGCCAAGGAGTTGTTTAACCAGCTTGTGATCCGGGAAAAGCTCGGCAGCACAGGTCTTGGTAGTGGTTTTGCTCTTCCCCATTGCCGTATCGCTGGCCTGGAAGAGCCGCAGGCTGTATTTCTCAGGCTGGCTGAAGCTATCGACTTTGATGCTATAGATAGTGAACCTGTTGATCTGGTTTTTGCTCTGGTTGTTCCAGAACAGGAAACTGAAAAGCATCTGGACTTTTTACGACAAATTGCCGAACAGTTCAGTGATGCGCCACTCTGTGAAGAGCTAAGGTCAGCAGATAGCAGCGAAACACTTTACCGATTGCTCACCGCTAAAGTTACAGCCTGATTTTCATCATGTCCTACTCAAAACAGAGCCCTTCATATAGGCTCTGTTTTTTACATATTTTTTTAATGGTTTTTTTCCTATGCTTGTCTGACAGACGGGGGGATTGATTCGGATATGTCAAAGACCATAAGACTTGTTATTATCAGCGGCCGTTCCGGTTCAGGTAAAAGTTCTGCACTGGCAGCTCTCGAAGACCAGGGCTTTTATTGTGTTGATAACTTGCCTGCCAGTTTACTTCTCAATCTGGTTAAACGCTGCCACTCAAACCCAGACAGTATGGATAATTTAATCGCTGTCAGTATTGATGCACGCAACACATCAGGAGAGCTGGCCGAGTTTCCATTGATTCACCAACAACTACAGGAACAGAAAAATCTGGTGGGTGATATCATCTACCTCGATGCCGACCACGAAACACTGTTAAAGCGTTTCAGTGCTACTCGCCGTCGTCACCCTCTTAGTGATGGTGAGTCTTCTCTTGATGAGGCAATTAAGAAAGAAGCTGAGGTTCTCAGTTATATTGCAGATTCTGCAGATATGCGCGTTGATACCAGCCGCCTGTCACTACACGATCTGCGCAGCGTAATTCGCCAGCGTGTTGCCGGAAAAGAACGCCACGACCTGTCGTTACAATTCCAGTCTTTCGGTTTCAAGAAAGGTGTCCCCATTGATGCCGACTATGTATTTGACGTGCGTTGTCTCCCAAATCCTTATTGGCAGGAAGAGCTTCGTGGGATGACAGGAAAGGAGCAACCGATTATTGATTTTCTTTCTGCTCACGATTCTGTCAAACGAATGCAGGATGATATCTACCAGTTCGTCCATAATTGGTTACCAGAGTTTGAATCCGGCAATCGCAGCTATCTGACCGTAGCCATAGGTTGCACAGGTGGACAACACCGATCAGTCTATATTAGTGAGCAGTTAGCAAAAGCGTTTACAGACATCATGGCTTCTGTACAGGTTCGCCATCGAGAGCTGGAGCACGCAGCGTCCCAATAAACTCTCAGCGGCAGACGAGCAACCCGATAAGGATAACAACAGAACATGGCGGCGATTCAGGAACAGATTGAAATCATCAACAAGCTTGGCCTCCATGCTCGGGCTGCTGCAAAATTCGTAGGGGTTGCTTCCAGCTTTACCAGTTCTGTCCGTGTTGGTCGACCGAACAAAATGGTGGACGGCAAAAGTATCATGTCTGTCATGATGCTGGCCGCCAGCAAAGGCACCTCCCTGCAATTAGAAGTGGAAGGGAGTGATGCCGACCAGGCTCTGCAGGCCATTATTGAGCTGGTTGCCAATCGTTTTGATGAAAGTGAGTAACACATTTTCCCATGTTGCAGCATCAGCAGTCTCTAACCCTCTCTGAAGACCAGCTGGAAGCACTTGACCGCGCTTTATCCGGCAACATGCCCGAGCATACCCGCCATATGCTCGGCAGCCTGTCTGCCGCTGATATTGCCCACCTTCTTGAGTCCTCCCCACCTCGGCAGCGCAGCATCCTCTGGAAACTGATTCCCGTTGAAGAGGAGGGTGATGTTCTCAATGAACTGGGGGAAGAGGTTCGTCAGTTCTTTATTGACCAGATGAACGTGGCCGAGCTGATAGACATTCTGGAAGACCAGGATGTCGATGATATGGCCGATATCCTCCAGCAGCTGCCAACACGCATTACCCGTCAGGTTCTGAACTCCATGGATCATCAGAACCGTCAGCGGGTGGAAGAAGTTCTGGCCTACCCGGAAGATACCGCCGGCGGCCTGATGAACACCGACACCCTCACAATGCGTGGTGATATCGATGTGGATGTCGCCCTGCGTTATTTGCGCCGTCATGAATCATTACCAGAGCCGGTAGACAAAGTCCTCATTGTGGATCGTAAGGATTATCTGCTTGGCTCCGTCTCCATCGCTAACCTTTTAACAGCTGACCCGGATACTCTGCTGAACAGTCTGATGGACGAATCGGATCAAGGGATTCCCGTATCCATGGAAGATACCCACGTTGCCCAGTTGTTCGAGCGGGAAGATTTAGTCTCTGCCCCCGTTGTTGATGAACAGGGGCATCTGCTGGGGCGCATCACAGTAGACGACGTCGTCGATGTGATCCGGGAAGAAGCCGAACACTCCATCATGAGCATGGCGGGTTTGGATGAAGATGAAGACACCTTCGCCCCAGTTATCAAAACGTCCCGTCGTCGTGCCATCTGGTTAGGGATAAATCTGCTCACCGCATTTATTGCTTCCGGTGTCATAGGGTTGTTTCAGGACACTATCGATAAAGTTGTTGCCCTTGCCGTGCTAATGCCCATCGTCGCCAGTATGGGGGGGATTGCAGGGAGTCAGACTCTGACGCTGATTATTCGTGCTATGGCACTTGGGCAGATTGGTCGCTCCAACACATCATGGTTACTGCGTCGTGAGTTTCTTGTGGGATTACTCAACGGTGGCATCTGGGCTGTGGTTGTTGCTGGCGCTGCATGGCTTTGGTTTGATGACCCGACCATCGCTTTGATTATTGGTCTGGCAATGGTGATTAACCTGCTTATTGCCGTGCTGGCGGGGGCTATGTTGCCTCTGGCCTTAAAGGCGATGGATATTGATCCGGCACTGGCTGGGTCTGTCATTCTCACAACGGTCACAGATGTAGTTGGTTTCCTGGCCTTCCTTGGCCTTGCCTCTCTCTTTTATGGATAGTCCTTGATAGATAAGCGATAAGACGGCAGCCATCCTTCCGGATTTTTCATATCAAACCCTTTCACATAGGGCTGCACCCACTGAGAAGTCTGGATGTGTGACAGTGGCACCAGCGAATAACACTCAAGCAGCCGCTGCTCCAGTTGCTGATATTTTTCATCAGGCTCCGCCAGCCCCATAACCTTCTGCAGTTCACCTTCAAAGTTTTCGTCCATTAAACCGGGAGGAAATAAGGTAAAGTGCCGACTTCCCAACAAAAGAAATGCGGAAGGATCATTGTAAGCCGCCAGCCAGTGGCCCAGCAGAATATGGTAATCCCCACTGTTGATACGGTGCACATACTCTTCCCAGCCAACAGTCACAACCTTCACATTCACACCGGGCAATCTGCGCCATTGCACAGCAATAGATCTCACTGGCCAACTGTAGTTTGAGTGAGTGGTAAGAAATTCAAGCTGTACAGGGTTTTGCTCATCAATCCCCGCTTGTGCCAATAATGCTCTCGCCTGCTGATCCCGTATTCCCTGATTGACCGTCGCGGCATCGGGTTGCTGAAAATGATAACCACGAGTCCACGGAGGAATCAGCGTCCATGCCTGATCCGCCTTATCTCCACCTGGATAAATGGCTTCCCTGTCCAAAATATCAGCCAGTGCCTGGCGCAGCTCCGGTGTCAGACGTGACTCCTGAGGATTGAAGACAAGATAAGTGGTATTGAGCTGGCGCCGCTGTACGTCGGTATCACCCTTTTGCCACATACCCAGTTCCACTGGAATAGGCGAAGAGATATCAAGATCCTGCTGCTGAAAGGCCATAGCCTCATCCAGAATGGAGCCAAATACTTTCCATACAACCTCCTCCGGAGCCTCCATAGATTCACGATGAAACTTTAAATTTCGCTCTAATAAAATTTTGTCATCATTCCACACTAGAAAACGATAAGGACCATTAGTGACAGCACATTCTTCCGTCTCCGCCCACAGAGGGCCGCACCTTTGAATAGCCTGTTCAGAAACAGGTAAAAAAGCAGGAAACGTCAGCAGAGCCGGAAGCCATGAGCGTGGTTCGTCCAGCACTATAACCAACGTATGTGCATTGAGCACATGGACACCCAGCTCAGATGGGGGTAACTCTCCCGTTATCACCTGATGGCTGTTTCTAACCCCTGCCAGCTCAAGATACCAGCTGTATTGAGCACGGGTTGTCGGATCAGCCAGACGCTGGAAGCTATAAAGAAAGTCTTTTGCTGTAAGAGGGGAGCCATCAGACCAGGTTAACCCCTGCCGAACCTGAAAAATCCATATTCGCCCATCCTCAGACACACTCCAGCTCTCCGCTGCTCCCGGAGAAGGGTTACCAGCTTCATCCTGAACAGTTAAACCTTCGAACATATCCTTGAGCACTGCCGCTTCTGGTGAGCCCAGAAAGCGATGAGGATCAAGAGATACGGGCTTTACCGGGAGTCCTCGCACAAGTGTGTCAGCAAAAGGGATAAGAGGCGCAAGAAAAAGACAGCTACAAAATATACGAAGAGAAGTGAGTAGGTTCATAAACAACTTTCCGGCCAGATCTGGCCGGAAAGTTTAGTAGAGAAAAACACGATGACTATCAGGGTCTGTTGAGGTTTTGTTACTCGCCAGCAACTGTCATGCCGTCCACCAGCAGCGATCCGCTTTGGATATTGCCACGACGATCAATATCGTTACCCACAGCCCGCAGATTCATAAACATATCTTTCAGGTTACCTGCGATGGTGACTTCGGAAACCGGGAACTGGATCTCACCATTCTCCACCCAGAAACCACCGGCACCACGGGAGTAGTCACCGGTTACCATGTTGATACCCTGACCAATCAAGCTGGTGACCAGCAAGCCTGTCCCCATATCCTTCACCAGAGAATCCAGATCACCGGCATTACTGTCAAGGAACAGATTGTGGGCACCGCCAGCATTAGCGGTACTGGTCATACCCAACTTACGGGCGGAGTAAGTACTCAACAGGTAGCTCTCCAGCACACCATCCACGATAAAGGACTGGTCGCGGGTCTGCAGGCCATCACCATCAAAAGCTATGGAGCCCATACCGCCTTTTAGCTGAGGGCGTTCGTAGATATTCACCCAGTCAGGGAAAATCCTCTTACCTTTATGGTCCAGGAGGAATGTAGACTCACGGTACAGGGCACCACCGCTGATAGCACCCATAAGATGGCCCACAAAGCCCCCTGCCAGCTCTGCACTGAAAATCACAGGCACAGTAGCGGTAGATACCTTACGGCTTCCCAGACGCCCCAGGGTGCGTTCAGCGGCCTTGCGGCCGACATCAGCCATCGCCTCCAGCTGATTGCCGTCACGGGCCACTGTGTACCAGTAATCCCGCTGCATCTCTTCACCCTGCTGACCAATCACCACACAGCTGGCACTCTGACGGCTGGAACGATGAGGACCAATAAAGCCGTGACTGTTACCGTATACACGGCAACCCTGATGGGAGTTCACCGTTGCACCATCGGAGTTAGTAATCAGATTGCTGGCACTGCGGGCCGCATCTTCACACTCTTTAGCCCGCTCAATCGCCTCTTCTGCGCTGATACCCCAAGGGTGATACAGATCGAGATCGGGGAACTCAGTGGCCATCTGGTCAGCATCCGCCAAACCTGCGCAAGGGTCTTCACTGGTGTAACGGGCGATATCACAGGCTGCCCTCACCGTATCCCGAATCGCCTCTGGTGTATCATCACTGGTGCTGGCCGAACCTTTGCGCTGACCAAAGTACACAGTGATACCAAAACCCTGATCTTTGTTAAATTCGACTGTGTCCACTTCTCCCATACGCACGGTGGTGGACAAACCGGCATCCGAGCTGGCCCCCACTTCACAGGCGGTCGCCCCCTGCTTGCGGGCCTCATCAATAATGTCGGACACCAGCGTGGTCAGACGCTGCTCCTCAAGTACCGGATCAATAACCGGTTGCACCTGACTGTTCATTACCTCTCCCTATCCGATAGGTTCTTAGCCACATTCTACAGCCGGGCTTTTCCGCGAGTAAACCGCAGCCTACAATAGCGACCATATTTCATTAACTGGCTACAGAATGCGCAAGAACAGAGAACCTCTCTTTGAGGAAGAACAGGACGAAGAGATCATCCTGGTCAGCAAGTCCGAACTCAAGCGAGATGCCCACGAACTCCGCGAACTGGGCGAAAAGCTCTCCAACCTGAAACCCGGTCAACTGGAAAAATTCCCGCTGGAAGGCCGTATTGTAGATGCCCTGCTGGAAACCAAGCGAATCACCAGCCATAACGCCCGTAAACGTCACTTCGGCTTTATCGGTAAACTGATGCTGGATCAGGACATCGACGCCATCCGCCACCAGCTGGCCCTGCTAGACACCAGCAGCGACGAGTACAACCGCCGTTTCCACCTGCTGGAACGCTGGCGTGATCGTCTGGTAGAAGAAGGTAATGCAGCACTGGGTGAATTTATGGAAGCCTATCCAGCTACCGATGCCCAGCATCTGCGTCAGCTGATTCGCAATGTGAGCAAAGAGAAAAATGAAGAGAAGAAAGCAACGGTCAGCAAAAAGCTGTTTCGTTATTTACGGGAAGTGAGTGAAAACTAACACATAACTCACAGAGGTGGTGGGAGGTTTCTGGCTGTTTTCAGAGGCCATGGATGGCCGGTTAGTACCGCAGGGCAGGGACTGCCCATCGGTACGGGAAACAGCCAGAAACCTCCCACCGCCTGAACTCAATCAGGCGCTGGTGCCACCCACAGTAATCTCATCAATCTTCAAAGTCGGCTGACCAACCCCCACAGGAACAGACTGACCTTCTTTACCACAAACCCCAACCCCGGTATCCAGTTCAAGATCATTACCCACCATGGACACCCTGTTCATCACATCCGGGCCATTACCAATCAGCGTTGCGCCTTTCACCGGAGCAGTAATCTTACCCCCTTCAATGAGGTAAGCCTCACTGGTGGAGAACACAAACTTGCCCGAGGTAATATCCACCTGGCCGCCCCCCATGTTTGCCACATAAATACCTTTCTCCACAGAAGCAATAATCTCATCCTTCTCATGCTGGCCTGCCAGCATATAGGTGTTGGTCATGCGGGGCAGAGGCAGATGAGCATAAGACTCACGACGGCCGTTGCCTGTAGACTGAACCCCCATCAGGCGAGCGTTCATCTTATCCTGCATATAGCCCTTAAGGATGCCGTTTTCAATCAGCACAGTATTGGACGCTGTTACGCCTTCGTCGTCTACATTGAGAGAGCCACGGCGGCCCGCAAGGGTGCCATCATCCACAATGGTGCATAGAGGTGAAGCAACCCGCTCACCAATACGACCAGAATACATAGAGCTGCCCTTACGGTTGAAGTCACCTTCCAGCCCATGGCCAACGGCTTCATGGAGAAGAACGCCATTCCAGCCTGCCCCCAGCACCACCGGCATGGCTCCGGCAGGTGCCGCCACCGCTTCCAGGTTTACCAGAGCCTGACGCACAGCTTCTGCCGCATACTTCTTCCACAGGTTCCCCTGGAAGAACATGCTGTAATCTCCACGCCCGCCACCGCCGTAAGAACCACGCTCACGGCGGCCTTTGTCTTCAACAATCACGGAGATATTCAAACGCACCAGCGGACGTACATCGCCAGACAGTGTGCCATCGGCTGCCGCCACCAGCACATATTCGTGCACACCGGCCAGACTCACACTCACCTGCTTCACACGATTATCGATGCGGCGCGCTTCTGCATCCATATCTTTCAAAAGCTTGACTTTGTCGTCCCGGGAGAGGGAGTCGAGGGGATTGGCATCATTGTAAAGCGCCAGAGGCTGGCTGCGGCTCCAGGCCTGCACCTGACGATCCTGCCCTGCACGGGCAATACTGCGAGATGCCCCCGCCGCAGCTTCCAGAGAGGAAAGAGCAATATCATTTGCGTAGGCGAAGCCCGTCTTCTCACCGCTGACTGCGCGCACACCTACACCACGGTCAGCATTAAAGCTGCCTTCCTTTACGATGCCATCTTCCAGCACCCAACCTTCATGGCGTACGCTCTGAAAATAAAGATCTGCGGCATCGATCCGATGCCCGAGCATACCGTGAATAACCCTCTCCAAATGGCCCTCATCGAGAGCGGAAGGTACGAGTAGCTGCTGTTTAGCCTGGGTCAGAATATCGGTCATCTGGCAGGTGTTCCCTGAATTACGTCGATCTTCATGGTATGGGAGGGGGAGTGATGAGGCAATAGCCATCACTCCCTCTGCAGAGCTTCCGGGTCACGCTTTTGTGGCTGTTTTTTGCTGCCGACTTTGTTGGAAAACAGCCGATCCAGCCTCACTTCCGGTTCTGAGAAGCTGCCTTTGATTTCGTAACGCAGGCTGGCGAACGGCTCCACTGTACTACCAAGAAGCTTGTCGAACAGATAGGTGGCACCGGCAATGTAGGGCTGCCCAAGCAGCAAGCTTACTACAGAAAGATTCTGGGTCACCGGCAGGGTTACGACCAATTCCATATTCAGGGAACGATCCGGCACATACAGCTGCCCGCCAAGGTGTAAATCCGTTGCCGGCCCTTTGACTACAACAGGCTCACTGAAAGTAATCAAACCATTTTGAAAGTTCATTTTTCCCTTTACGCTGTCAAACGCCATGCCGCTACTATAAAGGTCAGAGAAATCCAGGCGCAGGCGTCGCGTAATTGCATCAAGGTTCAGCACACCAAACAAGCGCAGTGCTCCGGAGGCCGTATCTACAGAAAGGAAGCGCCCATCGCGAATATCAAAGGTCAAATCGCCAGTCAGATCATTCATATCAAAATCTGCCGGAGAACCCTGCCAGTTCAGGTTAATGCGGTCATCGAGTTTTTTCGCTGTAAGAAGATTAGGGTATCCCCAGCTCTCCAGCATGGTTTCAATATCCGAGCTGCCAAAGCTGGCAGTCAGCGTTGTTTTATGCAGTTTATTCTGCAGCCGCCATGTTAGCGACCCATCAAATACGCCATTTCCTAACTCCCCTTGAATATCATTCACCTGAACTCCGTCTTTTATGCCTCTACCATTAAAAGACAGGTGCCCGAAGTCTCGACCACTCAGACGAATTTTGCGGATAGTAACATTCATATCTGGCAAGGATGCAGGATCAACCTGCTCCAGAGGATCTTCATCGTCTTTCTCGGGGGGAAGTGGTATCGCACGTCCCTGCTCGTCCGTTTCTACCTTGTGTTGAGGCAGTACAGAAGAAGGAATATCCAGCCTGTCAATATCAACTTTGAGAGGTTCGTCTCCACCCAACACGGACACAGAACCTACAAGATCGGGAGCAACAAAGCGCACGTCCCACGCCTGTCCATCACGGGAAATATCCACCAGAGAATCAGAGAAAATCTCATCGTCACCACTCCAGAAAAGGTGGCGAACACCAAAGTTCTTCACCTCAATGTGTGATAGCAATCCAGTTGATGACTGATTGGCAGGGGTTGTTGATTGTGACGTGCTTTCCTCTAAGGCATCACCAGCAAAGGGAGAATTATTCCACCACTGCACCCAGGGCTGCAGCTGGAGTTCATTCAATTGTCCGGTTAATAAAATGCCGGTTTCAGGATATAGGCTCTTGGGTGCAAACAGCTTACCTTCACCAAAGTGCGCTCCCACACTGGTCAGGCGACCTTTATCGTCCAGTTTCATTCCAAGAACAGCTTTTTGCTCCAGCTCAGCACGAACAGTAACCGGCTGTCCTTTCGCCACATTTACGCTGACTCTTATGGGCTCTCTATCCTTGGCAGACTTACTCAGTGGGGCAGGCAGCGTTGTTGCAACACCTGTTAAATCAGATGTCACATCCACTTTCACACTGTTGCCAATACTCACTTTCGCACGATAATCCGTTTCACCCGTCGCCAGCCCATAAAAGTCCTGACCTAACCACTTCGACAGCGTCTCCATGGAAACCCGGCTTTTCACATCCAGCAGTGTTGTTTCAGATTTCCCTGTTTTTCTGGTAGAGAGATTTAGCGAGGCTGGGTTGCCGAACACTTCACCTGTTAAATCCCTGCCAGATAACCCCTTAGAGGAGTAGAGCACCTCTCCATTCAATGCGTTGCCGGTAATATTTGCCTCAGGAACTGTAAAACTATTGTTGTTCAATCGCACACCTATCCGGTAGTCACCTTCAGCTCCAGCGGTAAGAGGAATATCCAGATCAAGGTTGACAGCAAGAGGACCAGTCATACTCCAACGATCAGCTGCATGATTGATAGCTGTAGCAACAGGTGTCTCCTGCAGGATGCGCAGGCCATCTACACCATCACTGGCAGCTTGCCCTTTAATATTCAGCATCAACGGTTTATTACCCAATATCTCCGGCACAAACGCTGTAACCCCAGACAGGCGGCTGTCGTAAAGCCTGGCCTTATCTGCTCGCACCAGCGCTTCGTCCTGATCCACAGAAACCAGCCCATCAATATCTGTTACTGCCGGCCAGTTCGCATCAAAGGCAAAAGCTGTTTTGGAGACATCAAAAAATAACCCCCAGCTTGTATCATTAGGGACATACGGGCCGGTGAGAGGACCATTCCAGATAAACGCTCCCTGACGAATATCGCCGCCTTTAATAGCCCCCGTCAGCCAGTCCGACAGTTCATTGGACATCGCGGCTTTGGTGGGCAGGTATTTACCGGCATAAGCAATATCACCATCAACAACACCCGCCTCCAGCGCCATCCAGATGTTTTTGCTGGCATCGAAAGGAATGTCCAAACGTAAGCGGGTGTTCAGAACGCCTTCTCCACCATGGAGAGACAAGCCATCAGAGCGCAGTACGTAAACATCATCCACGATATGCCAGTACAAACGCCCGACGACGCGATCAAAGTTCCAGACATCATCAAATACGTTTTCCAGCCCAAGAGTAAACTCGGAGCTATCCACATCAATCACGCCAGCATTAGCATTCATACGAAAACTGCCGTTTACCCGCTCACCAGAAGGTGCCCCATAATAGTGGTCAACCCCCACGTTGCGCATATCAGCCGTCAGTTCAAAATCGAAGGGTTTACGGTCGGGGTAGGTCCGCAGAACAAAATTATTTAAGCGTCCACGGGGAGCCAGCCGAGCCACTACGTCATCTACAATCTTCGGCATTTGCTTTGAAGCCGTAATAGCGAGAGCCAAAGGCTGGAGGTGAACGGTATCAGCCGTCAGGGTAAAGCTGCGCTCACCTTTGTCGCGCCACTCCATAAACAAATTGCTTTCTGGGTAAGGAAAGCCTGAGTATATAAACGACAGGTCATTCAACCAAAGCCGAGGGGGCTCTTCCCGCGAAAATGTCAAGGCGATATCTGAGCGTAATGCTGTCAGGGGTGGAAGGGTTTGTCCCTTCCAATCCACATCCAGCATGTCTGAGCGAACCTGCCCGCGCACATCCCACCCCTGGGGGGTATAGGAGAACCACAGCTTTGTGCCGGAATGCAATTGGTTGATTTGTAGTCCGGTTTCTTCTTTCAGGGCTTTGGGCAACAAAGGCAGCCAGGGTTTGAGGTCGATTGATGGTACTGACACATACCCCCCCAGCATCACATCCGGCCAGCTGTAGGCACGCCCTGACAAGTGCATAGTCAGGTTCACTTCCTGCCCGGTATCCGTCTCAATCACTGCCGCCAGTCTTCTATTCACAGGCGAGCCCGACAGAACCATACGACGAACAGCCACCTCGTTGGTTTCACCGGAAGGCATAGTAAAAACAAAGTGCAGATCCCGAAAATCAATCAGCCTTTGCTGCGCAATCAAATCCAGAACTCTGCGAATATGTGCCCGCTCACGTTTTGGCCTTGTGTGAGCTTCCACGGGGGAAGCAGGGAATCCAGTAAGAGCAAGAGAGCCCGGCTGCCCATCCACCATTAACCGTCCATCGCCAATAGATATGCGCTGAAAAACAGGCTGCATATGCGTCAGACTGGAAAGAGTGTCTAACTCGAGCACAATATCTGTTAACTGCAGGCTGGTTTGCGCAGGGTGTTGCGGTTGAAAAACCGTTAACTCGCTCACTTCAACCGCAAGATTAAAGTTCACAACTGAGCCGGAGAGCTCTCCCAGGTCAACCGGAGCACCGACTACTGCACTGATCTGCTCCTGCACCTGCTCGCGCAGATCATCCACCATTGGCAAAAGCAAACGCGCAACCGAGAGCGCCATAGCCACCAGCACCAGCAGGAAAACAAGAGCGACTTTGGTTGCACGGGAAATGTGCAGAGCGATACGTTTCATCGACTATACACAAAACCGGCGCACAGGCACCGGTTACTGAGGTCACGACTAAAAAAGCGCTGATTCAAGCGTTAATGTCCTTTCTATTTACTCACACCAGAACAACGTCAAACTGCTCCTGGCTGTAACGGGGCTCCACCTGAAAACGAATAGTTTTTTTCATGGCCGATTCCAGTTCAGCTACATTGTCCGACTCTTCATCCAGCAGTTGATCCACAACCTGTTCGGAAGCCAGTACAAGGTAGCTGTCGCTCTCGTAGGTGCGCGCTTCCCGCATGATTTCCCGGAAAATTTCGTAGCAAACCGTTTCTGCTGTTTTCAACGTGCCCCGCCCCTGACAGGTTGGACATGGTTCACACAGTGTGTTTTCTAACGATTCCCGCGTGCGCTTGCGGGTCATCTCCACCAGCCCCAGCTCAGATACGCCGGTAATATTGGTTTTAGCGTGATCCCGCTCCAGCATTCTTTCCAGCGTCCGCAGAACCTGACGCTGATGCTCTACATCTTCCATATCAATAAAGTCGATAATGATGATGCCGCCAAGATTGCGCAGGCGCAGTTGCCGGGCGATAGCATGGGCTGCTTCCAGATTGGTTTTGAAAATAGTCTCTTCAAGGTTGCGATGACCAACGAAGCCGCCCGTGTTCACATCAATGGTAGTCATGGCTTCGGTCTGATCAATAATCAGATAGCCGCCAGACTTTAGCTCAACCCGACGGGACATAGCGCGGTTGATTTCATCTTCCACACTGAACAGATCGAAGATAGGGCGTTCACCTGTGTAGTACTCAACTCGACCGTCCAGGTGGGGTACCAGCTTGCGTACAAACTTCTTCACCTTGTTGAAGGTTTCTTCAGAATCGATGCGGATTTTTTCAATATCCGGTTCCACCAGATCTCGCATAGTGCGCAGGTGCAGGGGCAAGTCTTCATAAATGCAGGAAGGTGCCTTATTGGATTTGCGCTGCTCTTCCACTGTTTCCCAGAGACGATGGAGGAAAAGGATATCCGCTAAAATCTCTTTATCGCTTATGCCTTCCGCTGCAGTTCGCAGTATAAAGCCGCCCTTATCCTTAAGGCCTTCTCTATCCATAACCTCTTCAACAATGGTGCGCAGACGGTCACGCTCCCCTGTATCCTCGATACGCAGAGAGATACCAACATGGGTATTGTGGGGCATAAAAACGAGATAGCGGGCAGGAATAGAGATATGAGTGGTGAGACGGGCACCTTTGGAGCCGATAGGGTCTTTAGTAACCTGCACCACCAGCGCCTGCCCTTCATGCACCAGTTCCACAATGCCGGGTTCCTGACCGTCGGCCTTTTCGCCCCGCTCGTAGATTTCGCTGGCATGGATAAACGCAGCGCGCTCCAGGCCAATATCCACGAAAGCCGCCTGCATGCCGGGCAGAACCCTGACAACCTTCCCTTTATAGATGTTGCCGACAATACCACGGCTGCGATAACGCTCTACATACACCTCCTGCAGAACGCCATTCTCTACCAGTGCCACACGGGACTCCATGGGCGTGATATTCATCAATATTTCTTCGCTCATCCCTAACCCCCAACCCTTAACCTCAACTTCCAGCAGTCTGCTGCCAAAAAGGTACGTTGAACAGGCGGGCCAGCTCTACTGTTTCCTGAACCGGCAACCCGACAACATTGGAATAACTGCCTTCAATTCCCGCTACCAGTACACCTCCAAATCCCTGGATACCGTAGGCACCAGCCTTATCCATGGGTTCACCTGTTGCCACATAGCGGGTGGCCATGTCCTGAGAAAATTGTCCGAAGCGCACCATTGTTGTCACAACCCGCGCTTCAATTTTTGTATCAAAACAAAGAGCAACCCCTGTGTGAACGGTGTGCTCCTGCCCCTGAAGCTGCATAAGCATATCCACCGCCTGTTCCGGCGACTCTGGCTTTCCCAGTATATCGGTAGCCAGCGCTACAGTTGTATCGGCAGCAAGCACAGGCGCCAATTCTTTCGATTTGCTGACAGAAAGAATACGCCACCCCTTGGTGGCCTTGTTGCGTGCAAGACGCTCCACATAAGCCACAGCGGATTCACCAGCAAGGACAGTTTCATCAACTTCCATATCCAGCAGCCGGAAAGGCACGCCCGCCTGATTCAAAAGTTCACGCCGGCGTGGAGAACGGGAAGCCAGATACAGAAAGGATGGGGCAGCCATCGTCATCGCTCACCTAAATAACAATAAATCGTCTGCGCAAACTGTGGAGCAAAGCAGCCAGCCAGGGCCATAGTAAGGCACTGGTAACTGATGGCAACAGATAGAGCAACGACGGATTCACTCGCCCTGTGGCATTACCAATCCATAGCACTGCCAACTGATACAACCCTACGATAACCAACACCATAAAACATTGCTGCCACCAGGGGTACATCCTTAGCCGACGGTGGAGCTGGTGGACTGCCAGTGCCATAAACAACATGGCCATGGCATTCTGACCGAATACTGTGCCATATAGTACATCCATAATCAGGCCGGCAATCCAGGCAAAAAACAGCCCGTAATATTGAGGCAGTGCCAGCGTCCAGAAAATCACCACCAGGGGTACCCAGGCTGGTCGCGCATAGGCCACCAGCTCAGGCATAGGGAGAAGGCTGAATACCGCAGCCATCAGCATCGTCAGCCACACCAGCCAGTGAGCGTGTTTCTGTCTCATTGTGAAGCACTCTCTTTATTTTTGCTCTCTTCGGTAAGAGGCTCGGCCTGTCCGTAGACTTCCCGCTCGGAGATAAACACCAGCATCACCAGTCGGCTGCGGTTCAAACGAGCCAGTGGTGCAGCGTGAATAGTCAGGAACGGATAACCCGCGTTACGGTGAACATCCGTCACTTCCGCTACAGGATAACCCACCGGGAAGCGTTGCCCCATGCCCGAAGTCACCAACAGGTCACCTTTTTTAATGTCGGCAGTGGCAGGAACATGAAGTAGCTCCAGCTCTGTACCTGAAGATGTGCCCGCAGCAATGGCACGGTAGCCGTTGCGATTCACCTGTACCGGGATACGGCTACTGCTGTCGGTAATAAGAATTACGCGGCTGTTCAGCGGGCTGGTTTGAATCACCTGCCCCATCACACCGGTGGCATCAAGCAATGGCTGGCCTTCGTAAACACCGTCCATATCACCTTTATTGATCAGGATCTGTTTGATCGTGGGATCAGGGTCGATACCAATCAGTTCAGCGACTACCACCTTTTCATCCACAATCCGGGATGAGTTCAGCAGTTCACGGAGGCGAACATTCTGGGCATTAAGGGAGGCAAGCTTCTGAACCTTTTGTTCCAGAATCAGCGTGCGCGCCTTCAGGCGGGCATTCTCCTGAGCGAGCCCAGACCGGGAGCTGACCACAAGACGAACGTCGTCCGTTACCCGAGCGGGCGTATCCGCCAGCCACTGAATGGGTGCTACCACAACAGACAAGGCTTTGCGTACCTGCGTGAGAGTGTCGAAACGGTGGTCGACAAAAATCAAGGCCAGAGACAGCGCCAGAAGAAAAGTAAAGCTGGCTCCTAAAGACTGCCCCTTTCGAAATATGGGATTAATGGGAGTGCTCCTGCAAGCTCCGGGTGAAACCACTTATTTTAAATGGCTTAGGGGCTATGCGGGAAGTGCTGACATACAAAAAAGACTTACTGGCACAACCAGTAAGCTTTTTTTATACAAAATGTGATAGAGAGATTGCGCTTACAAAAATATCGTCACAAGCAAATAAACCCAAAAAACAGTGCAAGCCCTATCAGAAGAAGCAGACCGAGAACAGGTTTGTTTTTTTATAATTGATTTGCGCTATAGTGGTGTGCTCTGGCTACCATCACGCAATTATATTTTGATCGCACTGTATCACCAGATTGGGAGCTAATCATGGTTTCTCGAACCAAAGATTGACACAGGCCATTAAGCACCCTCTATTCTGTAAAGCCCTCTATTCTATAAAGAGAGTGGCTCACACCAGTGATTGACAGAACCAGACGCAATCTCCTGCGCGGCATATTGCATCCATCCACTGATGCTAAAACAGCTGTATATGCCCCTCTCTATCCTCCCTGGTCACTGCCCGCAGAAGACTTCCTCAATGCCTGCACACGCTGCGGGAACTGCATAAGACAATGCCCTGAGAGCATTATTACTACCGGCGATGGCGGTTTTCCAGAGGTCAACTTTCATAAGGGTGAGTGTACTTTTTGCGGCGAGTGTGTCTCAGCCTGTCAGGCCGGTGCACTCATCAAACAACACCCCAGTCAAAAACCATGGACGTATATCGCTCACATAAAAGACAATTGCCTTGCACTAAATGGCGTGACCTGCAGCCGCTGTGCAGATGAATGTGAGTCAAACGCCATAAAACTGAACTACTCTGTTCTCGGTATCTCCACACCCTCAGTCAACAGCGAAAGCTGTACCGGCTGTGGGGCTTGCGTGAGTGTCTGCCCCGTAAATGCCATTGAAGACCGCGCGAACGGGAATAATTTATGAGTAAGTGCACACAGCAACCTATTGATATCTGTGGGCTGGTTATTCTGTCAAAGCCTGATCTGATGCCACAGGTAAAGCAACAACTCACCTCGATTCCGGGGTTGGTGATTCATGCCTGCGATGAGTCGGGCCGCATGGCTGTGACGATAGAAGACACCTCCATTACAAATAAAAATCACCTGCCAACACCAGTTGTAGATAACATCGACAACATCTGGAGCATCAGAGGTGTTGTCGATGTATCTCTTGCCTACTCTCACTGTGAGTGAGCCTGCTGCTATGGATCGTCGAGATTTTATACGCAACTCCGCGGCCACTGCAGCCGCCAGTGCAGCAGGACTTACACTCCCCAAAGCTGCCGGGAAGCTGATTGCCTCCGAGAAGGCTGACAGCACGATTCACTGGGACAAGGCTCCCTGTCGTTTCTGTGGCACCGGCTGCAGCGTTCTGGTGGGGGTGCAGAACGGACGCATGGTGGCTTCTCAGGCAGACCCAGAAGCACCGGTTAACCGAGGGCTGAACTGCATTAAAGGTTATTTCCTCTCCAAAATCATGTACGGCGAAGATCGTCTGACAACCCCTCTGCTACGTATGAAAGGTGGGAAATATGATAAGAGTGGGGACTTCACCCCCGTTTCCTGGGAGCGGGCTTTTGATGAAATGGAAAAACAGTTCAAGAAAGCCCTGAAAAATGTGGGGCCAACAGGGGTTGGCATGTTTGGCTCAGGGCAGTGGACTGTCTGGGAAGGTTATGCAGCCTCCAAACTCATGAAGGCCGGCTTTCGTTCCAATAATATTGATCCTAATGCACGACATTGCATGGCATCGGCTGTGGGCGGGTGTATACGCACCTTTGGCATGGACGAACCCATGGGTTGTTATGATGACTTTGAGAACAGTGATGTCTTTGTACTCTGGGGCTCTAATATGGCGGAGATGCACCCTATTCTCTGGAGCCGTATCGCTGCCCGCGCCCTCGCACATGACCATGTTCGCATAGCAGTTCTCTCAACCTACGAGCACCGCTCCTGTGATCTGGCTAATCACGTACTCATATTTAAGCCACAAACCGATCTGGCTATCGGTAACTTTATCTGTAGTCACATTATTAGCACGGGGCGGGTTAATAGAGAGTTTGTTGAAAAACATACTCACTTCCGCCGGGGAGACACAGACATTGGCTACGGTCTGCGACCTGAAAACCCCTTGCAAAATAAAGCGAAAAATCCTGACAGCGGCACCTCAAAACCCATCAGCTTTAAAGAGTTTGCCCGGTTTGTCAGCGAGTACACGCTGGAGAAAGTATCCCAGATGTCCGGCCTTAGCCCTCGCGCCCTGCTGGAGCTGGCGGAGTATTACGCCGAACCGGATACAAAAGTGATGTCTCTATGGACCATGGGAGTCAATCAGCACACCCGTGGTGTATGGATGAACAACATTATTTACAACATCCACCTGCTTACCGGGAAGATTTCCAAACCTGGTTGTGGCCCCTTCTCACTCACAGGTCAGCCTTCGGCCTGCGGCACTGCGAGAGAAGTTGGCACCTTTGCCCATCGCCTGCCTGCAGACTTAGAGGTTACCAACCCGGAACACCGCAGAAGAACGGAGAAAATCTGGAAAATCCCTGCAGGAACAATCCCCCCAAACGTCGGCTATCACGCCGTACTGCAGGACCGCATGCTCAAAGACGGCAAAATGAATGCCTATTGGGTAATGTGCAACAATAACATGCAAACAGCTCCCAATCTGGAGCAGGAAACCTATCCAGGTTACCGCAATCCCAAAAACTTTATTGTGGTATCCGACCCTTATCCCACTGTCACAACCAGCGCTGCCGACCTGATTCTTCCTACGGCTATGTGGGTTGAAAAAGAAGGGGCTTACGGCAACGCAGAGCGGCGTACACAGTTCTGGTACCAACAGGTGAACCCACCCGGCGAATCCCGCAGCGACCTGTGGCAGCTTATAGAGTTTTCCAAGCGTTTTAAAACTGATGAGGTGTGGCCTGCAGATCTGCTGATTCGTAATCAGCACTTCAAGGGGAGAACCCTTTACGAAGTCCTTTATGAAAATGGTAACGTCAACAAGTTTCCCCTCAGTGAAACCAACCCTGATAAGGAAAATATGGAGGCCAAACACTTTGGCTTTTATGTACAAAAAGGTTTATTTGAAGAGTACGCAACATTTGGCCGGGGTCATGGGCACGACCTCGCCCCTTTCGATATGTATCACAAGGCTCGAGGGCTACGCTGGCCGGTTGTGAACGGCAAGGAAACCCAATGGCGTTATCGGGAAGGCTACGATCCCTTTGTTAAAAAAGGTCAGGAGGTTTATTTCTACGGCAAGCCGGATGGTAAAGCCTGGTTGTTCGCCCTCCCCTACGAGCCACCTCCTGAGATGCCCGATGAAGAGTACGATTTATGGCTCTGTACTGGCCGTGTTCTGGAGCACTGGCATTCCGGCACTATGACTCAACGTGTTCCCGAACTGTATAAAGCGTTTCCCGACGCTGTATTGTTTATGAACCCGGCAGATGCCCGAGAGCGTAACCTGCGCCGTGGCACTCAGGTGCGCGTTAGCTCACCACGGGGTGAAATCCTCACCCGAGTGGAAACACGTGGACGCAACCGCATGCCAAGAGGGGTTGTATTTATTCCCTTCTTTGATGCGTCAGAGTTGGTTAACAAGTTGATACTGGATGCCACCGACCCGCTGTCCAAACAAACTGACTTCAAGAAATGTCCCGTTAAGGTTGAGGGGGCGTAACCATGCAACGATCAACTTTCAACGGCATAACAAGCCTCTCAGCCTTATTTGTACTTTTGAGTATTGGAGTAGTACGCGCCGACTATGACGCCATGGAGGGTGAACCAGAATCATTGCGTGGCAACACTCCACTTCTTGATGAAAAAAGCCCCCCACGACTCAAAGACTTTCCTAAAGAAATCAAAAAACCATTGCCAAATTATGTTGGACAGCCGCCGCTTATCCCCCACAGCATTCGCGGCTACGATATCACGGCGAACAGCAACCCCTGCCTGGCCTGCCACAGCCTGGAGAATGCCCCAAAGTTCAAAGCTACCCCTATTGGCGTGTCCCATTTCCGGGACAGGGATGGACATATGCTCCCGGATGTGTCCCCCAGCCGTTACAACTGCACCCAGTGCCATGTCCCCCAAAAAAACGCACCTCCGCTGATAGAAAACCTGTTCAAGCCGGTTAAGAGTTTGCAGCAATGAGTATCAGGAACAGGATACCCAGGTGGTGTCTGCATTACTGGACACGGCTCACTCAGCCCGTTGCTCTGGCATTATGGATTATTCTGGCCTTTGGATTTATTGCCGGTGTTAGCTTCTGGAGCGGCTTCAACACTATGCTGGAACAGACGGCCACGGAAGACTTTTGTACCAGCTGTCACGGTATGACGGAGAACCTGCGGGAGATTAAGCCCACCATTCATTACACCAACCGCTCTGGCGTACAGGCCACTTGCTCCGACTGCCATCTGCCCCACAATTTCACCAATGAAATTATCCGCAAGGTACAGGCCAGCAAAGAGGTGTTTGGTGCAATTGCCGGCACTATCGACACCCGTCAGAAGTTTCAGGATTATCGCCTGCACATGGCCAAACGGGAGTGGCAGCGTATGAAGGAAAATGATTCTCAGGAGTGCCGTAACTGCCACAAGATGGAATCCATGGATTACACCCTCCAATCCAGCCAGGCGGCTTATATGCACAGAACCTATCTGGCTACCGGACAGGCTACATGCATCGACTGCCACAAAGGCATCGCCCACAGGCTTCCTGATATGGAAAACGTACCTCAGTGGAGCCCACCATCTTCTGGTGCTGTGAAGAAAAAAGGTTAAGCAATGAGTCAATTAGAGTGGGTTATTTGGCATGTACTGGGCTATGCGGCTATTCCGGGCATATTTATCACCGGATATCTTATGACAGCAATTCTTGCCTGTATTCTGTTAGATCTGTTCGGCGTACCGGTGGGCGATAAAAAGAAGTAAGGGCTTGTAATAAAGAGGGGTTAAGAACACAAGTGGTAAAGGGGCTGCATAAACACTTGGCTGCGATTGCACTTATTGTATTAATCCAGCTGCCTGTGTTTAGACGCCCCCTTCGGCTGAGTTTATTATTAATTTTAGAGTGACCACTTTACATTCTGCCTCAGTGCTTAGTCACTGTCAGGGCAGCGTAGCGGCTGTTTTCATTTTCAATACGATTGATGGACTTTTCGATCATATCCGTAGTGATGGGCACCTCAACACCGTCGTCTGTAATGATCGCAGCAACAAACATTGGATTGTTTGCACCAACAATATCCTGCAGTGGCTTGAGAGTATTTCCTGCGTTCATCTTTCGCACCTCATATGTGGCTCATCTTATATCTGAACATATTAATGAGCGGGGTTGTGTTGCCTCTAATGTACGAAGAAAGTCTGTTAACAAGTAGCTGTGTTTTGTAAAAAATCAGTGTTTTTATGTGGTCTTCTTTCGTCCCAGTAAAGACTCCGCCAGACGATGCGAAAGCAATGGTTTAGGTACTTAACTACCAGTACTTATTTTAAGGAACCAAGAAACAATTCAGGCCGGTAAAAACCGGCCTGAATGAATAGAAGTACTGCACTTTAGGGATTACTCAGTAGAGAGCAGATCCATACGGTGACGGTCCATCATCTCCAGTGCACGGCCACCACCACGGGCCACACAGGTCAGCGGCTCTTCGGCAACGATAACGGGCAGGCCGGTTTCTTCAGAAATCAAAGTGTCCAGACCACGCATCAGTGCACCACCACCGGTAAGAACCACGCCACGCTCGGCGATGTCGGAGGCCAGTTCAGGGGGAGACTGTTCCAGTGCACTCTTCACGGATTGAACGATAGCACTCAGGCTGTCCTGCAGAGCTTCCAGAACTTCGTTGCTGTTCAGGGTAAAGCTGCGGGGCACACCTTCTGCCAGGTTACGACCACGTACGTCGATCTCGCGTACCTCGCCCATTGGGTAGGCGATGGCAATTTCCTGCTTGATACGCTCGGCAGTGGATTCACCAATCAGGCTGCCGTAGTTGCGACGCACGTAAGTGACGATAGCTTCATCAAAGCGGTCACCACCAATACGAACAGATTCAGAATAAACCACGCCGCTCAGGGAGATAATCGCAATTTCAGTAGTACCACCACCCACGTCAACAACCATAGAGCCGCTGGCTTCTTCTACAGGCAGACCTGCGCCGATAGCAGCCGCCATTGGCTCTTCGATCAGATAAACCTCGCGGGCACCGGCCCCGAGAACGGATTCACGAATAGCACGACGCTCAACTTTCGTAGACTTGCAAGGCACACACACCAGAACCCGCGGGCTGGGCTGGATAAAGCTGTTTTCGTGAACTTTGTTGATGAAGTGCTGAAGCATTTTTTCGCATACATCGAAGTCTGCGATCACACCATCTTTCATAGGACGGATTGCGGTAATGGTACCCGGTGTACGACCAAGCATACGCTTGGCATCCATACCCACAGCCACCACACTCTTCTGTGTGCCAAGGTTACGAATAGCTACTACAGAAGGTTCATCAAGCACGATACCTTTATCGCGCACATAGACGAGGGTGTTAGCGGTTCCCAGGTCAATCGACAGGTCTGTTGAGAACAGTCCGCGCAATCTTTTTAACATAGTGTCCTGTAGCCCCCTGCAGAGGGCGTTCTCAATAAGTTAATCCTGTATCAGCACTCAAAAGGCGTGCTGCAGGAAGAATATGTCGGCAGATCGCAAACCCATCAGGCTACCAGCTGCTGCCATACGGTTATGTGAATCCGGATCACACAACCGCGCAATTTGTTTATCTGTTTACCGTTAGAGCAACGGTACACTGACGTAATCTATCAACTCTAACAATCGACTGCATCCCCGGCAAGGCGTCACATCAACATACCCTAGCAAAAGAACCTTGAGATTATAGGGACAACCCCCTAAATTAGGCCGATTACTCTGAAATTACAGGGCGAGAGCAGTCATACTGTGCTCGTTGTCACACTACTCAAGGAACTCAGGGAGACGTTTCATGGCGATCGATCGCTCCACCGTAGAGAGCGTCGCTCACCTTGCCCGGCTGTCTATCAGCGAGGATGAGGTCAGACAGACAACCGAACAGATTACGTCCATTATGGGCCTGATTGATGAAATGCAGGCTGTGGACACCCATGGCGTTGAGCCTCTGGCGCATCCGCTGGATGCCGTACAGCGTCTGCGTGCGGATGAAGTGACGGAAACCAACCAACGTGAAAACCTGCAGGCCAACGCTCCTGCTGCCGAGGAAGGCTTATTCCTCGTACCGCGCGTCATTGAATAACAAAGCCACTCCACCGAATCCGCAGATAGCCTGAACTAAGCATGTCAAACACAAGCACGCACGAGAAAAGCCTGGCCGAGCTGTCCAGGTCGTTGAAGTCCAAAGAGCTCTCCAGTGTTGAGCTGACCCAGAGCTACCTCGACCGTATTGACGCTCTGAACAGTGACCTGAACGCCTTTATCACTGTTACCCCTGAGCTGGCGCTGGAGCAGGCCAAAGCCGCTGATGCCGCCATCACCGCAGGCAATGCCTCACCACTGACGGGTATTCCCTTCGCCCACAAAGACCTGTTTTGCACCGAAGGCGTGAAAACCAGCTGCGGCTCCAAAATGCTGGACAACTTTATCGCCCCTTACGAATCCACCGTGACCGCAAACTTCAAAGACGCCGGTGCAGTCATGCTGGGCAAGTTGAACATGGATGAGTTCGCCATGGGCGGCTCCAACGAAAACAGCTTCTACGGCCCAGCCAAAAACCCCTGGAACCGTAACATGATCCCCGGCGGCTCCTCCGGTGGTTCTGCCGTTGCCGTTGCTGCTCGCCTGAGTGCTGCAGCCACCGGCACCGACACCGGTGGCTCTGTGCGCCAACCTGCCAGTATGTGTGGCATTACTGGCCTGAAACCTACCTATGGTCGTGTATCCCGCTGGGGGATGGTGGCTTTCGCTTCCAGCCTTGATCAGGCAGGCCCTATGGCACGCTCTGCTGAAGATGCCGCCATGATGCTGAATGTTATGGCTGGCTTTGATCCGAAAGATTCCACCTGCATGGACCGTGCAGTACCGGATTACACCGCCACTTTGAATGAGCCTTTGAAAGGTCTGCGCATCGGCCTGCCTAAAGAGTACTTTGCTGAAGGTCTGGATAGCCGTGTAGAGCAGGTTGTGCGTGACGCTGTTGCCGAGTACGAAAAGCTGGGTGCCACTGTAAAGGAGATCAGCCTGCCTCGGAACCATCACTCCGTAGCGGCTTACTATGTTATCGCCCCTGCAGAAGCGTCTGCCAACCTGTCCCGCTTTGATGGTGTGCGTTTCGGCTATCGCTGTGAAGATCCAAAAGATCTGGAAGACCTCTACAAGCGCAGCCGCGCGGAAGGTTTTGGCAGTGAAGTGAAGAACCGGATTCTGGTGGGAGCTTATGCCCTCTCCGCCGGTTACTACGATGCCTACTACGCCAAAGCACAGAAGATTCGTCGCCTGATTCGTGACGACTTCCTTGCCGCCTTCAATGATGTGGACGTGATTATGGGACCAACGGCTCCTACACCCGCATTCCCCATTGGCGACAAGTCCAATGACCCGGTGGCCATGTACCTGGGGGATATCTTCACCATCTCCGCTAACCTCGCTGGTTTGCCCGCCATGAGCGTACCTGCCGGTTTGGTGGATGGCCTGCCTGTTGGTTTGCAGATTATCGCGCCGCACTTTGAGGAAGCCCGTTTGCTGAATGCTGGTCACCAGTTCCAGCAGGCAACGGATTGGCACCTGCGCAAGCCTGAGACTGTTTAAGGGGAAGCTTATGTTTACAAGCACGATGCAATGGGAAGCCGTTATCGGGCTGGAAATTCATGTTCAGCTCTCTACCAAAACCAAGATTTTCTCCGGTGCCTCCACCGCCTTTGGTGCAGAAGCTAACACTCAGGCCTGCGCTATTGATCTGGGCCTGCCCGGCACCCTGCCAGTAGTGAACGACGAAGCCATTAACATGGCTATCAAGTTTGGTCTGGGCATTGATGCCGAGATCAACAAGGTGAATGTGTTCGAGCGTAAGAACTACTTCTACCCAGACCTGCCCAAGGGCTACCAGACAACCCAGCTGGAAAAGCCCATCGTTGGTGCAGGGCATGTCGATATTATGCTGGATGACAAAAGCACCCACCGGGTACGCATCCACCACGCTCATCTGGAAGAAGACGCAGGCAAGAGCCTGCACGAAGACTTCGCAGGCATGAGCGGCATCGACCTGAACCGTGCTGGCACACCGCTGATTGAAATTGTCACCGAGCCAGATATGCGCAATGCCAGGCAGGCTGTGGCCTTTGCCCGCAAGCTGCACTCTATCGTGACCACGCTGGGTATTTGCGATGGCGATATGTCTCAAGGCTCCATGCGTTTTGATGTAAACGTCTCTGTTCGTCCACAAGGTCAGGAAGAACTGGGCACCCGCACCGAAACCAAAAACCTGAACTCCTTCAAGTTTATGGAGCGTGCGATCAACAAAGAGATCGAGCGCCAGATTGAGCTGATAGAAGACGGCGGCACTGTGATTCAGGAAACCCGTCTTTACAATGGCGATACCGACGTTGCCCGCTCCATGCGCAGCAAAGAAGAAGCTAACGACTACCGTTACTTCCCCTGCCCTGACTTGCTGCCAGTGGTGATAGAAGACAGTCGTCTGGAAAAGCTCCGTGCCGAAATGCCGGAAATGCCGGAAGCCCGCAAAGCCCGCTTTATCAACGAACTGGGCCTGAGCGACTACGATGCCGACGTTCTCTCCGGAGAGCTGGCTACGGCAGATTACTTTGAAGCGGCCGCTAAAGCCGGTGGCGATGCCAAACTGGCCGCCAACTGGGTGATGGGGGAACTGGCAAAAACCCTGAACCAGAATGATCTGGACATCAGTAGCTGCCCTGTGTCCGCCGAAGTTCTGGGTGGCCTGATGGCCCGCATCAAGGACAACACCATCTCCGGCAAAATCGCCAAGCAGGTATTTGAAGCGCTGTGGAAAGGCGAAGGCGCAAACGCTGATGAAGTGATTCAAGCCAAGGGCCTGAAGCAGGTGACCGACACTGGTGCGATTGAAGCCATTATTGATGATGTTCTGGCTGCAAACCCCAAACAGGTGGAACAGTATCAGGCGGCGGATGAAGCCAAACGCGGCAAGATGGTTGGATTCTTTGTGGGGCAGACCATGAAGGCTTCCAAGGGCAAGGCTAACCCTGGCATGGTTAACCAGCTTTTAAAGAAGAAACTGGGTTAATTGCCTGTCTCCAGTCTTGCAGGGTAACTTGCAAGACTGGAACAGCGCCTACCGAAGAGACATGAACAAGATTTTCAAACTGATTAAAAGCGACCACGTGAGGATGTGTGCTTTAAAGTGCTTTGCCCCATGAGCCAATGAGTGCCCTATTAAGTACCCGGGTATAGGCTATGCTTCTCCCCCTTCGAATCTATCAATAAACTGGGGAGAAGGTAGTGCATACTGTCTTGCCTGTCTGCCGCTTCTGTTTACTGGTATGCCTGCTGGCCCTCTCTCTGGTTAGCTGGGGGCAAGTCAGTGAGGTTCTGTTTCTGGTGAACCCGGCCAGCCGACACGGTCAGTGCGCTGAGCTATGGGAAGAGTTTTCCCATACGGTCAAACCCAAATACTTTATTTCCAGGGAAGAAGCTGAAAACAATACTGACGGGCGACTCCCCTACATGGTTAAGTTCACCGAAGCAAATGGGCAGGCAAGTCAGCAGGCCAGTCGGTTCTATGAAGAATGGCTGCAAAGAAGGGAAGCACAGGATCAACTGCTAATCGCAGGGGTAGGCGGTGATGGCACCATCAGTGAAATTGTCCGCGAACTACCCTACAGAGAGCACCTGATCTTTGGAGTGCTGCCCTTTGGTTCAGGTAATGATATAGCCCGTACCCTTCGCATACCCCTCTATAACATGGAGGAAGCGGCTCAGATTCTGATTCATGGAACCCCTGTCACATATGGCGCTTACCATGTGACAGCAAAGCGCAGACTTGCCCAACAGGAAAGCAGTGCTGTGCTGATGGCTGTCGATGAAGTGGATGCTGGCCTTTCGGCCAAGGCAGGATTGTGGAAATACCAGCACGACAGCAGAACACACATCAGCCCGTTATTGCTATGTACCCCCAGAAGTATGGTGTATCCCGTTGTGAATATTCTGACAACAGTTGCTAACAGCCATCCCCAGCTTCAAGTTACGCAGGATGATGCACCTGCACGCAATATCCGAGGAATTTTTACATTATCCTGTGGCCCGACCTGCGCTGGAGGTGTTCCTCTTATCCCCGACATGGACCCGGAGCAAGATGAGGGTATGGCAGCTGTTACAAACAACCAGTGGCTACCCCGTCAGCTTGTCACTATGGTGAAACTGGCCACCGGTGCATCGACTCCAGAGGTAGAACGCTTCCCTTTCAGGCAAATATCACTTAACCATATAACAGGGCACCCTCCTATCGCCCTTCAGGTGGATGGTGAGCCCTTATATGAAACACCTGCCAAAATTGTGCGAATGGCAAGAGCATATACATTCCTGGGAGGGAAAGCGCCCTAGTCAAAGACCCTATCAACACCCATTGTCACTTGCCCGATAAAGCGCTTAAACTCACTGCGTTGCTTAATAAGCAGTGCTGTATTACTGGCCTCTTCCATATACTTGCCAGGGTCAAGTTGCGGTTCTACCTTATCGCTTGTGCATTTCCCTTTTTTCTTTTTCTTTTTCTTCTTGCTACTTTCTTCTTCCTTTGCATAAACACGGGCAACTTTATTACTCCCCAAAGGTTCCGTGCTGCGTACAAGTTGAGCAAAGGTTTCTCGCGTTTCGTCAGTCATCCCATATTCAAGTAGAGCATTGGCCGCTTCAATAATATCCTGACCGCAGGGGTTTCCTTCCGTCAGATGAGGGGTGGACAACAGAATATTCAGAACATCTTCATAAGCCTGTAACTCCGCTCTCAAGTAAGTCAGTGCGTTAAGAACCCCTTCAGACTTATCCGGCTCATCATGAACCGCTACCAGCCTTTCTCTTCTTTGCAAAGTTTCCGCTGATTTTGCCTTGTCTAAAACTAGCCGGGCAATATCCAGCTCTCCTTTTGGAAAAAAAACTACCAGCCGGTCAATCAGGCCCATATAATGCTTGTAAAACTCAACACAAGCTGCCAGGCCATTTGGTTTGCCTTTCACGATGGTCGTTATTTTCTTGACTTTCTCCGCACACTTGGCCGTCTGGTTAACAAGGTGCCATGCACCCTCATCAGTGACCAGAGACCTGAGTTTTTTTACAATAGCTTCAGAGAGTGCAGGCAGCCAAAGGGAAAACAGAGCGCCAGGAATCTCAGCGACCTGCTCTTCAATATTGCTTCCCTCTCTTTCTCGATCAAGGTATCTCAGACGCTCGATATAATTGGTCATGCCCGATTTCATTTCCTGAATAATGCGCTGGGCATCTGTCTGGGCATCTTCTTCAACACGTGTTCTATAAGGGGTCACAACTGTTTTCTGGGGAATATAACTTTTGAGTGCAAGCTGCAATTGGCCAAACACCTCCAATAACTTTGGCCAGTTTTGATAGCGCTTTTCACAAGCCACACATTCATGGGCCACAATATTAAAAACAGCAGGAACGAACTTCACAAGAAACCCTCCGCCGCACACAGGCAGAGATACAGATTTTCGTAAATCACCTAAAGCGTCAGCTTTAAAATCTTCTAAATGCTGATGAGAGGCGGAGCTAAAACTGAAACTTTCACCCTCATAGGAGGATTCAGAACCGGAGGATCGTAATGAATCCAGCCTTTTCGGCATCACTGCTGGAGGGTGATCAGACGGTTTCTTTACCCGGCAAGCACCGCGCCTTCGCGCCAAAGATGGGGTAAATAGCTGCTCAGTTCCTCCAGGAAGTGGCATCGCCTTACGCTCCAGAAAATTCGTCTGGGACTGGAATTCGTCAAGCTGTCCAATAACTTCCGGATCATCACAAAGAGAGGCCAGTATTTGGGGTAACACCTCTGGCTGCTTCACCTGATACCCACTCACCTTGCCAGTAGCAGTATCTTTATTTTTGCTCTCTACCGTGCTGGCTTCGACACTTTGCGGCAGGCTTTGGCTGGCCTGACTGTCAGTACTGGATACTCTTAGCTCCATAAATACCTCCCCCCAAAAACCGACATATAAAACTGTTAAGTCAGTAACTAAGAGGGCAATAAATAAAGAATGTTCGTTGCCGGTTAGAGTAGCTAACCTGAGTGTCAGCGCTCCTGACAGCTCACCTCCGTCAGCAACCTGTAAAAAGAGCCAGAAAGCATTTCACAACATATTCTAAGTACCCGGAGTGAGCCTTTCGGTTTGCTCGGAATGACGCCTTCAAAAGGTTTTCACACCTCGGCAATTCCTCACACTCATTTATTCTTTCTAGGCATTCCCCGAACTCTTACTCTAAATAGTTGATCCAGATCAGGTTTTATCCCCCGCAACTCAGGCATTCTGCATATCCACCCAGTTTCCAAGAACTTGATGACTGACTGTTTCACAGGGGGATCGTTCGTGAAGTCGGATATTGAAATTTCCAGGGATGCGAGTCTAATGCGAATCACCGAGCTGGCAGACAAGCTCGGACTGAAACAAGAACACGTTGAACCTTATGGTCATTACAAGGCCAAAGTCAGCCTTGATGCCTACGAAGAACTGAAAGATCGTCCGGACGGTCGTATGGTTCTGGTTACCGCAACAACACCTACACCTTTCGGCGAAGGAAAAACTGTAAATACCATCGGTATTACCATGGGTTTGAACACCATTGGTAAGAAAGCGATCAGCTGTATTCGCCAGCCCAGCATGGGCCCCGTATTCGGTATCAAAGGTGGTGCAGCGGGCGGCGGTTATGCGCAGGTTGTTCCTATGGAAGACTTTAACCTGCACCTGACCGGTGACATCCACGCTATTTCCAGCGCCCACAACCTGGGTTCTGCGGCACTGGACACCCGCATCTTCCACGAAGAGCGCGAAGGCTACGAAGCCTTTGAAAAACGTTCCGGCCTGAAAGCTCTGCGCATTGACCCAAGCCGTATCACCTGGCGCCGTGTTGTGGACCACAACGACCGTGCCCTGCGTCAGATCACCGTGGGCGAACAGACGCCCGGTGCAGCCAAGAACATGAACGGCATTCCTCGTCCTGAAGGCTTTGATATCACCGTTGGCTCTGAGCTGATGGCGATTCTGGCACTGGCCACCAGTCTGCAGGATATGCGCGAGCGTTTCGGCAAAATCATCATGGCTTACAACCACGATGGCGAACCTGTCACCGCAGACGATCTGCAGGTTGCCGGCTCCATGACTGCCATCATGAAAGAAGCCATCAAGCCAACCCTGATGCAAAACCTGGAAGGCGGTGCGAGCTTTGTACATGCTGGTCCCTTCGCCAATATTGCCCACGGTAACTCCTCCGTTGTGGCCGATAAGATCGCCCTGAAACTGGGTGACTATGTAGTCACAGAAGCAGGCTTCGGCTCCGACATGGGCTTTGAGAAGTATTGCAACATCAAGGTGAACGCTGGCGGAAAATCTCCAGACGTTGCTGCACTGGTGTGCTCCCTTCGAGGCCTGAAGTCTCACTCCGGTGATTTCCAGGTTGTGGCTGGTCGCGACCTTGACTCAGGTATGATTGAGCCTAACCTGCCTGCACTGGAAAAAGGCATCAGCAACCTGCGCTACCACATCAACAACGTGAAGAAGTACGGCCTGCCATGTGTTGTTGCCGTAAACCGGTTCCCGCAGGATACTCAAGAAGAATTGGACTGGCTGCTGGCCAAGGCCAAGGAATTGGGTGCTGATGGCGCAGCAATCAGTGAAGGTTTTGTTCACGGTGGTGAAGGCTGCATGGCGATTGCCAACGAAATCGACCGCGTGTGCAACGAGAAGAAACCTTACTTCAACTATCTGTACAACTTCGAAGACACCATTACCACCAAACTCAACGATTTGGTTGTGAAAGGTTATGGCGGCAAGCAGGCCGTGATCAGTGATCTGGCTAAAGAGCAGATTGCGGTACTGGAAGAGAAAGGCTACGGCAACCTGCCGGTATGCATGGCCAAGACCCAGCTCTCCGTTTCTCACGATCCAAGCCTGAAAGGCGAGCCAACGGACTTTGAGGTGCCCATCCGTGAAGTACGACTTTCGGCGGGTGCTGGTTTCGTATACGCCCTGTGCGGCACCATCATGACCATGCCTGGCCTGGGTTCCAAGCCTGGCTACATGAAGATCGACATTGATGGTGAAGGCAACATTGTGAACCTGAGCTGATTCAGCGACTCACTTTTCTCATCCTATGATGACCCCCTGGAAGGAGCCTCTCGGCTCCTTCTTTTATATTTCCTGCTCCGAACGTCTTACACCTCCTCCTCTCTCAGACCTATGTCGGACAGACGCTCGGGAACGAAGTCAGTACCTTGGGATCGTGGGTGGATTTGGGAGATAACAGGAGGTTCCCGATGGCATTGGAATTATCACTTGAGGAGCACCAGGAGCTTGCCATCATTGCTTTGGATGGCAATGTACGGACAAGCAATGCCAACCTTCTGCAGGACACCATCGACATGCTGGTTGATGATGGCCACTCCCGAATCATTCTCGATTGCAAGGGTTTAATCTCAATGAATAGCGACGGCCTGGCAGTTCTGTCAGATCTGGTGAAACATATGCGAGGCCGGGGCCGTCTGGTTCTCTGCCGGGTGAATAAGCCGGTTCAGGATTTGCTGCATATCAGCGGTCTGGATCTGTTTATAGAAAGTGAATCCAGTAAGGATGCCGCCATCCGCCGGATTCTTCACTAACCAGTGATATAAAAAGGAGGCTGAGTATGTATACCAAGTATTCGCATATGCATCCGCGGTCTACGGACTCATGCACTGGCCATAAATACCACTCTGAGCCACGCAGGCCTTCGCAGGGAAAAAAATCCCAGCGCAATACCAGAGCACAGGCAGAGGCACGCCACAACCGTCGTCACAGCAGATACAACAGCGGATACAGTGCCCGGACATCTCAGCTTCACCTGCGCAGAACGTCTCACAGGCATAACCATTCTTCTCCTGTTTATCAGGGCAATGGCTGCCCTTGCACGCCATCAAAACCTCAATTGGAAGCAGGCTACGGAACCGACTTGGGAGCGCAGGAGGCCAATAAGTGGTTTCAGGCTATGGCAAAAGAACGCTATGAAACCCATAAGGCAGCGGCAACATCTGTGGATAACCCTGAAAGTCATATTAAAGACAACCAGCATACTCCGCCTGCCTTTGAACCCAGGCCCAAAAGCCTGAGTGAGTATGTGATCACAGCACTGAATGTTTTGAAAACCGGCAGTTACTATCTGGCAAGTATTGGTATCTATGCTGGAGCAACCGGCGTTCTTGCCAGCTGTGCTTTGGCAACCTTTGTCTCGATACTGCCTGTTGCCGTTCCTCCACTGGTTTTTGCACTGGTTATTGGGGGTGGAATGGTTGCAGGAGCCTTTATCGGACTGAGCTCTGCCCATAAGGGTGAATCACTGTTGCCACCTAAGAGTCACTGGAGCGATATGCTGGGCATGACCCACCTATGGAGGCGTCTGGAGCTGCCAACCTCTGGCACTCTGAACTCCAACATCACTGGTTTGGCCGCGACTGAGCGCAGATAAACATCTCGCCCGATGTTAATCTGCACCAAGTATCCGGTCATTGCCATGCCTGTGAGTGAGCGTGAGCACTGCGTGAGAGTCGAGGGCAGCTGGTGTCGTACACGATTTAGAAACGCCAGAAAGAAAAATGCCCCCTGAGTCAGAAAGCTCAAGAGGCCTGTTCTGCACAAGGGTATTACTTGGTGCCGAAGATTTTGTCGCCCGCATCGCCCAGGCCCGGCAGGATGTAGCCTTGCTCATTCAGGCCGTCATCTACAGACGCAGTAAAGATTTCCACATCAGGATGAGCATCCAGAACCTTCTTGATGCCTTCTGGAGCAGCAACCAGTACCAGCACACGAATATTAGTGCAGCCAGCTTTTTTCAGCATGTCGATAGAGGCAACCATGGTGCCACCAGTAGCCAGCATTGGATCAACAACCAGTGCCATACGTTCGTCAATCTGCTTGCACAGCTTTTCGAAGTAAGGAACAGGCTCCAGAGTTTCTTCATCACGGTACAGGCCAATAACACTGATACGAGCACTTGGAATCAGCTCTACAACGCCGTCCAGCATGCCCAGGCCTGCACGCAAAATAGGTACAACAGTAATTTTCTTGCCTTTAAGGCGCTCAACTGTGATATCGCCGTTCCAGCCATCAATCACAGTTTCTTCAAGCTCCAGATCCTTGGTAGCTTCGTAAGTCAGCAGGGTTCCGACCTCACTGGCCAGAGTACGGAAACCCTTGGTGCTGATATCCCGAGTACGCATCAAACCGAGTTTATGCTGGATCAGGGGATGGGTAATTTCGCGAACGCTCATCAAATGCCTCAATATATTTTGCTACAAGAAATGTAGGCAGTGACCAGCCCGCTATTGTAAGCCCCAGAACCGGCTTCCTCCAATATCCTGTTGAACAATTCAGTGTTCACCGTAATACAGACTCGGAAAATCACTTGTCATGATGACGTTGATTCATGGATTTAACATCTGTATGTTTTCGATCCTAAAGCCTTGAATGTTTTCAGGCATATTTTTACCTAGAGAAGAGACTCTATACATGTCCACTGACCTGGACCACATCCAGAAAGTATTCGATGAAGCCGACTGCCTCTACACTCAGGATGAAGTGGAGGGCGCGATCCGCAATATGGCGGCCGACATCACTGAGAAGCTGGCTGGCAAAAACCCGCTGATCTTCGCTGTTATGAATGGCGGTCTGGTATTCTGTGGCAAGCTGCTCACTCACCTGACGTTCCCGCTGGAATCGTCTTATATGCACGCTACCCGCTACCGTAACACCACCAGCGGCGGTGAACTGGACTGGAAAGTGCCCCCCCTGCAGGATCTGAAAGATCGCACCGTCATGGTTGTTGACGACATTCTGGACGAAGGCCACACCCTTGCAGCCATTATTGAACACTGTGAGAAAGCCGGTGCCAAAGAAGTGCTGTCCTGCGTGCTGATTGATAAAAAACACGATCGCAAAGCACGCCCCGGACAAAAGAGCGACTTTACGGGCCTGGAATGTGATGACCGTTATGTATTTGGCTATGGCATGGATTATCAGGGTTACTGGCGGAATGCACCGGGCATTTATGCTCTGAAGGGTCACTGATCCCGATTTTCATAAAAAAGCGCAGACTATTCTCTGTGCTTTTTTGCATGAGCTTTTATTTGAGCTTTTTGATTTCTTCTCGTGCAGCCTTATGCTGACGCTGAAGCTCTTTCATCTGCTTGGTATTTCCTTCCAGTAAGGCTTCTGTTTCTGCCAGCTGTTGTCGCAAACGGCCTACGCGGCTGTCAGCTACTTCAAAGTCCCCCTTCAAGTCAATTTTTTCCTGTTCAACTGTGGCGCGCAAGTCAGCAATGTCTTGATTCACGTCTCTATGGGCCACATCAAAAGCCTGTTGTTTGGCAGTCATAGCATCGACTAAGCGACCAACCTCACCCTGTGCGCTGGCCAGCCCGCTTTGAGCGGATTGCTGATCCCACTCAGGCCGTTCACGCTCAAGCTTACCTTCAAATTTCTTTACTCCCTTTCTGGCAGTCTTCAACTCCGCTCTCAACTCCTTGAGCTCATTATCCAGCTGCTTTTGGTCTCCCTCTACACTTTTCTCTAACGTCTTAAGCAGCTCTCTATCGGCCTTGAGGGTAGTTTTCAGTGGGGCTTTTTGTTGTTTGATGGACTCTTTATCCACCTTGAGCTCTTCTTTGATTTCTGCCTTGAGCTTGCTGATTTGATCTTTGATTTCAGAACGCTGACTCTTGAGTGTCTCGGCATCCTTTTTAAAATTCCGCTGCTCATCATGTGCAATAGCATTTCGTTCGCGTGTTGCCGTTTTTCTATCCGCTTTGTCCGCTTTTCTATTTTCGGTTTTGAGGTCTTTTGTCAATTGCTCGAAGTCGCCTTTGTTCTGCTGAATCTCACTGCGGTACTTGTTGGCAAAACCCACAGCATCCCGGGTGGATTGCGCACGCTCTGCTGCTGTTCCGGAGATGTCCACAACTTCACCACCGGGAAAGCGCAGAGTGAAGTCCTCACTGCTGCGACTCAAGGAGACCGGATCGCTCAAGAGCTTATTGAGGTTCTGAGTATTATCACGGGCCTCACGGGTTTGCTGGAGCACATCCTGCCTCTCTGCTCCCTGCGCCCTCTGCACATCCTGTTTCTGCCCGGCTGTGGCGACAAGATGCTTGACTGAGGCTGAAGGGGCGGGAGGAACACCTTTGGCTGAACGGCTGAATACGCTTTTCAGTTTGGAAAGCTTGGAAAGATTAAAACCTTTCGAGCGTGAAGGAACCAGCTTTTTCACCTTGCCGGGAAGAGTAGTAGCCCGTTTTTTAATACCCGTACCAACAGATGCTGCACCGGCCTTAAGTGCTTCTTTGGGGTTTTCCTTCAAGGCACTCAAGCCCCCCCCAACCTGCTCTTTCGCGGCGGCTCCTGCCTCTTTCGCCCCTTGGTATTTCCCTTTGGCATACTGACCGGCACTGTAGAGTGCGTTCCCTGTACTGTGCATGGGGTGCTGGGCAAAATTCACAGCTCCTCTTACCAGAACTGCGCCTTTATCGAAGGTTTTCCCCTTAAGCCAGCTCATAGCCTGCTTCATTCGCCCGGGCTTTTCGTCAGTCACATCTTCAACTGATCGCTCTGACAGGCTTTTATCACCAACTGAGTTTTCAGGGTCAACACTCTGCTGTTCTTTCAGGGATACAGTGTCGCTACTGAGAGACAGTGAACGCGCGCTGTTGCCCAATGAAGCACGAACCGTGACTTCAGAATCGTTTTTGTTATCAACAACTGAATGGCCTGAAGGCTGTATGCCCCCAGGACCAATACCTGATGGTGTACTCATAGGCGTAACCGGCCCGCTGCAAAGTTCCTGTTCTGCGTATATCGGCAGATTCAGGAAGGAACAACACAGGTTTTCTTGAACCTCTTTGCCTGAACGAGCGCACTGGCTACAATGGCCGCCAAAAATACGTCACTACAATAACAGCAGTCGTACTCAGGGGAATCCGATATGAAGAAAGACAAACAGAAGGTTATTGGCGAAGAACTCTCTGATAAGCGCATCAAGGATCTACTCAACCTAAGCCCTGAAACTGGCGTGAACCGCGATTATTTTATTCTCATGAAGGGCTACAGAGCCTTGCGCAGTCACGACTTTGAGCGGTTTATCGGCTTTTTCAAAGAAGCCGGGCTGGACATAAATGCCAAAGGCCCGGACGGGCTGACACTAAAGGAAGAAATGGCTGAGCATGCGCAGGCAACCCCATACCTCGAAGTTTTGAATTAACAGGGGAATGCAACCCAATAAAAAGCGACCATGCCACCATGATCGCTTTTTATCAGAGAACGATATCAGGCAGCCTTGGAATCAGCGCTAACCAGCTCCCGATTAAAGGCCTCTTCATCAAACTTGCAGCCGAGGAATTTCACCACCTCGCGCAAATCATTCTCACCATTCCCCAGGCAGCTTGTCCCTCCGGGAGACGGGGTCATATTGAAGATAATACCAGTGCCGGGGTTAATACGGGCTTCACCCAGCATCAGCTCTTTGTTGTCTTTATCTATCAACTGAGGACGAATACCCCCAAAGCCCTTGGCAAATGAAACATCTTTCAGCTTCAGGCCGGGAACAATTTTACGGGCATCCTTAAGGAACAGACGAGTACGCACCCAGGGAATTTCAAACAGGAAGTTCTTGAAAATGTAGTTGCGAATATCTGACACCTTAAACAGATCCCAGAACACCTTGAACACTGAACCATCCAGTCTCAGCACCTTAAAGAATTCTGGAATCGTGCTGCTGTTATAGCGCTCAAGCATTGGCAGCAACAGAGCTGTTGGCCCGAAACGGGTTTTGCCAGGCACCTGCACGTCAGGGTCACCATGAATAGCGGCAAACGGCAGCTTGTCGTTTTGAACGGTATAAACCTTGCCGTTCAAAACCTGTGGTGTGAAGTAGAAGCTGCCCGCAACGGGCAGACAGGAGAAGTTCAACCCATAACCCATCTGCTGAGCCAGCAACAGGCTGTGGCCACCGGCACAGACAACGACAAAGCGTGCCTGATACTCACCTTTACCGGTTTTTACGGTGAATATATCACCATTTTTTTCAATGGCATGAACACCGTTTTCAAGGAGAATATCAATGTCTTTACCAGACACTTCTGCCTGTCTCTTTGACTGCTTCACAAAGGATTCAGACAACGCCTTGTAATCAACAGCGGTATAATCATCGGTAATCGCCAGAGCCACCAGCTCTTCTTTACGGGGGCCGTTATCGGTCTTCACAACCTGAGGTTCAATCTCGGCAATCTGCTCTTTATCCAGCAGGGCCATGCCCTGGTAGTGTTCGCCAAATACCTTGAAGCGCTCACGAAGGAAATCACATTCCTCACGGCCCACACCTAAAACCATCTTGGGATATTTAAAGATGATCCGATCCCGCTCTTCATCAGGAAGAGTGTGCGCATAATTCACCAGCATGTTTGCGGTGCGCTTCACTTTCAGGGCCTTTTCCAACGTGTAGTTGGTTTCAATATCACCACAATGGATTGTTTGACTGTTATTACTGCTTTTGGAGTTAACTGTGGCAAAGTCGTTGTATTTTTCGATCAGACCGATACGTTCAAGATCCGTATACCGGGCCAGCTCATACAAAAGTGCTGTACCGGAAACTCCCCCACCCACAATCAGTACGTCATAGGTCTTCGCCGTCATTATTTCTGCTCTCTGCTTGCTGACCTTAGCCAGGCTGATCTGCATGTGCTTTTGGCACGGTGGCAGATAGCAGCCACTTATTCTGTTTTAGATTTATTATTCGCGGTTCCGTCACCACACGGAGCGCATTATATAGGAAGATGCGCGACTTTCACCTATCAACATAGGTGAAAACAACCAGTCAAGGGTTGTATACAGGAAAACAGGAGGAATAAATGACAGAAATAGCAAAATCTCACATGAGGTGAGATACTTGAAGAAATAATATGGAATCAGTCAGAGAGGAGAGATGGCTGGGGTGGCAGGATTCGAACCTGCGCATGACGGGATCAAAACCCGTTGCCTTACCGCTTGGCGACACCCCAAATATTTGAAACAAAATAAAAGCATGGTAGCTAGGGGCAGATTCGAACTGCCGACCCCAGCATTATGAGTGCTGTGCTCTAACCAACTGAGCTACCTAGCCATGGCATCATTTTGCTTTTGTCCTCGAAAGAACTGTTTTCGGAAAAGATGGCTGGGGTGGCAGGATTCGAACCTGCGCATGACGGGATCAAAACCCGTTGCCTTACCGCTTGGCGACACCCCAACTTTTCGAGCCGAAACTATACAGTTTCTGTATAGCCCTGCAACATCTTTGGTAGCTAGGGGCAGATTCGAACTGCCGACCCCAGCATTATGAGTGCTGTGCTCTAACCAACTGAGCTACCTAGCCCCGAAAACGTGATGCGCATTTTCATGATAAAGGCCCCACCTGTCAACACCTTACACGCCAAACCACAATTCGGTTTTCCGTATTCAAAACATGACGAAGATCAAACAGCCCTATACAATGCCTGCTTCAGCGATAACCAGAAACATAAACAAAAGACGTGGTATCGAGTATGAATCAGGATGACATTGTTATTGTCAGCGGCGCACGCACTCCCATGGGCGGCCTTCAGGGCGCACTCAGCAGCCTGACTGCCCCCGAGCTTGGCACTGCAGCAATCAAAGCGGCCGTAGAGCGTGCAGGTATCCCATCGGAAGATGTTGAAGAAGTGATCATGGGTTGCGTTCTCCCTGCAGGCCTGAAACAAGGCCCCGCCCGACAAGCCTCCCGCTCTGCAGGCCTGCCCGATGAAACCGGCTGTACGACTATCAACAAGCTCTGCGGCTCTGGTATGAAAGCCACCATGCTTGCCCATGATCTGATCAAAGCTGGAACCAACACCATCATGGTGGCAGGCGGTATGGAGAGCATGAGCAACGCGCCTTATATTCTCGACAAAGCCCGCAGCGGTTACCGCATGGGCCACGGTCAAGTCGCCGATCATATGTTCCTTGATGGCCTGGAAGATGCTGAGACAGGCCGTCTGATGGGCTCCTTCGCCCAGGATATGGCTGACGAATACAAGATGACCCGGGAAGCCATGGACGCCTTCGCCATAGAATCCCTGAACCGTGCCAACGCCGCTATCGAAAACGGCTACCTGAAAGAAGAGATCACCCCTGTCACAATCACCTCCCGCAGGGGAGAAACCGTTGTCACCGACGATGAGCAACCTGGCAATGCCCGCCCGGACAAGATTCCCGGCCTGCGCCCTGCCTTCGCCAAAGACGGTACCATCACAGCCGCCAATTCCAGTTCCATTTCCGATGGTGCGTCTGCCCTGATTTTGATGACAGCCGGTGAAGCAGAGAAGCGTGGCCTCAAGCCACTGGCGCGCATCGTTGGTCACACAACAAACTCCCGCCACCCATCAGAATTCACCATCGCCCCCGTTGGCGCAATCACCAAATTGTTTGACAAGACGGGCTGGACGAAAGATGACGTGGATCTGTTTGAAATCAACGAAGCCTTTGCCATGGTGACTATGGCAGCTATTCAGGATCACGATCTGGATCACGCCAAGGTCAATATCCACGGCGGCGCCTGCGCTCAGGGCCACCCCATTGGCTCTACCGGCTCACGCATTATCCTGTCACTGATTTACGCACTGCGCCGTACTGGAGGAAAGAAAGGTGTCGCCAGCCTGTGCATTGGTGGCGGTGAAGCGACAGCTATGGCTCTTGAGCTTCTGTAACCGTTAAAGGTATTGACCTGTCGCCCTGTTGATCCTGCTGTTCTTCAGGGCTTTCTTCCGGTGGCCCTACCCGCTGGATTCTCATATCTGACCAGCCCCAGATAAACAGCCCCGGAAACGTCGACTCCAGCTGAAACCGCTCCGGCATCAGTTGCGCCAGTGATGCATTCACTGTCACCACCTTCGCTCCGTTCGGTAACCCGGCACAGAGCATCGCTACCTGTCGAATACAAGATTCACTCATCGCCGTGCAATCCACATACACCCGCTGCCAGCGGGACATATCCAAACCAAACATATCGCCACAGATGAAAGAGACCTTGCCGGGAGGCATACTCTGTCGGGCCAGTTTTTTACCCAGCTGCACAAACAGAGGGATTTGCTCGATACCCAGAGTCCGGCACCCGTAACGATCTGACAGCCACATACAGTTGCGCCCTGTGCCAGAACCCAATTCCAGCAATGCATCACTAGAAGAGAGCTTTAAGCGGCGTGCCACCGCATTCAAGGTCACCAACGGTGTTTCACCATAACCCTGCGCATCAAATTCGCCCCGCTGATCCAGAAAACGGCGACTCACCGCCCACGGTGAACACAGGAAAAAGAACGCCCGGCGGTGCAGCTCGAAATAAATAAAACGGAAAGAGAAGATATATCGGAAACCAACAACGGAAAGCATCACCTCGGTTACCAAAGCCCGAAACCAACCCCACAGCCGATTTTCCCTGGCATTCTTCCAGTTCATTCCCTTGCCCCTTCAAATAGCCTTTCAACAGCACCAAACATCAACCATAATC
>NZ_SMME01000355.1 GCF_009711465.1 Parendozoicomonas verongulae | reverse complement strand
ACGAAAGGCTAGTCAATGAGTAAGATAGCGATTCTTTTTAAATCCCATCTACTTTCTTTTTGATTCGCTGTCTCTTGCATCGCACGTCGCTGCTACTCAGGCGGTGAGACTGAAACAGGCTGACCGAATCGAAGGTGAAGCCGCAGGGACAGGTGGTATTCTGCCTTCCCTTGCACCGGGCATTGCTGCTGCTCTGGCGGTGGGCTTTAAGCCGGCTGACCGAATCGAAGGTGATACCGCAGAGGCAGGTGGTGTTCCGCTTCCCTCTGCACTTAGCGTCTTTGCTGCTTTGGCGGTGAGAGTCAAGCAGGCTTACCGTATCGAAGGTGGCACCGCAGGGGCAGGTGGTGTTCCGCCTCCCTTTGCACCGGACATCTCTGCTGCCCTGGCAGTGAGAGTTAAACAGGTTGACCGAAGCGAAAGTGGCGCCACAGGGGCAGGTGGCGTTCTGCTTTCCCTTGCATAGGGCGTCACGGCTGCCCCGGCGGTGAGAGTTCAGCCGGCTGACCGAATCGAAGGTAACACCACAGAGGCAGGTGGTGTTCTGCTTCCCCTTACACCGGGTGTCTCGGCTGCCTTGGCGGTGAGACTGAAGCAGACTGACCGAACCAAAGTTGGCG
>NZ_SMME01000614.1:1234-2016 GCF_009711465.1 Parendozoicomonas verongulae | reverse complement strand
GACTCATTTTGAACCTTTGTTCCCTCACCAGCATCCATACAGAACATTTGTTTCACGAACCCCCCCGGATATAACTGTTATTAAGGCTTATTCAGAGTATGAACATACCTCTACACTATGGGAAAGGCGAGCTTAGCCAGCAGGCGGATCAAAGATATTCAAGCAGGCACACATTTACCCCTACCCCTACCCTCAGTACACATGGTTCTCGAGATCCAGACCGTACAGATGACTCTGAGCGCTGCCAACTTTCACAACGGAGTACCCAGCACTATCAGGTTCACTCTCGTATACATAAATATCACGACATAGATAACGCCTTCAGTCTTTTGAAAGGCAACCCCCAAAGAGCATTAGATGAGGCCGAGACACTCTTAAAAAAATACGAGGGAGACTCTAAGCAATATGCTCGTGTTGTGCAATTAAAAGCCAGATCTTTGTTTCATCTTGACAATTTTGGTGGGTGTATTGAGTACGTCAATTCTCTTTCAGAGGATTTACAAAGCAACAAAAGGGTGATGATGGCAAAAGGCAGAGCTTTACAGGCTCAAAACCGTTTAACGGAAGCTTTACCACTCTTCCAGCAGCTTTATGAACAATACTCAGCCTCTCTCAATGAGGAAAAAACCAATGGACTGGCTCTGGGCAGATTACTTCAGGCTATGGGGGGCACGAACAATTTGAAAACGGCCCTGAACATCTTTACCCGGCTGCGCACCCGGGCGGCCAAAGGGGAAGTGAACACTCCCTGTATGGACAAGGAGATTGAACTGGCTCTGGGT
>NZ_SMME01000614.1:0-1098 GCF_009711465.1 Parendozoicomonas verongulae | reverse complement strand
GGGCACGGACAACCTGAAAACGGCCCTGGACATTTTTATCCAGTTGCGTACCCGGGCCGCTGGGGGGCAGATGAACATACCCTGTGAGAGCAAGGGGATCGAGTTAGCACTGGCTGTGCATCTTCTCGTTATGGGAGGGGCGGACAACCTGAAAACGGCCCTGGAGATCCTTACCCGGCTGCGTACCCTGGCAGCCGGAGGGCAGATGAACACCCCCTGTGATGATAAGGATATTGAACTGGTTCTGGGCAAAAATCTCCAGGCCATAGGGGGGGTGGACAACCTGAGAAAGGCTCTGGATATCTTTATCCGGCTGCGTACCCAGGCGGCCGGAGGGCAGGTGAACACCCCTTGCGAGGACAGGGTGATTGAACTGACTCTTGGCAGGCTGCTTCAGGCTCTGGGGGGTACGGTCAACCTGAAAGCGGCCTGGGATATCTTCACCCGGCTACGTACCCGGGCGGCCGGAGGGCAGGAGAACAGGGCCTGTAATGACAAAGAGATTGAAATGGCTCTGGGCAGACTGCTTCAGATTATGGGGAGCGAGGACAACCTGAAGGCGGCCCTGGAGATTTTTACCCAGCTGCGTACCCGGGCGGCCAGAGGGCAGGTGAACACCCCCTGTGGTGACAGAGAGATCGAGTTAACGCTGGGCAGACATCTCCAGATCATGGGGGGCGCAGACAATCTGAAAACGGCTCTGGACATTTTTACCCGGCTGCGCACCCGGGCCGCCGGGGGACGGGTAAATACCCCCTGTGATGACAAGGAGATCGAACTGGCTCTGGGTATACATCTTCAGATTATGGGGGGGGAAGATAGCCTGAAAACGGCGCTGGACATCCTTACCCGGTTGCGTACTCAGGCGGCCGAAGGGAAGGTGAACACCCCCTGCGAAGACAAGGAGATCGAACTGGGTATAGCAAACATTTTCATTGATATGGATGCATGGCAACAGTTTGATGAACTACAACTTGATAAGCAGTTATATTCAGGGTTCGAAACCTGCTTATGCTTGAGTATCCGTTACTTCCAGGAATTAATGAACGTTGAGAAAATCTTACCCGGACATGTGACCCTTTTGGGGAAAGCGTTCAA
>NZ_SMME01000462.1 GCF_009711465.1 Parendozoicomonas verongulae | reverse complement strand
CTTTAGACATGGAAAGTCACACATCGGGTTTTGCTAATAGAAATATATCTGAACAGGTCATATCCAGACTTCAACATGTACCAATAGAATAGTGCCCTTGCAATCCTGCCATTACCGTCACGAAAAGGGTGTTCGTAGCCAATCATGAAGTGCAGTATGATTGCTTTAACGATTGGAGGTATAAATTTCGTTCCACTTCTTCCTGTGTGATCATCGTTGGCAAACCTACAGAGATCAATAAGCCGCTCAGGTATATTTTCGAAATGAGGTGGCTGATAGGCTATTTCACTATTTCTGCCTTCCACATAAACGCTGTTGTCACTTCTTAGTTCACCAGGTATTACATCATTTCCAGTACATCCCCGAGTGGCAATTCTGTGGAACTCTAAAATATGGTCAATGGTCAGCTCTTCTCCCTTGATACGTTCAGCATGCTTAAGTAGCAGAAAGTTATTGAGAATCATCCGCTCACTTTCATCAATCGGCTCTCTGCCATCTTTGAGCATTTTCTTTGCAACAACTCTGGTGGTCGCTGCGCCTTCAAGCTGAGCACTTGTAATCGCCTCTTCCATTAGCAATGAAGATACTAAGAATTTGTTTTGGATGTTGTCCGAAGCTGCCTGTCCTGCGATTCCAGCGATGTTCCCACCAGCTGTTGATACAATCTGATGTAGCATGGCGTTAACCGTATCGGGAGTACAATAACTGAACGGCTTCTTATTCTGATCAGCTAAAGGAATTTGACTACTTATAGCATTTCTCTGGAATTTGACGGCATACCATATGTTCACAGCATCTTTTCTTGAAACCCTCCACTTCAGTTGACTCCAGTGCAAATACCTTCCTTTTGCGTCAACTGCTCCATGACCCTCCATGAACGGAACAAATTCAAAGAATTGGTCACTGCTTATATCCTTTAACCCGATGTGTGACTTTCCATGTCTAAA
>NZ_SMME01000311.1 GCF_009711465.1 Parendozoicomonas verongulae | reverse complement strand
GGGTAGCCGCGACGCCCAATGCAAGGGAAAGCAGAACACTACCTGCTTCTGCGGCCTCATCTTTGATACGGTCAGCAAGCTTAACACTCACCGCCAGAGCAGCCGAGAGGCCCGGTGCAAGGGGCAGTGGAACACCACCTGCCCCTGCGGTGTCACTTTCAATTCGGCCAGCTTACTTAACACTCACCGCCGGAGCAGCCGAGACGCCCGGTGCAAGGGGAAGCTGAACACCATCTGCCTCTGCGGCACCACTTTCGAGTCGGTCAGCCTGCTTAACTCTCACGCCAGTGCAGCAGCAACGCCCGGTGCAAGGGAAAGCGGAACACCACCTGCTCCTGCGGCGCCACCTTCACTACGGACAGCCTGCTTAACTCTCACCGTCGGAGCAGCCGTGACGCCCAATGCAAGGTAAGGCGGAACACTACCTGCCCCTGCGGCATCACCTTTGATTCGGTCAACCTTCTTAGCTCTCACCGCCGGGGTTGCAGCGAAGCCCGGTACAGGGGGAAGCGGCTCAAATAGAACCGGGTCCA
>NZ_SMME01000382.1 GCF_009711465.1 Parendozoicomonas verongulae | reverse complement strand
TTGGGCCGATCTTCGCAAGAAAATTTTCCTCGCTTGCCAAGGGCTGGCGCTGTCTCGGATTGTTGATTTGCCAGGAATCAAGAAGGAGCCGTGGCTTTTGCGTGAACTTTTTTGGCGAATGACGTCTCGGGGTTATCAGGACGCTGAAAACCTCATCAACACTCTTCATCAGGGCGAGCTGACTCGAGCTGAGTGGCGCACGATTGACGCAACGGTTCGAGTGCGTGTTTCAGAACCTGAATGTGTTCGCTGGTGGGGGAGCCGTGATGACTGACAGCAATGAAATCGAATCCATCCGGCGTGATCTCGATGAGGTCATGCAGTTCATCGCCGACAATCTCAAGGCTGATCAAATCCTCGCTCGGAAAATGATTGCTCTCAACCGGCGAATTTCTAAGGCCGAAACTGATTTGGTTTGTGAAATGCTTACAAAGTATCAACTTGAGAGATGCGAGGTCGCAAATGAGCAATGCTGATGTTGTTGCACTGACCCAAATTGAGCTGAAGCAAGCAAGGGGGCTGTACGAGAAAGTTCGCGTTGCCGGTGACCAGCTTTATCAGCAAAGGGAATTGCTTCCAGCTAGCGCACAGCCTGAACTAGTGGGGGCTATTTCTCAGGCCGAAGATACACTGTTATCAGCGCTACACGATGCACAGGAGCGCATGCAGCGCCTTGAAATTGTGCTTGCGCGTGAGGGGG
>NZ_SMME01000821.1 GCF_009711465.1 Parendozoicomonas verongulae | reverse complement strand
AGACAGCTCATGTTAACGGAGGAGGGATAACTGCCTGTTGGTTCTATGCTCAAGCCGGAACTGCGACACATCAACAAGGTTACCATGTTCCTCAATCAGCGGCTGAGTTGAATGCGCTTATGACGAAGGTAACAAGCCATTTTCTGTGGGACGGTGCCTATGAGCATTACCTCAGAACAGCTTTTCGATCCCATGATGCTCTGGTTCTTGATGAGGACGATTCGACGACTATCGCTCAGGAATTTATCAATGGACTGACACTGGAGACTCATACCCTGCCCTGAGCCACGAGATAGGTAAATAACGGTTATCCTGTTCACTCCGAGTCAGTAAACTGCGGAGTTATCATGGCTATCAAATGTCATGCTCGGCTCAGTGAGGATGCACGCTCAAAACTCAAGAAGCTCGTCAAACAAGAGAGACCAAAGGCTGCGCAGTACAAGAAACTCAACGCCAACATTTTTTGGCTATTGATGAAGACAATGATCCCTTAACCCACGAGCAGGCTGCAAAAGCCTTCCATATCAAGCCTCTTACCATTACTCGTCTACGGCAGAGGCTTGTTGAGAAACCAAAACCCTTAACAAGCCTCCGCAACAATAACAGCCCGCAGCGGAGCAGGATAACCCTCAACCGTTTTCCGAGGGTCCTCAGGATCAAGAAAATCCTTCAGAGAGTTAAAGCCCATCCACTCAGTGGGCCGCTGCTCGTCCGTCGTCGTGCGATTCATATCCACAACCCGGGCATTACGGAAACCCGCCCGACGCAGCCACAACAGCAAAGTATCCGGGCTCGGCAGGAACCAGACATTGCGCATCATCGCGTAACGATCCTCTGGCATCAGTACCTCACCCAACATACCATCAATCACCAGCGTCTCCAGCACCAGCTCACCGCCAGCCCGCAAAGCACCATGCAACTCCTGCAAATGCTCAATAGGCGACTTACGATGGTAAAGCACCCCCATGGAAAACACCGTATCAAAAGCCTTTAAGCGGGGAGGCACATCCTCCATCTTCAAAGGCAAGAGATGAACAGGTGAGTCTTTACCCACATAATGCTTCACAGCCTCAAACTGCATCAGGAACAAACGGGAAGGATCAACACCCAACACACGCTCAGCACCCTCACCCAGCATCCGCCACATGTGATAGCCGGAACCGCAACCCACATCCAGCACCTGTCGCCCTGCTAAAGGTGAAAAATGATTCTGCAGACGATCCCACTTCCAGTCAGACCGCCACTCCGTATCAATATACTCATCGAACAGGTTAAACGGCCCCTTGCGCCAAGGAGACAAACCTTTCAAAGCTTCACGAAGAGCAGCACGCACCTCATCCGCCACCGGCTCATCAGACGACACAGTAATAGCACTGCGATTCAAATCCACAGTATCAGCCGACAATTCAGGCAACTGACCCAGAGCCGCCTGCCAGCGCAACATATCCCCATGGGGAGTATTCACTAACACCTCATGAAGCTGCTCACGCAAAGTTCCCAGCCAGGGCTCCAGGCGCGTCTCCAGCATGGCATCAAACAGACTGTCGTAGAGAGCCGCGATCATTTTGTTTTCCACAACCGAAATTCCCACAGAGGAGGCCGCTTACCGCACAGCCAGAAGAGAACAGAAGTTAAAACCCTGATACCAGGGGATCACATGGGTAAAACCAGCGTCCAGAAGCCGCTCCCTGTGCACCGACAAAGCCTCAGGCACCAGAACATTCTCCAGCGCTGTGCGCTTCTGGCTGATCTCCATCTCGGAGTAACCATTGGCACGCTTATAGTCGTAATACAGGGTATCAAGGATAGCCTGATGCTCTTCAGGGAAAGCCAGTTTCTCGGAGAGCACCAGCACACCACCGGGATTCAAACCGTTACGAATGTTTTTTAGCAAAGGCAAACGATCTTCAACCGGAATAAACTGCAAGGTAAAGTTCAGAGCCGCAACGGACGCATTCTCAATAGCAACCTCACGAATGTCCCCACACACAACGTCAACGGGTGTGGACGCAGAGTCCTCAGCAATAATCTTACGACACCGCTCAGTCATAGCCTCAGAGTTATCCACAGCAATAATTTCGCAGTTATCACAGGCAATACCGTGACGCATGGCAATTGCTGTCGCCCCCAGAGAGCTGCCCAGGTCATAAAGACGGGTACCCTTACGTGCATAACGCCCGGCAATCAGTCCGATCATGGAAACAACCATGGAATAGCCCGGTACCGAGCGCTGAATCATATCCGGGAAAACGCGGGCCACAGCCTCATCAAATTGAAACGCAGCCACACTCTCCAGCTGCTCGGCAAATACGCGGTCTTTGCTGCTCATAGAAAACAGATTAAAAATTCTTTAACGAAGGAAGTGAAACACGGAGATGAGAAAAGTGCCAATAAATCAAAGCGAAAGGGAACCATCTCAGCGGAAAGGGCAGGCGATACCTGCCCTTAAAGAAGCGAAAATACAGCTTAAATCAGCTAATCAACAGCCAAAATACAGAAAATACGGGTACAGCTGCTGTCAGACTGTCAATGCGATCGAGAATACCACCATGGCCAGGCAACAGCTGACTGCTGTCCTTAATACCCCGCTCACGCTTAAACATACTCTCCAGAAGATCACCCAACACAGACACAAAGCCCACAACCCAAGTCACTGCCAACAGCCCCAGGGTGTGGAACAGAGTCATCTCCTGGTACCAGCTGACGCCCAGAGCAATCAGGCTGATCAACAGAATACCACCCAACACGCCCTCCCAGGTTTTTCCCGGGCTCAGGTGAGGAGCCAGCTTATGCTTACCAAACGCCCTTCCAGAGAAGTAGGCACCCACATCAGCGCCCCAAACCAGCACAAACACATACAGAATCAACAAATCGCCCTGATACTCAGATCCAGGGGCGTTCTTGGACTTCAAATAAACCAGACCACTCCAGGCAGGAATCAACACCAGCCACCCGATCACCAAACGCATGACTCGAGGGCGCCAGGCTGATGTAGAGTCAGGGTAACTGATCGCCAGCATAAGAGCCGTCAGCCACCACACCAAACCAGCTCCCAGCAAGAAGCTTGCGGGCATACCATAAAAGCCTACCAGAGCAGAGCCGGTGACCAGCGCATAAAGCACACGTTGCCACTGTGCAGAAAAACCGGAAAGGTTCGCCCACTCCCAGGCGCCAAGAGAGATAATGGCGCCAACAAACACTGCAAACCACTGAACCGGCAGCAAGAAAACCCCGCCCAGCGCCACGGGCAACAGTGCAAGGCCCGTAATAATTCTTTGTTTTAACATAGTGATTCCATGCCTACGCCGTCACTTCCGCTTCAACCTGTTCACTCGTTTTTCCGAATCGACGCTGTCGATGACTAAAACTCAACAAAGCTTTATGAAATTCGTCACGGGTAAAATCAGGCCAGAGAACATCCGTAAAATAAAACTCCGAGTAAGCACACTGCCATAACATGAAGTTACTGATGCGATGCTCGCCACTGGTACGGATGAGAAGATCGGGGGCTGGCAATTCGCCAGTAGAAAGATTCTGTTCAATAAGAGCCGGAGAGATATCTTCAGGCTTCAGAGTTCCCTCTTGCACCTGAACAGCCAGCTTGCGAGCTGACTGAGCAATATCCCACTGACCGCCATAACTGGCAGCCACAACCAGCGTCACTTTGTAATCATCAGCCGTTTGGATTTCAGCCTGACGAATATAGTTTTGAATGGTGGAACTAAATTGACTGATGTCACCAATCACCTTCAAGCGAATCTTATGGCGACGCAAACGCTTCACTTCTCGCTTAAGGGCATGAAGAAACAGCTCCATCAACCCACGGACTTCATCCCGGGGGCGGTTCCAGTTTTCACTGGAGAAGGCAAACAGAGTGAGAACTTCCACACCATATTCACCACAGGCTTCCACAACCTGACGAACAGCCGTTACACCGGCACGGTGACCACTCAGGCCTTTTTTGCCATTCTTTTTGGCCCAACGGTTGTTGCCATCCATGATAATAGCGACATGGCGGGGAATCACATCCAGAGAAGCACGCTCTCCCTGTGTGGTTACAACCGGCTTTGTGTCACTGGCACCCTCGCCAGCAGCTGACTGGGACATACTCTTTAACCTAAGCTCAACCTGAGCGTTCAATCGAAATGCACTAAAGCTATCAGGCCGACTTACAGCAAAAGCAAGCCAGCCTGAAAGGTTGAGATCAGATAGCCATCAGATCTTTTTCTTTTTCAGCCAGAAGCTTTTCCACGTCAGCGATAAAGCGATCAGTGATTTTCTGAATTTCATCAGCACCACGACGCTCGTCATCTTCACTGATCTCTTTCTCTTTCTCGAGATCCTTCAGATCGCCGATAGCATCACGGCGAATGTTACGGATAGCAACACGCGCACCTTCCGCTTCCTGACGCGCCTGACGGGTGTAGCCTTTACGGGTTTCTTCTGTCAGAGGAGGCAGAGGCACACGGATAACCTCACCGGCAGTAGAAGGATTCAGGCCCAGATCAGATGTCAGAATAGCCCGCTCAACGTCAGGAACCAGATTACGTTCCCACACACGGATAGCCAGAGTACGTGCATCTTCCGCGCTGATGTTCGCTACCTGGCTCAGTGGAGTATCGGAACCGTAGTAGTTCACCTTAACGCCTTCCAGCAGGCTTGGGTGAGCACGGCCAGTACGAATTTTGGCAAACGCATGTTGCAGAGACTCCAGGCTCTTACCCATGCGCGTCTCAGCATCAGATTTGATTTCGTTGATCATCATTCACTCCCGAAGCAATCAGGTGGAGTCATCCACTCACTCCACCGCATAAAAACCAATGTATAACCAGATATTTTCTTAATGATGACTTAAGGAGTCACCAGTGTTCCTTCGTCGCCACCCACAACCACGTTCAGCAGTGCACCGGGTTTATTCATGTTGAATACGCGCACAGGCATCTCATGGTCACGCACCAGACAAATAGCTGTCAGGTCCATAACGCCCAGTTTACGGTCCAGAACTTCGTCGTAACTCAGGGTATCGAACTTCACAGCGTCAGGGTTATTCACTGGGTCACTGTCGTAGATACCGTCTACCTTAGTCGCCTTCATGACCACATCCACCTCAACCTCAATACCACGCAGGCAGGCAGCAGAGTCAGTGGTAAAGAAGGGGTTACCAGTACCGGCAGAAAAAATCACCACATCACCGGAGTTCAGGTAACGCACTGCACGACGGCGGTCATAATGTTCAACCACACCACTCATAGGAATGGCAGACATAACACGGGTGTTAATATTGGAACGCTCAAGGGCATCACGCAAGGCGAGGGCATTCATTACAGTGGCCAGCATACCCATGTGGTCACCGGTCACACGATCCATGCCCGCTTCATTCAAAGCAGCACCACGGAACAAATTACCACCACCCACGACCAGACCGACCTGGACGCCAATACCGATCAGCTGCCCAATCTCAAGGGCCATACGATCCAGAACCTTGGGATCAATACCAAAGTCCTCGTCACCCATCAAAGCCTCACCGCTGAGCTTAAGGAGAATACGGTGATATTTTGGCTGGCGATCAGTTGTAGGCATCATCAGTTCCTGCAGTTGTTTATTGCCTGTATGCCGGGCATACGGGCAACAGGGGGAAAGCAATCGACTGGATACTCAGGGAATACCCAGTCGGTTGATAGCAAAACCTGCGTATTGTGACGCGTCTTATCGTGAGAATCTACCGACAGACGTCAACCAAATGCATACGCCAAACACACGACAGGGTGATGATTTGCATCATCACCCTGTATAAGCACCCGAATATATAAAACATACCCGGGTACTCAGGCACTGATAAAACTCTTAGAATAGAGTTCTTATCAGTTGCCAGCAGCGGCAGCAGCAACTTCAGCAGCGAAGTCGACTTCTTCCTTCTCGATGCCTTCACCCACTTCGTAACGAACGAAGTTCAGAACCTTGGCACCAGCATCAGCGGCCAGCTTGCCGATCTTAACGTCTGGGTTCTTGACGAAAGGCTGCTCAACCAGGCTGTTTTCAGCCAGGAACTTGTTGATACGACCAACAATCATCTTCTCGATGATTTCTGCAGGCTTGCCAGACTGCTGGGCCTGAGCGGTAAAGATTTCTTTCTCTTTCTCTACCAGTTCAGCAGGCATGTCTTCCTTGTTAACAACCTGAGGGTTAACAGCTGCAACGTGCATGGCGATGTCTTTCGCCAGCTCTTCGTTACCGCCTTCCAGAGAAACCAGAACTGCAATGCGCTTGTTACCGTGGATGTAGGCGCCAGTTACGTCGCCTTCCAGCTTAACGATACGACGAACGTCGATGTTTTCACCGATCTTCTGAACCAGAGCCTGACGGGACGTCTCCAGCTCTTCTTTCAGTTTGGCGATGTCGGTCAGGTTTTCAGCTTCAGCCTTGTCCAGAACGCTGTCAGTGAAAGCCAGGAAGCCAGCGTCGCGAGCAACGAAGTCAGTCTCGGAGTTCACTTCAACCATCAGAGCAGCTTTGCCACCGTTAACAATCTTGGCAGCAACAACACCTTCAGCAGCGGTACGACCGGCTTTCTTGGCAGCTTTAGCCTGACCGGACTTACGCAGCTCTTCGATAGCCACTTCGATGTTGCCATCGGTAGCAGCCAGAGCGCGCTTGCACTCCATCATGCCCAGACCGGTACGGTCACGCAGTTCTTTTACCAGAGCAGCGGAAATTGCCATTCTCAGTATCCTCTTACCTGTCAGAAAACAGAACCCGCGACCCTGCGAGCCCCGTATATATGGTAAAAAGGGGGCAAAGCCCCCTTTTCTATGCCGCAATCTATTTTCAATAAACTGCGGCAACCTGTCTCATTATTCTTAACCGCGGTTAAGCATGAAAGCAGGTGAAGTCACGCAAATCAGGCTTCTTCAGCACCGGATTCGTCAGCAGCTGGAGCTTCTTCAGCCTCAACTTCAACGAATTCACCAGTCTGAGCAGCTTTCGCTTCCAGAATGGTATCAGCAGCACTTTCCAGGTACAGCTGGATAGCACGGATAGCGTCATCGTTACCTGGGATAACCATGTCAACGCCGTCTGGGTTGCTGTTGGTATCAACGATACCGATAACAGGGATACCCAGCTTGTTAGCTTCCTGGATAGCGATCTTTTCGTGTTCAACGTCGATCACGAACAGGCAGTCAGGCAGGCCACCCATTTCTTTGATACCGCCCAGAGAACGATCCAGCTTTTCCAGCTGACGGGTACGCATCAGGGCTTCTTTCTTGGTCAGCTTCTCGAAAGTACCATCTTCACGCTGGGTTTCCAGATCACGCAGACGACGTACAGACTGACGAATAGTCTTGTAGTTAGTCAGCATGCCGCCCAACCAGCGGTGATCAACGTAAGGCATGCCACAACGCTGAGCCTGCTCGCGGATGTGCTTGCTTGCAGCGCGCTTGGTACCAACGAACATAACCTTGTTCTTGCCTTCAGCCAGCTTCTGAATGAAGTTCAGAGCGTCGTTGAAAGCAGGCAGAGTGTGCTCAAGGTTGATGATATGAATCTTGTTGCGGGCGCCGAAGATGTAACGACCCATTTTTGGGTTCCAGTAACGAGTCTGGTGACCAAAGTGGACGCCGGCTTTCAGCATCTCGCGCATGGTAACTTGTGCCATGTCTTTAAACTCCTGAAGGGGTTATGCCTCCATATACCCCATAATCCGACCCTCTATAACTGTGCGGCAATACTCTTGATAACAATCTCTTGTAACAGAGCATTTGACAGTTATGGGGCACCCCGGGCTATGTGTCGGTATATGTGCGATTTAGTAGTGCCCACCTGAAAAGTGAGCTTCAAAAAATGCTGCAGGATGAGAATCACACTGCAGCGCGGCTTTATACCATAGAAAAAAAACAGCTGCCAGTTTTCCCCATGGAATTTCGCCCTCGATTACCCGAATGGCACAATCACGTCCATATCAGTGAATGCACTGCGCATATCGGATTCGGCCGAAGCTTCAAACAGCAGCTTCACATTCGGCCCGGCATCCATAGTAGCGTAAACCTGCAAACCATCATCCCGCAGTTGCCACACTTTTTGCAGCGCAGTCACCGATTCCGCCTGCCAGTAAAGTAGCGGTGGCCAGGATGCCAGCATGGTTGCGTGCATAGCCATGGCATTCTGCTCGGCAGTGGAGCCCAGAAGGGTAATATCCCGTACAGCAATAGCATGCTCCAACCGGGCAATATCCCTTTCCGCCTGCTCAGGCCAACTGTTATAGAGGATCGCACTGTCCACGGTGCGTTGCATCCCCTCACGGGAACCGGTTTTCTTGGCATCACTGGTGAGAGTCAGCACACCAATTCGAAAATCCGGCCAGATTTCCGGAAGAGGTCGGGCAAAGCTGTCCATACCATCTGCCCTTACACCTTTATGCCAGCGTACAAAGCCTTCATAGACAGAGCGGCTGGCACTGCCACTGCCCATACGCGCCAGAATGGACACCTGCTCATTGCTCAGATTCAGGCTATAGACACCCACAAGAGCACGGGTAAGTGCCGCAAACCCAGACGCCGAAGAGGCCAGCCCGGCCCCGGTGGCCACACCGTTCACAGTATCCACTCTCAGGCAACCGGCCACCAGAGGGCGAAACAGGTCGATATGTGCCACAACCTTCTTATAGAAGCCGGTATCTTTATCAACAGGCTGCCCATTGAGAAAAACCTCATCCTCCTGCGCACCCGGGATGCGATGCACCCGGGTGGTTGAACCCTTTTTCGCCAGAGAAACTGAAAGGGAATCATTCACCGGCAGATTCAACAGCGCATTGCGCTTGCCCCAGTACTTGCAAAGGGCAATATTCACCGGAGCAAACGCTTCAAAGGTGTCTACCGGCTCTGCCACACAATCAGCCAATATTTTGGCCGCAACATCACTGCGAGTCAGACTCAAAACGCACTCCTGCGGTAGAAACAGAGACAGGCAAGGATTCATAATCATTTAAGGCAGACCTGGCAGTTGCCTCGGGATTTTCCAGGCTCACTACGCAGTCACCAAGCCCTGATCCGGAGATTTTCACCCCCAGCACACTTTGGCTGCGCAGCTGATGCACCATACTCGCCAGCGCCTCATCACAAACTCCAAGGCTGTCCATCAACCCGTGGTAAACATTCATACACCGACCAAGACGAGCCAGGTCCCCTTCACGAATAGCGCCTGCCGCCTGCTGGGTGCACTCTCCCATCATTCGGAACAGATGATCGTACAGAGAAGGGGTGTACATCCGCTCAGCTTTCACCCGGGCGATCACGTCAGGGGTCGGTGTTTTGTAACCACAGTAATGTAAAACGATTGGCAGACTCTCACCCAAAGGCGTCACACTGCGGGTATCCGGACGATAGTGCACAACGCCACCATAAATGCTCGCGACCAGGTCTGTGCCAGAACCACTGCCCTGCACTTCCTGAACAACCGCCAGGCATTCATCCAGCAAAGCTCGCTGCTTCATGGCCAGTCCGCACAGACGGCGAAATGCCGCAGCCACAGCCACAGTCAGCGCTGCTGAAGAGCCCAGCCCTACTGTGTGGGAGAAACCGGAAGCCACCTCCAACTCTACGCCACCGGGGAGGCGATTGCGCCAGCGCTTTAATAAGCACAGAGTAAAACGGTGAACCTGATCTTTTTCAAGGTCATCCAGTTCACTTTCATAGTTACCCAGAGCAGAACGAATAATCACCTTACGATCAGAGCGAAGGGTTGCCTTAACCGATAGTCGGGCATCCATGGCACAGGCGATAGCCGCCTGACCATGAAGTACAGCGTGCTCACCGAACAGCATGGTGCTGCCCGGTGCTGATACAACAACAGTATTTACAACATCAGATTTCAAAATAGATTGTTTCTTTTCGAGGGGCTGCTCAACAGCCTGCTCTTCAGCAGAGACGGACGCCATAGGGATCACATTGCAGTCGAGTAACCGGAAAACCATATTCATGACAAAGCTCGGTTACCGGCTGTTCACTCTGCACCAGCAGAAAACCCGCTTTCTCACCATAAACTGCACCAGCGCCACTGACTTTGCCAACCGCATTGTAGCGAGAACGGAGATCATCCATAAAACGCTGCACGGTACCCGGCACCACACCAATATCTACAAGCAACTGATGATTACGCTTCACATACTCTTTCAGCGCACCGACATCCCGACAAAGAAATGCCTGCTCAAGGCCAGTGATAATGCTATGAAATTCATTCCAGATAGCGCTTTTGCCAAAACGCTTGCGCACTTCTGCTACACACTGACCGGTACTCACCTCAGGCTCACCGGAATTCACCAGATACCAGTTCAATTCTGGCAATTCCTGAAAGGCCTCCACCTGAGCATTCTCCATGCGTACCAATCCACCGTGAACAGTCACCATTGGGTCTATTGTACTGTTACAGCCATGCTGGAGCCGCTCAGTGTGACTGGTAAAACGGAACAGCGCCATTTTATCCAGTTCCACCTTAAAATATCCGGCCACAGCTGCCAGAACAGCGGCAACGGTAGCTGCAGAAGAACCCATACCGGAACGCATGGGTATATCGGATTTCAGATGAATCTCGAAACCGTGATCCCGAGGAATATCGTGGGCATTAAACAGCCCGGCAATGGCATAGAGGTAGAGGTTGCCTGGTTTTGCCAGCACCGTAGAAATATCCTTCTGCCCTAGCAGGTAAGCTTGATAAGCCTCATCTGTGGCCAGACGCAGCGCCTCAAGATCGGCAATCGGACTCTCTGCCAGGCGGCCGTAGTTATCGAGACGAAACTGCACCACCGGCTCGGACACAGGGCGCACTTCACAGTGCGCATGAATGTTTACGGCAACCGCCAAAGCCGGCGTGCCATAAACCACGGCATGCTCACCGGAAATAATAATTTTGCCTGGCGCAATGGCTCTCATGATCAACGACTTACTCCCCTACTTCGGTGTAAATACGCTTATGATCATGAATACCAGCCAAACGGAAATGGCCAGCCGCCTCCTCCGCAAAATAGTGTTCACCACCATCTTTCGGAGAAGTATGACTGAACAGGCTGGCGTAGCCTTCGTAATCCAGCTCCTGACGGGTTTCCAACATATCTATATGGGCAGCGCGACGGCTGAAGGTTTTGTAACCCGGCTGAACAGTGGCGGAGAAAAACTCTCCTACACAGCCGGAACCGTAGCTGAACAAACCAATATGCTTACCGGACAAGTCCTCTGCGTCATTCTCCAGAAGCGACACCAACCCGATATAAAGGGAAGCACTGTAGCTGTTACCAATCTGACGATTGTAATGAAGACCAGCACCAATTTGCTGTTCAAGGCGGGCTTCATCCATAGTTTCACCATTGGTTACCGCCAGTTTGCGGTGTGCCTTTTCACCCATCTTGGTGAAAGGCAGGTGATAGCAGAAGCGGGACAGTTCACCAAAGCTCAAACCACCGGCTTCCTGATAGTTCTTCCAGCTTTGGCGCAGGGCTTTCAGGTAAATGATGGTAGAGTATTTACCGTCCACCAGCGCCGTATCCATATAGTTCGGGCGCCAGAAATCCATAACATCCTCGCTGTAGCAGCCGTTTTCAGCATGCACAGACAGCAGGCGCGGCTCAGCTTTTACAATAAACGCAACAGCTCCACACCCTTGAGTGGCTTCACCTGGTGTATCAAAACCATAACGGGCAATATCAGAAGCAACAATCAGCACCTGCACCGACGGCTTGCGGGCCACCAGCCCACAGGCCATCTGCAGAGCAGCCGTTGCACTGTAGCAAGCCTGCTTCAGTTCAACCACACGACAGTTGGAACCTAAACCCAGTAACCGCTGTACATATACGCCAGCGGCTTTGGATTGGTCGATACTGGACTCCGTAGCAAACAACACCGTGGTAATTTTTTCACGATTCTCGTCGTTTATCAGTGGCCTGGCTGCGTTGGCGGCCAGCGTCACAATATCTTCATCCTGAGCAGGCACGCCCATGCGATTCTGCCCAATACCTATCCGATACTTGTCCGGATCTTCTCCATTGTGTTCAGCCAGAGTTGCCAGTGGCAGGAACATGCCGGAGGAATAAAAACTGATGTCATCAATACCGACGGACATAGCACACTATCAGATACAGTCGTCCAGAATTAGTCGTTCGTTGCCGTATAAACTGGCAACATCAGGGGTACCCAGAAGAAACATCGCCGTGACAAATTCACGTTTCAACGCCTCAATGGTTTCCACCACCTGATCTACAGACTCCATGGCTGGCTTAAGAAGCGGGGCAGCCATCCCGCACAAACGGGCGCCGAGTATAACAGACTTGGCCATATCAATACCGTTTCGCAAACCGCCACTGGCGATCAATTTCACGTTGTCACGATAGGGCTTTGCCTGCTTCAGAGCAAGTGGTGTAGGTACACCCCAGTCCTGAAACAGCACACCAAGGCTATGGCGATCATCTGCTCGCAGATGCTCAATACGACTCCAGGACGTTCCACCCTGCCCGGCCACATCAATATATTCAATACCAGCCTGAATCGCTTTTTCTACATCCTCACCAGAAAAGCCACAACCCACCTCCTTGAGAAGCAGCGGGCAATCCAGTTGTTGGCTAATAGCAGCAATTTTTTCCACAAGGCCACCGAACTCAGTATCACCTTCAGGCTGAACGGCTTCCTGCAGAGCATTCAGATGCAGGTAAAGGCCATCCGCTCCTACCAGCTCAACCGCCTGACGGCATTGCTCGATACCAAAGCCCTTATTGAGCTGTACCGCTCCAATATTCGCCAGCAACAGTATATCAGGGGCGTACTGGCGCAGTTCAAAACTGGCACGGGCTGCAGGCTGCTCAAACATCACCCGCTGGGAGCCAACCGCCAGTGCCACGCCTGCAATCTGGGCGGCCTCGGCAAGGTTTCGGTTTATCGTGCGCACCAAACTGTGATCACCACCGGTCATGGAAGAGATCAGCAGCGGGAAAGAAAGTTTGCACCCCATAAATTCAACAGTGGGGTCAACATCCGCCAGATTCAGTTCTGGCAGCGCCCGGTTGGTCAAACGTATCCGGTCGAAATAACGGGCATCGCGATCCGTTTCGCTGTCTCGCTCAATCGCCCGGATATGCTCGATCTTACGATCATTGGTCGCCTGATTCATAGACAGGCTCAACGCTCGAACTTAACGTGGGCAGCCATCAGCTCACCAGGGTTGGTTTGTGCCGCCAGTAAGGACAGCTCACCACACAGAACACTGGCAGCACAGATAACCGCCAGCCGACGTGCATTACCACCGGGTTCGCGATCTTCCTTACACCCCAACAGGCGAAGGTTGTCTTCTACAAACCCCAGCCCTTTACCATGACCTACAGAGCCCACAATCAGGTTAGGCAGGCTCACAGAAAAGTACAGATCACCATCACGAACTTCACAGTGCACAATACCTTGTGAGCCTTCCACGATATTTGCGGCATCCTGACCAGTGGCCAGATAAAACGCCAGCAGCATATTGGCAAAATGTGCGTTGGCACTGCGAATGCCACCTGCCAGCATAGTGCCAATGAGGTTCTTCTTGATGTTCAGATCCACCACTGCTTCCGGCGTGGTTTTCAGTCGTCGTTCACACAAGTCACGGGGAATAGTGAGTTCACAGACAACACTCTTGCCACGGCCAAGAATACCGTTAACCGCTGTCGCCTTTTTATCGGTACAGTAGTTGGCAGAGATAGAGGTGTATTTCAGTGCGGGATATTCTGTCAGCAACCAGTCCTGCAGCTTTTCTGCCGCCAGGGTCACCATATTATGGCCGGCAGCATCACCAGTGGTGAACTCCAGACGTACATACAGCATATTACCGACAATCTGGTGGTGCATATCAATCAGACGGGCAAAACGGCTGGTTTCCCGCACCACCATGTTCATGTCTTCCTTGCGGGCAGAGAGACTCTGCCATGCCGCAAGGGCCTGACCCGCGTCGCCTGCTTCCAGCAGAATGGAGCGCGTCATACGTTCGTCAAGAACCGTTGCCTGAATCCCCCCAGCCAGAGTCGCCACCCGTGCGCCCCGCCCGACAGACGGCCACAGGGTTGTTTCGTAGGTAGCCAACGGCAGCATCACGCTGTCGTCCACAACATCACCAACGATGCGCACCGGCCCTACAAGCCGCATAGGCACCGGAGCCTGGGAAATTTTATGTTGTGACATATTCCGGAAATTGTCCTGTCAGAATATCAATAATCGGGGCCTTAGCGCCTCGAGTGGCGCATCATATCAGAACATGACGGCTTGCGCTGCCCGCTATTAACACCCACAGGGGTTTTGCTAGAATAGGGCATCGCTGCCGGAAAACACCTCAACAGGGGCGTTTCCGATCAAAGCAGCACCGGTTACTCAATTCAGGGATTTTACACCACGACATGTCTGTCATCATTAAAACACCCGAGCAGATTGAAAAGATGCGTATCGCTGGCCGACTGGCTGGAGAGGTACTCACCATGATCGCCCCCCACGTCAAAGAAGGTGTCACCACCGGGGAGCTGGATCGTCTCTGCCACGACTACATCGTCAATGTACAAAAGGCCATTCCTGCACCGCTGAACTATGGCGCTGCCCCTGGCCGTCCGGGCTTTCCCAAATCCATCTGTACCTCTTTAAATGATGTGGTGTGCCACGGAATTCCGTCCGACAAGAAGAAACTGAAAAAGGGTGATGCTCTGAACATCGATATCACCGTTATCAAGGATGGCTACCATGGCGATACCAGCCAGATGTTCATCATTGGTGAGCCTCAGGAATATACGAAGCGCCTGGTGGACGTGACCCGTGAGTGTATGTATCTGGGCATTGAGCAGGTTCGCCCCGGCGCTCACCTTGGTGATATAGGCGCAGTCATTGCCAGACACGCCCACGCCAACCACTACTCCGTGGTTGAGGAGTACTGCGGTCACGGTATCGGTGAAGGTTTTCACGAAGAACCTCAGGTGACCCACAACGCTCTAGCTGGCACCGGCATTGAGCTACTGGAAGGGATGATCTTCACCATCGAACCCATGATCAACGCCGGTCGCAAAGAGACCAAACTTAAAGGTGATGGCTGGACAGCCGTTACCCGCGATCGCCGCCCCTCCGCACAGTGGGAGCACACCATTCTGGTAACCCAGGACGGGTATGAGATTCTTACCTTACGTGAGGGAGAGATTTCTCCTCTAATATAACCAGAACCTTCAAAAAAGATGCGCAACCAACCCTTAGCTACATTCCCACACCGCATTACAGACAGATGCCAATGGGTGTGAACTGGGTTGGTTACGCTATGCCGACCTTTAAAATTATCTGCTATACCTGTGCCTCTTTTTAATCCAGCATGCAGTGGCAGGTATGAGTAAAGCTGAACTTAGCACTAGAAACACGTCATCAACAGTGGGGCAAATAAGGCTGCTAATCCCTTTGATTGCCTTGCTTGTGATTTCTTGTCTTCAGGCAAGTTCAGAAAAGGTTTTTGATAACAATCTCTCAGTCCATCGACTTCAGGCTCTGGATGAAAACATGACATGCCTCACATGTCTGGATACTCCCCAGATGCCCCCCTTTCGCTGTAAAAACTGTCAAAAACTATCTTGTCAGACGTGTTTTAAGGAGGGCAACCTTTCAAAATGCCCACACTGTCGAGCCTATATTTTGAATTCCTCCGAGCCACTCCCCCCAGACACCTCTACTGATGCCCCCAAGCCGCAACGAACTTCATTTGACTTAGTAGACAACTGGGATCAGAAACTGGGACAAATAGACGTTGTCTGTGAAAACTCTCAGTGCGAATGGACAGTGAAGTACGGCAAAGATGGATCTGGCGCCCAGCACTATCAAAAACACTTGAAGGAGTGCCCTGAAGGCGAGATTGATTGCCCACTGGGCTGCGATGCTCCCCTTCAGAGGAAACAGCTGCCACTCCATAAGGACGAATGTCCGTTAGAGGAAGTTTCCTGCCCGAAATGCTGTCAGAAATTCCAGCGCGAGCAAACCACATCTCACAATGAACTCTGCCCTCACTACAGCGTCATTCAAAAATTGGGGCAGGCAACAATCCCTCCAGAAATCGCTGAGTTCCTAAAGCAGCAAAGCCATGCCACCCTTGAGCTTGCCCGAAGGGTTCAAGAGCTTAAAGAAAAATATGATGAAGTTGTGCAGGAAAACGAAGAGTATCGCTCTGATACTGAATATTTAATCAATCGTGTCAGTAAACTGACCCTTCACGACACCTTTGATTCAACCGTTGAAATTCCAATTCATCTCTCCAAAGCCTGGCCAGCTCCCGGTACTTATTACTCAAATGAATTCAGCCTGTCAAAAGGACACCATGACCACTTCATGCTGGCTTTAATCATCCACAATATGCATGATGGCTCCGACCTTGAGCACCCGGTAACTATCTTATTTCTGGGCAGCACAGAAATGACAGACGAACAGGCTGCAAATACCCACCCTGTTACTTTTGTCCTTCTACATGGAGAAGATGCAAGGGAAAACCAGGAAAAAACACTCAGTCCCTCCCTTCTTGGCCGCCATCAAGACAGACCCGTTATAGCGCAATGGAATGCGCTACCCAGCCAGAATCACCTTTATAATTACATTCAGGAAAACTGGGTACGACTTCGGCTGACGGATACGCAGTCTCCTCGCCACAGACTGGCAGACATGATAAGGCAACCGAACACCATCTTCCTTGACGCAAGATATCGCGCACGCCCTCTTTCCATAGAGGGTCACAGGCTTCGCCTTTTGATCAAAGAGTCTGACCTGCAATCATCACACTACAAAGAAAGGTGGCACCATTTTGAAGCTGAAGGTATCCCTTTAAAGTTAACATCCTTTACCTGCCCCCTATCCCCGGATTGCCCTCAAGGAGAACATTTGGTGCTGGAAGTGCAAGGCACAGCTCCTGCAGACAGGGACTTTCCATTTTATTCTGTCTCTCTAGCGCCCTATAAACTACGAGCACTCCATCCGGCAGAGCCAGAAGACGGTCTTATTACATATGACTTTCAGAAAGAAAGAGAGACAGCTGGGATACATATTGCCTTGGCGGGCTTACACCTGTCCGATTTTGAAGGATACAAATCCGATGGTTTCCTGGAACTTATTATTGAGTTAAATAAAAGTGATGGAAAAACTGTAAAAGACTTATCACTCACATCACAGCCATCAGAATCACACACCAACCGTGAAAGCCTGACGACCCTCTTGAACCAGTTATACACTCCTGCAAAAACGCCAATTGTAGGCAGCATCGAAAGAACAGGTTCAAATCAATATATATGGTCCATTCCATTTATGGAAGCCATGGTGAATTCACAGCTCAATAAATACACCAGCCCCCCTATGCGCATCGGACCCTATGACTACACTCTATCTTTTCTCCGTGAACAGAATAGCGAACAATTCTCCCTTATCACTCAGGCATCGTGTGCACACTCTCCCAATCATACATCCCAACCAGACAATCTAAGTGCGATTCAGGTTTTTGTAAAAAGTACGCCTGACTCTACCCCATTCTGCACCCTGACTATGCCCATCCACCCTGGAGAAGCCACTCAATGGAAAAATCTTCTAGGATCCGGTTTGGGCGCCCCAATCAGCCCACCTTTTTGGAGTTCAACAGGGTCTGCATCAATCAAATTTAAGCTCTCTTTTCATGATCAGGAGACGCCTCAGCAGGCACAAGGGAGCACCCCCTCATCCGGTGAAAACCGCACATTTCAGTAAAGGTCGAACCGGCTCGAGTCCCCCGACAGGGTCGGGGGCTTCTCGACAAACGGCCAGGAGGATGGTTTCATCACAACAACACCGCCCCGTGGAATAGAAAGCACCTATGACCGACACACTGAGCGATCTCCAGAAAACGGCCCTTTTTAATCGAAGCCAGTTCCGGGCAGAGCTCACGATCGCACCTCATCCGGCTCAAGCCTATAAAAAGTGTATTGAGCAAGCCGAGCTGCAAATGGATACCTGGTTCGGGGAAGACATGCCCATCCAGGCACTGGTCACCGGCCGGGCATGGCTGATTGATCAGGTTCTGACGCTGGCCTGGGAGCATCTGGCAGGGCAAGACGCTGAGGATATCGCACTGGTGGCCGTGGGTGGTTATGGCCGTGCAGAGCTACATCCTCAGTCTGACATCGACATTCTGATACTTCTTAAGCACGAAGATGCAGAACCCCACCGGGACACCATCGAGAAGTTCCTTACCCTGCTCTGGGATATCAATCTCAAAGTTGGCTCCAGCGTTCGCTCCATCCGAGAGTGCGCCACTCAAGGGCGGGAAGACTTAACCATCATCACCAACATGATTGAATCACGGCTTTTGTCCGGGCGAGAGAATCTGTTTACCTCCATGCAGGAGGCCATCAGCCCTGCCACTATGTGGCCCAGCAAAGAATATCTGAAAGCCAAGTATAAAGAGCAGAAAGCCCGCCACCGCAAATTCAACCAGACGGAATACGATCTGGAGCCCAACCTGAAAAGCTCCCCCGGCGGCCTGCGGGACCTGCACATGGTCGGCTGGGTCACCCGCCGCCACTATGGCACTGACGACCCCAAGGAGCTGGTGCGTATCGGTTTTCTGGAAGAGCGTGAGTACCACATGCTGGTGCGAGCCCGGGATTTTCTCTGGAAGGTACGCTGGGCGCTGCACCGCCTTTCCGGGCGTCCGGAAGATCGTCTCCTGTTCGACCACCAGCGCACCCTTGCCAGACAGTTTGGCTACAAGGATATCGAAGGAGGTGCGCTTGCGGTTGAGCAGTTTATGCAAAAGTACTTCCGCGCTGTGATGATTCTCGGGGTCATGAACGACCTGCTGCTTCAGCACTTTGATGACAATATTCTTGATGCAGGGAAGGAGCAGGAAATCATCTCCCTGAATGAACGCTTTCAAGTGTGCAACGCGTATATTGAAATCACCCACCCGGATGTCTTCACCCGCAATCCTGAATCCATTATTGAAGTGTTTGTACTGATGTCCGGCAACCCGTTTATTCTGGGTCTGACGGCTGAAACCATTCGCGCGATTCGGGAAGCCCGGCTGCTGATTGATGACGATTATCGCAACAACCCTAAAGTTCATGAGCAATTTCTGAGACTTATGCGCTCGCCCTATGCCATCACTGCCAGCCTGAGACGCATGGTGCGTTATGGCGTGCTGGGGCGCTATCTACCGGAGTTTGGCCGTATTATCGGACAGATGCAGCACGACATGTTCCACAACTATACCGTTGATGCCCATACCCTGCTGCTGATCAAACATCTGCGCCGCTTCAATTACAAAGAGAATCAGGAGCAATTCCCTGTGGCATGCGCGGCTAAAAAGCGCCTGCCCAAACCGGAACTGCTCTATATTGCCGGGTTGTATCACGATATTGGCAAAGGGCGTGGTGGGGATCACTCAGTGCTGGGAGCCGCCGATGCCCGTGCATTCTGTCAGCGACACGGACTCTCAGCAGCAGATACTTCACTGGTCGAATGGCTGGTACGCCACCACCTCACTATGTCCGTCACCGCTCAGCGGCAGGATTTGTCGGATCCGGAAACCATTAACAACTTTGCCCAGCTGGTTGGAGACTCCCGCCGTCTGGATTATCTCTACTGTCTGACCGTGGCCGATATCAACGCCACCAATCCCAGCCTGTGGAATGGCTGGCGAGCCAGCCTGTTGCGGGAGCTATTCAGACAGACCCGGCAAGCCCTCCACCGCGGCTTGGAAAACCCCATCGACAAGCAGGAAAACATCGATGATACCCAACACCTCGCTCGTCAGATGCTGCAAGCCCGGGGCGTGGATATCAATAAGACGGAAACCTTCTGGCAAGAGTTCGGGGATGAGTACTTCCTGCGCCACAATGCTTCAGAAGTGGCCTGGCAAACTCAAGGCATTCTCGAAAGCCGCCAGACCAGCAACCAGAATGAAGATCAATGGCCTCTGGTGCTGATTCGGGAATCCACAGAGCGGCGTTATGAAGGTGGTACTGCCGTGTTCATCTGCACGCCGGATACCCCTCACCTGTTCGCCGCCTGCACCATGGCCCTGGGGGAAATGAATCTCACCATCCATGATGCCCGTATTATCACCGCAGCCAGCGGTCTGGCCCTGGATACATTTATCGTACTGGATGCCAGCAACGGCCAACCTCTTAGGGATGACCTCCCTCGCATTGAACGCATTTGTGCCCATATTCGCAAAACTCTGAACAGTGACGCGCTGGCCAGACCCGGTTTTGGCGCTACGCATATTCCCCGGCAGCTCAGACACTTTGCCCGCGAGCCTGTGATTACTCTCAGCAACGACCCTGTCAACCATCGCACTGTTGTCGAGGTGAATACCGTCGATCGCCCGGGTATTCTGGCGCACATAGGCCGGGTATTTATGGAACAGAAAGTACTGATTCAAAAAGCGAAAGTTTCCACACTAGGGGAGAAGGTTGAGGACGTATTCTTTATCACAGATATTCATGGAGAAGCCATCAGTGATCCGGAAAAAGTCCAGCAGTTGCACAAAGCGTTAAGCCAACAATTACAAAAAATCATCAAGGGAGAGTAAGCGTTACAGATAGAAACCATCAAAACATTGCGGCCTGCAGATATGCCTCCTAGTTTTAGCTGCCCGATCTTTAAGGTGATAGTTGACTATGCTGGCGATATTGACATGCTGTTTCAGCTTTATCTCAAACAGGGAGTGGTGCTTTCAGAAACAGCTGGCAACGCCTCTTCTTGGCATTTTTACAGTCTTTTTTACGACAACAATAGTCACTCCGTCCATAGCTGCTGATGAAGAGACATGCCCGCTGGCTCACACGCCTGAGGTACTTCAGGCTCAGGGGTACTTTGCCAGCAACCCGAACAGCTGGAGTCACTCCCTGGCGACTCCCCTTGCCAAAGAACTGTCTACCCTTATGGCAGAATCTGCTCTGGGCTACTACGGAGGACGTCTGGCCGAGTATGCCAGTTACAGGAATTATTTAAACGGATATCAGGTATTACTCCAGCCTGCGCTCGTAGGCATTGCAATGGCACGGGCACTATGGAGTGACAACCCCGCAGGGGCTATGCAGGTAGCTTTATTACCCTTCCTCAATGTACAAAGCAATCTGCTCCACGGCATCCTTACTGCTGGAACTCTGGCCAGTGGCGTCATTGATGCGGTCAAGTCTGAATACCGCATGTGGCAATATCAAAATGCCCAGCTCCCTATGAAAGAAGACCTACCCGGCTCACTTGCAGTGGTCATCAAGCGCAGTGAGGGCAATAAGGATCAATACAACCCAGCGGCCATCAGCCTGTTCTGGATTAACATGGTTCAGCCACCTCTGGAGAGTCATCATGAAGCTAACCAGTCTCTGATCACGCTCATACACCACGCTCAGCAAAGGGGATATACAGGTATTCGCCTGCGGCCTATCTACTACAGAGGCGGGCTGGCTCTCTCCTTCCAGTGGTTAACAAGGGAAGATGGGTGGCTTGAAGCACAAATCATCACCATACCCGACAGCCAGAATTATCAGTGGTGGCTGGATCTTCCACAAATGCATTCCGAGGCACCATCACGAAAGGGGCAGGCTGCAGACCCACTGTCACCTTCGATACTTGCTGCCATTATTCAGCAGAGAAACAGCCTTAACCTGCACAACGACAATATCCTGAGTCAGGTGCAGGAACTGGATGGTTTTTCACTGATTGCCGGGGCTGGCCATTTTTCCGTATGGATGGTGCCCGACTTTCTGAGAGGGTTACTGATGCTCAACGGCAACCCCATGCCGGGAGTTGTGCTGCAGGCAAGTCACAGTGACACTATTCCCAACCTGCAGGATCTCAAGCCTTATTTCTCCCGTCCTGCCATTCCCACCTGGGCGGAACAGATTTGGCCTCTGGCCTGGAAAACTGTTCATACCCTCGCGACTATAGGAGCCTGGACGCTGGGAACCCGGTATCAAAATCGTATCAATGAATATAACCGGCCATTTGAGCATTTTAATGGTGTTATTGGAAAATACCCTGAAACCCAAAGCTTGATAATAACGCACGTCCCGACCCAGGAAGAGTTCAAAAAGATCAGAAGAGGTCTTTTAAAATGGCATCCCGATAAAGCAGGAGATGACTACACCGCGCTTTTTCAGGATGTCAATGGTGCCGCCGAAAAATTTGGTCATGCCATGAAAGAAGGAGGTTTTTGGGACACCCCGACAACCAAGTCAAACCAATTAAGCGCACAACCTGAAGCGACCCGAGTTCCTCTCTCTCTGGATTACAAAAACTAACGAACGAAAGATCGTGAAAAAAGACTGTCGTTATTTATACAAACAGCACCGTTAAAAACTTTCTTGGCGAAGCCGTCTCAAATCTGTTTCAACATCGGCTCAACCAAGGATTGAGACATGAACTCACAACCCTCTCGTTCAACAGCGTCTGCCAGTAAGCCTCATTCCGTCACCACCATGGATAAGCAGCACAGTTATACTCACTGGCAGGGTTGGGAGGTATGGCAGGTAACACCCCAAAAAACATCTCCGCACGCCTTACCCGCAAAGCGGAAGGATACAATGACAGCTTCCCGACTTACCCAGGAACAGATCAAAAGCATCAGTCTCACAGGGCCAGCGTCCGATGAAATTGGTTCAGGCACATATGGTGATGTCTATAAAGTCTCTTTTATGAGGAGTATGCTGGCAGTCAAGGTGAGCAAACCTCCCAAACAAAAAAGGAATGGCAAGTACTCGCCCAGTGCTGCCAATAAGTATCAGGAGGCTAAAAAAGAAGCTGAACTGGGCATGCAGTTACATCACCCGAATATAGTCAAGACTTTGGGTATGCATTGCTCCCCGACACAAGTTTTTATAGTGATGCCTCTCTATGCACAGAGTCTGTCTCGTCGGATTAGAAGTTCAGTTCCTATTCGAACTGAAGAGCGGGAAAGCATTCTCAACGATGTGATTGATGGGCTCGACTACATGCACAAAAAAGGCATCCTCCACGGAGACTTGAAACCCGGCAATGTATTTCTCAACATTTATAATCAAGCCTGCCTCGGCGATTTTGGCATGAGTTGCTCCCGTGACAATCCCAATAGTCTGCCAGCGCCTTCTGACTATATGGCTCCTGAACTCTCGGAAATGGAAACATATATTAATAGTGATGGCATACAGGAGCAACGTCTGAGCCCAAAAACCGTGGCATCGGATATCTTTGGTGCAGGTTTCACTCTCTATAGTTTGTATACTAAGCGTAACTGGCCATATGCGTGGACTTTAAAAGAAAATGTACCAGTAATAGACCTATATGTACCCAACACTCCTGAAGGTCGAGCCATCAAGGCAGACCCTGTATTTAACAGAGTGATTAGTCGGTGTATCAAACACATCCCTACACATCGCCCGGAATCTACCACCGAGATAAAGGCCGTTCTTGACCATATTCAACAGGAAAAAATGACGGTCAAGTCACAACAGCGGCCTGCATTTGAAGAGATGTCGCATATGGCGCGGCAGGCAGAGGCTCTACTACTGCCGACAGGCTTGCTCACTCCGGAAAAACAGAAGGTCTCCCCACAACAGTCATCTTCAGGCACTCCGGTATAAAGGCAGGATGTAAAAACAGGCATCAACACTATTAGTGTCCTACTGTAATCCTTGCTGTGTCCGTGTATTCTTTGCCCTTCTCCAAAACAGGAAAACAGGACACGAGACGTGCTCACACTGTACGGTATTCCCAACTGCGATACGATGAAAAAAGCCCGTAAGTGGCTGGACGAACAAGGCCTTGAGTACGCCTTCCATAACTACCGTAAGGATGGTTTGGAAAAAGGCTGGCTGACAGATCGTATCAACGAACTGGGCTGGGAACAGGTTGTGAACCGCCGTGGCACCACATGGCGCAAACTGCCCGAAGATGTTCGCAACGCCATGACCGCAGAAACCGCTGTGAATGCCCTGCTGGAACAACCCGGCATGATTAAACGACCACTACTGGATACCGGCAAGAATTACCTGCTGGGCTTCTCGGCCGATAAGTGGGCTGAAGCACTGACCCAGACAAAAAGTGACAAGCCCGCTGTCAGCTAACTAAAATAACGGTCTGGCGATTTTTGGAAAAAGAACAAGGACACTGTTGGATATTATGAGTAAAGAATTCTTCAGCATGGCGGCCGGCATCGGCACCAGGAACAGCAAGGGTGAATGGCTGGAAGTTTACTACCCCGCCCCGCTTTCCAAGCCAGACCCTGAATTGGTAGATGCCATGACTGCCATTACTGGTTACACCGGCGGTAATCAGGTTATCGAGCTGGACAGCGCCACCTGCCACGCTCTGGAAGAGCTGTTTCTGCAACGTAATCTACTGGATCACACTTTGATTCTCAGCTCCATGGAAACCAGTAGCAACCCACGAGTTCTGGTGATTCTGGAAACCGATGAAGCCCCCACCAGCACACCAGAAGCCTACCTGAAACTGCATATGCTGTCTCACCGTCAGGTTAAGCCCCACGGCATCAACCTCACTGGTATTTTCCCGCTGCTGCCCAACGTAGCCTGGACCAGTGAAGGCGCCATTGATATCGAAGAACTGCCTCATCGCCAGCTGCAGGCCCGCGCACGCGGTGAAGTACTGGACGTTCAGTGCGTGGATAAATTCCCCCGCATGACCAATTACGTTGTGCCAAAAGGCGTGCGTATTGCTCATACCGCCCGTGTACGACTGGGGGCATACATTGGCGAAGGCACAACGGTTATGCATGAAGGCTTTGTCAACTTCAACGCCGGTACCGAAGGCAAAAATATGGTAGAAGGGCGCATATCTGCCGGTATCTGGGTAGGTGAAGGCTCTGATCTGGGAGGTGGCTGCAGTACTATGGGCACCCTGTCTGGCGGCAACGATATCGTTGTTTCTATCGGCAACAACTGCCTGATCGGTGCCAATGCCGGTATTAACATTCCTCTGGGTGATCGCTGCACCGTGGAAGCTGGCCTGTACCTGACTGCCGGCTCCAAGGTCACTGTTCTCGATAAGGAGAAGAAACCTGTAGAAGTGGTAAAAGCGGTTGAACTGTCCGGTAAGTCTGACCTGATGTTCTGGCGTAACTCCCAGAGTGGTGCCATTGAGTGTCTGGCGAACAAAACCGCTGTCGAGCTGAACGAAGAGCTACATGCGCACAACTGATTCTGTTTGAAATAAGAGCACCAGTGCAATACTGGCGCTCTTACTTATTGAAGGCTTCACCCAGAACATCCTTTCGAAGTACGACTTCACATTATCTCCCCAGATAACTTCAGGCACATTCGTTCCTCTTGGCTATTCTCTAAGTCCAAAATAACAACACTGCAGGAGCATTGCGTGCACAGCCTGAGGAAAATCGCCTGTCTGATTACTTTCCTTGCCCCCCTGCTCAGCCGAGCAGAGGACATTATGCTGATTCACCTGAATCCAGTGGATAAAAACGAAACCCATGAGATTTATATTCTTCCTCTGCTCCGCAGTCAGAAAACCGTTGCCAGCCCGCCCCTTGCAGGCGTTCTTAAGGCCCATTGGGAAGTGGCTGAACTCGATCAACTGAATATACCCGAAGTAAATTTCGATGATTCCACCGAGCTGTATCTTTTCCCAGATCCTCCCAGTGAGGAAGAGTACGAACTGGCACCGGCATCAGAGACACAAAAATACAGCATCTCAGGGCAGCAACTGAGGGATAGCAACCTATCAAGCCTCAATGAATTATTCTCAGGGTATGCAGCAGTTTCCAAACTGAAAACAAGAAACTATGGGTATCGTGACTCCATCCTCCAAAAGTATTCCGTGACACACCACCTTGAACTCCCCCCTCTGCTTCAATTAACTCAAATCATCAAACAGGCATTAGAAGCCCTCACAAAGCAAACCTACGACGACATTGTTGCTGCCCTATGGGAGTCAGAGGGAGGTACACTTCAACCCTACTACCTTCTCAGTGGTTCATTCCCATCACCTAACGGCACACCCGTGGGTATATACGTATATAAGTGCGGGCTGGTTTATATTGAGGCCCCGCAAGACGCTTTCCTCGAGAACTCTTGCAAACAAAGTCCACGTCCTGTGACTGAGGAACCTCCCGTCACAGAACTGATCGTAACCATTCAAAGACACTTGATCAGGACAGCTGAAAAGTGCACGGCACAGCAGCTACCTGTTATCTCTGCACCTGAGGCAGAGGCAGAATCAGAGGTAGAATCAGAGGTAGAGGCAGAGGCAGAGGCAGAGGCAGAGGC
>NZ_SMME01000538.1:766-1268 GCF_009711465.1 Parendozoicomonas verongulae | reverse complement strand
TCTGAGTTCACACCTTCACCATACCAAGAAGCAGGTATCGTGGAAGCAGCTGCTAGCAAAGACACAATAGACAGCGATATCTCAGGTGCCAGTCTATCCAGCGCATTGGACTCCCTCGTCTCCCAGTCTTCATCTGAAGATGCCTCAAAATCAGAAGTATCACGCGATGAGAATACATCTGACCACAGCAACTCCTTACATTCATCAGAAGACGCCTCCAATTCAGAAGTATCACGCGATGAGAATCCATCTGGCTACAGCGATTTCGTACATTCACCTGAAGACGCCTCCAATTCAGAAGTATCAAGCGATGAGAATACATCTGACCACAGCGATTCCTCATATTTGAGTGGAAGTCTGGGCTCTATAGTTTCCACTGACAGTCAGCTGTCACAAGACTCACTACTTTCGCTGTCTGAGTTTTTTTATACATCCACAGGCCCATGGCGAATAAACTACAGCGATTACCCCGTAGACCTGGCTGCCACCCAAGACCGCATTT
>NZ_SMME01000538.1:0-344 GCF_009711465.1 Parendozoicomonas verongulae | reverse complement strand
ATGGAGGCTCTCCGGTTTACACTGCTGTCCTGCCAAACAATGTTCCCCTTCACGGACCACTTCCACTACAGAGTTCACACGAACTTGAATCTGTACAACTTCAGGCACACAAAGTCCGAGACAACCTTCATGTTGTAGAAATAGAACCCGCTCAAGCCTCGAGTACACCTTTCTGGGAAAAATGTCGGGAATTAGAAAGTGAGTGGTTAAAAAAAGCTGATCAAATTCTGTATGTCACGTTCCCACATTACAGTAAGGAGATATCAATGCGATTGGAGCTGACCGGAACTCTGAGTGCCTATGGAGGGCATTCCTGCCCGGTAGCCAAGCGCTTACAAGACCTG
>NZ_SMME01000158.1 GCF_009711465.1 Parendozoicomonas verongulae | reverse complement strand
ATCCAGTGCCAGTATGCCGGATCACCCAGCCTCATATCCCCTACCTTCGATTCTCATTATAATAATCAATGGAATATAAGCGTTGATCAGCCTCATGCAACGCGAATGCATGCTCGCGTGTGGACTAATATGGACATTCTGGATATACAAAATCAAAAAGTAGCCCACCTGGTGCAGCTCCGTCCTACTGCGGATAGTGAGGGGGGTGTAAAAGTATGCATAAATGCCCACCCTAACCACTCCGATGGGCACCTGAAAGAGGGCGGAGGACAAAAGGCTAACGTACTGTCTCACCAATTTCCC
>NZ_SMME01000444.1 GCF_009711465.1 Parendozoicomonas verongulae | reverse complement strand
TAAAACACCAGGGGTAATTCTGCAATATCCAACTCCCTCTCCAAACAAAACTTGTCCTGCAATTTCTGATAAAGTTTGTCCAGTGTGATTGGAAGCGCAACAATCACACATTGGTATTGCTCCTTCCGATACCCTTCAAGAATAAACTCGTTGCTAGATAATTCGAATATACTACTAACGCTTTTGTTATGACCGCTGATATGTCTGCCATCCATACCTAAACGGCCAGAAGTGCGGGGCAAATAGAGACTGCTGAGACGGTTATCCTGTTCTGCTAATTTGTCCAACAGGTGATTTCTGTCTGGAAGCAGATCTCTTGGCTTTGTGTTTTTTGTACTGCCAAAATCACTGAATATATCTCTTTTATAGGGGTAAAGCCCCCTCACGGGGAAGAGCCCCAGATGAGTCACCCTATGAAACGTTTTTATACTTTTTCCTGCCTGAAGTAGAGTCCCTGGACGAGGGACCAGCGGAGCTTTCTGGTAGCTAAGCTCACCTCCAACATTAACTCCACGGCAAACCATCTCCCCTTTCTCAAAGGCTTGATAAATGGTGGCTTTCTTCTGCTCTCGTACAGCTCTGGCTGTTAATATTCTGTCCGGCCATTCCGTTTGTGCTAATCGAGTAGCAGCCATAAATAGCCCTCCCTGAGAACCTGCCCGGCAGACCCATTGCCCAAAAGCCTCCGCCTCCATAGGAACAAGAGACTGATGGACAGATGGAGGGAGGTTTCCGGATTGACAACCTGATGGTAATTTATTCATACACTAACCCTACTGTTATCAGTGAGCTCACACAGGTTTCATCCCCCCTTTCGCCCACATATTATCTACAGAAACTCAACGGTTTATTGTGTATAAGTTTCTCTCATCAC
>NZ_SMME01000776.1 GCF_009711465.1 Parendozoicomonas verongulae | reverse complement strand
TCAGAAGTATCATTGCAAACTGCGGGGCAGGTTTCAGGCTCACCAGAAGAAACGTTGTCACGATCAGAGCTTGCGTATCTTTCCGATTTTTACCTGGAGGAGTCCTGTGAAGAGTGCAGGGATGTCGAAGCGTTCAGAGAGCAGTTTGCGGCTAAGCTTCCGGGCTATTTGAAGCGCAACCAAAAGACAACCATGTACGACCTCCAAAAAGCCGCTAAAGACATTGAGTACGGCGGTGAGCCCATAAAGGGGAAAGACAGAGGGCTGGAGGATATGGTCAAACGTATTCTCAACCCCGGCAAAATGCAAAAATTTGATAGTCTGAATGCCAGAACAGAAGACGTTCTGGCCTCGAAAAACCTGATAAGCCCCGAAGGTTATCGCTTTCGGGATGTAAAATGCCCTGATGACACCTGCGTTAACCTGTGGCTTCCCGATGAGCACGGTACACTCACGGCACAGAGCGGAAAAATTCACGCAAGCTATATGCCCGTACCTGACAAAACATTCGCCATCGCCACCCAATATCCAAAAAATAATGAGCAAGCCATGGGACGTTTCTGGAAAACAGCCGTACAGCATGAAACAAGCCTTATTGTCGACCTGACTCAGGCAGCCGATGGACTTACAGCTTATTACCCTAAAACGGTCGGGAAAACGACAGTCTATGATGGTGTGAAGGTTACCCTTACACAAGCAGAAGGCAAACGCTTCACCTACCACATTAATGACACCACGACAGGCCAAACCCATCAAGTGAGCCGCCTCAATGTTGATTACTGGGTGGATAAAGAAGCTCTGTCCGTAAAAGATCTCTCCAATCTGGTTGCCTATGTGGGTGACGACGGCTTTGAAAATATTATGGTGCACTGCAAAGCGGGTATTGGCAGAACCGGCACAGTCATGACCGGTGTTGCACTGCTGAATATGATGCGTAAAGGCGACATCAATCCCAACAAGATTGAAAGCACCGTAGAGCGTGTCATATTAGACATGCGAGGCGCCCGAGGGGGGCGTGCTGTTCAGACAGCCGATCAGCTGCAACTTCTCAAAGATCTGGTCGCGTCCTGGTTCCAGAACGGTACACCCTAGAAACACCACCCGTCAGCAAAAAGAAAAGCCGCTCTGTATCCAAAGCGGCTTGTCTTTTCAAACAGCTTTTCAAACAATGGTCTGTCAGCTAATCACTTCCACGCCGCCCATGTAAGGCTTCAGAACCTCGGGCACGTGAATACGGCCTTCTTCATCCTGATAGTTTTCCATTACCGCTACCATGGTACGACCAACGGCCAGACCGGAACCGTTCAGAGTATGCACGTACTCAGGCTTACCAGTTTCCGGGTTACGGAAACGCGCCTGCATACGGCGCGCCTGGAAGTCCAGACAGTTGGAGATAGAAGAGATCTCACGGTACTTCTGCTGACCTGGCAGCCACACTTCCAGATCGAAAGTTTTGGTGGCACCAAAGCCCAGATCACCTCCACACAGCTGAACTACACGGTAAGGCAGTTCCAGCTTCTGAAGAATGGCTTCTGCGTTCGCGGTCATTTCATCCAGTGCATCAAAAGAAGTCTCAGGGTGAACAATGCGCACCATTTCAACTTTGTCGAACTGATGCTGGCGAATCATGCCACGGGTGTCACGGCCGTAGCTACCCGCTTCACTGCGGAAACAAGGAGTATGACCGGTCAGTTTTACTGGCAGCTGTTCCGCATCCAAAATGGACTCGCGCACCAGGTTGGTCAAAGTCACTTCAGAAGTTGGAATCAGATAGTGAGGCTTCTCCTGCTCTTCTGCTGTGGTCTTGAACAGGTCTTCCTCAAACTTGGGCAGCTGCCCCGTGCCGTGGAGAACGTGACCGTGTACCAGGTACGGGGTGTAACACTCTTCATAGCCATGCTCACCAGTTTGCACGTCCAGCATAAACTGAGCCAACGCACGGTGCAGACGTGCCACCTTGTTGCGCATCACAACGAAACGGGAACCTGACAGCTTGGCACCAGCATCGAAGTCCAGACCTTTCTCTTCGCCCAGAGCAACATGATCCTTTGGCTCGAAAGTAAATTCCTTTGGAGTCCCCCAGCGGCGCACTTCTACGTTATCGTCTTCAGAATCACCTTCTGGTACGGAGGCGTCTGGCAGGTTGGGCAGCACCTGCATAATGCCATCCAGTTCCGACAGTATGCTCTGTTCGCGGCTTTCTGCTTCCACCAGCTTGGCGTCGATACCAGACAGTTGCTCAGCAACCTGAGCCTTGGCTTCGTCCACAGACATGCCCTGACCAATCAGTTTACCGACTTGTTTGGAAGCCTGCTTTTTCTCTGCACGCAGATTCTGAGCCGCAGCCTGCACGGTTTTGCGCTCCGACTCCAGAGACCTGATCTGTTCAACATCGAGATCAAACTTCTTCTTGCGAAGGAGTTCGGCAACATGTTCAGGGTTCTCACGAACGAATCTAGGGTCCAGCATTGGAATCCATTAACCTTAAAAAATTGTAAATCGAAAGCCGCTTCGAGGAGAAACAGCGGAGAGAAACAGCCACCAGCCTGAGTCAAGCCAGTTTTAGACAGGCTCAATAATAAAAGATACAGCGATATTGGCAATATCCCCGCAAGAATCTTTCTCTATGTTTTGATCTGGAGCCAGTTGAGTGCGTATTGATCCTGCCAATGGGTAAGAGTATTGTTTCTTACAATATTTTTACATTCCACACAGGCTCGAGCCTCTCGGGTCATCAAGGTTTACTCATGTTTTCATCTGTATTGGCCATTGGCTTTGGAGCAGCTTTGGGGGCGAATTGTCGCTGGCTGCTGGGTCTGGCTCTGAACCCGTTATTCACCGGTGTCCCCTTCGGTACTCTTACAGCGAACTGGTTGGGAAGTTACCTGATTGGGCTGGCGATTCCCGGACTTAACGCCCTCTCCATCGCCAGCCCCGAGATACGGGTGTTTGTTATCACCGGTTTCCTCGGTGCACTCACCACCTTCTCCTCCTTCTCCGCAGAAATGGTCAGCCTGATTCAGGAAGGACGTTTTGGCTGGGCCGGTGCCGGCATTCTTCTGCACGTGATTGGCTCCCTGTCCTTGACCATGCTGGGCATTTACACCATGCACCTTCTGCGTCAGTGGGGCGCACAATAACAGTCTGAAGAGCAGCGCCTTACCCTCTCCGCTTCTGGCTGGAGTGCTGATCGAGAGATTCCAGCCAACTCAACTTATCACTGATCTTGCGCTCCAACCCTCGATCCGATGGATCGTAATACCGCTTTGGCTCCATCTCTTCGGGGAAATAGCACTCCCCTGCCGCATAGGCATTCTCTTCATCATGGGCGTAACGATAGCCTTCATTATACCCCAGATCCTTCATCAGTTTGGTGGGGGCATTGCGCAGATAAATGGGCACCTCATAGGACGGGTTGCTACGCACATCTTCGAAGGCTGCGGCCATAGCGCGGTACACAGCATTGCTTTTCGGTGCGCTAGCGCAGTAGGTAGTCGCATGAGCAATGGCGAGATAACCTTCCGGCGCCCCTAATCGCTCAAAAGCCTGCCAGGCGTTCAGGGTAATTTCCAAAGCGCGGGGGTCTGCATTGCCGATATCCTCACTGGCAATAGCTACCAGTCGTCGTACGATATAGAGCGGGTCTGCACCACCATCAATAATCCGCGCCATCCAATACAAAGCACCATCAGGGCTGGAACCCCGTACAGATTTATGGAATGCAGATATCTGGTCATACCAGGCTTCGCCGTGGTTATCGAAGCGACGCAGGTTGTCCACCAGCACACCTTCGAGAATCTCGCGGGTAATCACACCATCGGTGGCCAGATCACTGGCGACTTCCAATAGATTCAGCACTCGCCTGGCATCACCATCAGCAGCCTGAACAATGATGTCCCGAATTTCATCGCTCACCTGCAGGTTCTGGCTGCCCAAACCCCGTTCAACATCGTCAAGGCCATGATCCAGAACATTGCGCAAAGCGTCATTACCAAGGGATTTCAGCACATACACCCGGGCACGGGAGAGCAATGCGTTATTCAGTTCAAAGCTGGGATTTTCTGTAGTGGCCCCTACAAAAATCACAGTACCGTCTTCAATATGGGGAAGAAATGCGTCCTGCTGGGCTTTGTTAAACCTGTGCACCTCGTCAATAAACAGAATGGTACGACGGCCCGACTGAACCCGATCCATCCTGGCTCTGTCTACCGCTGCACGGATATCCTTCACCCCCGCCAAAACCGCAGAGAGACTTTCAAAGCGAGCATCGCAGACATTGGCAACCAAACGAGCCAATGTCGTTTTCCCAACCCCCGGCGGCCCCCATAAAACCATAGAGTGAGGCAGGCCAGACTCAAGTGCCACCCGCAAAGGTTTGCCTTTACCCAGGATATGCTCCTGCCCCAGATAATCATCCAGAGAGCGAGGGCGCATACGGGCAGCAAGGGGTTCGTAAGCCTGCCCTTTGCCTTTACCGGAAGCAACGGTGGCAGGCTCGGAGAAAAGTGATCCGGTGCTCATTTCTTCGGCTTGGGTGTATTCAGGGCAGTGGAGGTTTGATCAATCACGTCCGTACCGGGTGGCACGTACAGTTCAAAATCCCTGTCTTTTGCTTTGACGTTGATCTTCACATCAGAAAAATGAATGCGCGTTCTGGAACCCAGTGTGTCCAGCAGCACCATATCCTTCAGAATTTTGTCTTTAAACGACACCTGTAGCTCTTGAAAGGGGCTATCGTTACTTTTCGGTGTCAGGGTGAATAAATGCTCACCACTGGCCTTGGACATTTTTACTATGAACTGGTCCAGGATTTCTGTTGTATCGCCACTGAGCAGTAAGGCGGGTGTAGCACTGGTGCGCTTATCCATATCCTGCAAGGTGACCTGATCCAGATCTTTATCGTAATAACTCACCCGATGACCGTTCGATACCACCTCCTGAGGAAACGGCTCTGTCACAATCCAGCGGAACAAGTCTGGACGTTTCAACAGCATTGTGCCCTGGCTTTCCTGCAGGCGCTTGCCGCCGTCGTCCAGTGTATGCTGGTCGAAGCTGGCGCTCAGGGTTTTCACGTCTGCAAAGAGGGCAGACAGCTCATTGGCCGCCTCTCTTTCCTGAAGAGAAATCACTTTGACATCATCAACTGCCTTTCCTTGAGAAGCCATTACAGGGCTTACCGCCAGCGTTGAGATAATCATGGCGGCTGCCAGCGGTTTAAAGGCTCTTTTTAGCAAAAGAGTACTACCTGAGAACATTGTCGTATCCATAAATCACAATTTCTTTAACGGGGTGCCGGTGGCGCAATCACTTCACGATTACCGTTAGCGCCTGCAGGGCTGATCACACCGGCGCGCTCCATAGCCTCAATAATATTGGCAGAGCGGTTATAGCCAATTTTCAGTTTCCGCTGAACGGAGGAGATCGACGCTTTGCGGGACTCCGTCACAAAGGCAACAGCCTCATCGTAAAGAGGGTCCTGTTCCGAATCGGCCTCGCCAAACTCGCCACCGCCCTCTTCTGATACGCCGTTGAGAACCTCTTCAATGTAGTCAGGCTCACCACGCCTCTTCCAGTCAGCCACCACTCGATGTACTTCTTCATCACTGACAAAAGCCCCGTGAACCCGTACAGGCAAGCTGGTGCCCGGTGGCAGGTACAGCATGTCGCCATGACCGAGGAGTTGTTCTGCACCGCCCTGGTCGAGAATAGTACGAGAGTCAATTTTAGAAGACACTTGAAAACTAATACGGGTGGGTACATTTGCCTTGATCAAGCCGGTAATCACATCCACGGATGGGCGCTGGGTTGCCAGGATGAGGTGAATACCTGCAGCCCGGGCTTTTTGAGCGATACGGGCAATCAGCTCTTCCACCTTTTTGCCTACGATCATCATCATGTCGGCAAACTCATCAATCACCACCACAATAAACGGCAGTGTTCCCAGCTCCGGAGCTATGTCTTCGGAAGATACCGGCTGATAAAGAGGATCACGAAGGGGCTCACCACTTTCGGCTGCGTCTTTGACCTTACGGTTAAAGCCCGCCAGATTTCTCACGCCCATGGCCGCCATCAGTTTATAGCGGCGCTCCATTTCAGCCACACACCAGCGCAAACCGTTAGCAGCTTCTTTCATATCGGTAATGACAGGAGCAAGCAGATGAGGAATACCATCGTAAACCGACAGTTCCAGCATCTTGGGATCAACCATAATCAGCCGTACCTCTTGTGGAGAGGCTTTATACAGCATACTGAGGATCATGGCATTCACCCCCACCGATTTACCGGAGCCGGTGGTACCAGCCACCAGCAGATGAGGCATTTTGGCAAGGTTGGCAACTACGGGCTGACCGGCTATATCATGGCCAAGAGCAAGGGCCAGAGCGGAATCGGAACTATCGAATACCTGAGAGGCAATCAGTTCACTGAAATACACAACTTCCCTATCCTCATTCGGAATCTCAATACCAACAACAGATTTACCGGGAATCACCTCGACGACCCGCACGCTGATGACGGCCAGTGAGCGCGCCAGATCCTTGGCCAAATTGGAAATCTTGCTGACCTTCACGCCCGCCGCAGGTTGAATTTCAAAGCGGGTAATCACCGGTCCGGGGTGTACAGCTACAACCTCGGCAACCACACCAAAGTCTTTTAACTTCAGCTCCAGCAGACGGGACATCCCCTCAAGGGATTCCTGAGAGTACCCTTTCTTCTGGTTTTTATCCGGCACATCCAGCAAGCCAAGAGCAGGTTTTTCGCCACTTGGTGCGCTTTCTTCAAACAGAACCTGCTGTTTTTCTTTCACTACCTTGGCACTGACTTCTGGCAACTTGGGTGGTGGTGCAATTTGGGGCGGCTCCCTGCGTTGCTGGCGCGCCCTTTCCTCTAGCAGCGTTTGCTCCCGTTCCTTCCTGGCTTTGGTCACTGCGCGCTTTTCTTCCAGTCCACGCAGGTAGTCCCGCAACCAGAGCATACTTTTTGTCAGGGAGGAGAAGAGTTTCAGGGTGTAATAACCTGTCCCATCCATCAGGGCAAACCAGGACAAATCAGTCAGCAGCGTAACACCAAACAGGAGAAGTGCAGAAAGCACCAGCGTAGTGCCATGGAGACTCAACACTGGCAGAACAACTTCAACAGTCTGCCGACCAAGAATACCACCTTCTGACGACGGCATACCCGTGTGACCATCCAGATGCAAACTCAACAGAGCGTCCCCGCACACCAGACAAAGTACGAGCCCAATAAAGCGTAATATGAGCATCACGCCATTCCACGGTGCGGGATCATGACGATCCCGGAACACCGTCCAGGCACGGAACAAAAGCAGAAATGGGAAGAGAAAGCCCAGATAACCAAAGAGGCTAAGAAAGACATCGGCAAACCAGGCGCCCGCACGGCCACCGTAGTTGGCCACGTCAGCTACCGGCCCGATGCGTGTCCAACCAGGGTCATCAGGTGAATAGCTGATCATCGCCATAGCCAGATACAGCCCCAGCACAATAAACGTCAGCATCAATCCTTCTTGCAGACGTACGGCCAGCCAGCTTTTCACTGCGCTGCTGCCTGCTGCACTGTTATTGCCAGCAGCTTTCATCGCAGCCCGGGATGTTTTTTTATCTGAGTTAGAGCTTTTCCCTTTCTTCACACTGCCCGCCGCATCCGTGTTGTCTGCACTTACATCTCTGTATTGTATGGCTTTTCCGCAGGCTATGAAAATCAGTTGATAAGAGTACTTACCTGACGAGCTTTGCGAATCAGGTTTTCACCGTCAGCCAAGCCTTTAATAAAACGCTCTGGAATCCCATTTAAACCATTGACAGCACCGGCCAGTGCTCCAGTCAATGCAGCTCTGGCCATATTATTGCCACCTCCATTACTGGCTGACAGCGTTGCCATCTCAAAGTTATCCGGGAAACGATAAAGCAGGTAATAAGCGGCAGGTACCAGATGCATAAACTGGCAATCCATACCGTAAACATGACTGATGTACCTGGGTTCTTTAATGGTGACCAGATCTTGCTGCTGGGCTATAGCGCCGTAGCCCGGAGTGAGAAAACGATCATAGCCACCCACCCGCGTGTAAATCTGCTTATTCTTGCTTAAGCCCTTCATGTAGGCATTGATATCCTGAACCCCGGCACCGTTAATCAAACCCTGAACGACAAGCCCGTAGGTAATTTGATTGCCACGGGTAAAAGCATCAGTAAAAAATACTTTCAGGAAACGGTCTGCCTCCCGTACAAACGTCTCGGGTTCTGGATAAAGAGCCGCGAGCAGGACAATCAGCTCGGCGCCATCCGCACTGTCCTGACTGGTTGCCATGGCCGGGTTATCCCAAGCTATACCATCACGGCGTTTACCCAGCAAAAGACGATAGAGGCTCTCTGTGTAACGACCGGAGTAAGACTCCCCATTAAGAGTGGTAAACAAGCCATCCAGCCGACGGAAAAAATCAGCAGAGTTGAAACGACCTTCCGAAATAATACTGTCCAGCAATAACATATAGATTTGACCACTCTGAGCCACATCCCCGGCCCGCAGCCCCTGATCGTAACGAAGCTTGCTCACCCTGGCGAAGGCATGGTCACCATCGGGTTTGGGGTCAACATAGTCATTCACCCAGATGCCATGATCTCTGTGCAGTACGTCCATGTCGTAGTACCACTGAGTGCCCATTCCCAGAGCTTCCCCGACCAGTAACCCGATAACTGCACCTGCAGCGCGTTCTGGCCTTGTTGCATTCATCGCGTCTGTGACCTTTTGCTGCTGAGACGTACTCTGCGCCTGCAACTGGTTGGCGCAACCCATGAGCCATACCAGCCAGAACAACGCGATATTCCTGAATGCTCTATATCTCAAGCCTTGCACTGCCATCACCTTCCCAAAAGTGTGAACCAGACATCTGAGACAGAAGACAATAGCTGCATTTCACTCACTCTGCTGAAGAAGCACCGATTTATCCAACACACCAAACGGATTAAAAGCCACTCGCAAACACAGTTGCAGGTTCAGAGCGATAGCGCAGAATACGGCCATAAAAATACCCACCATAATGCCAATCTGGTACTTGGCTGCAATAAAGGGCAAGGCACCACCCAGAATCTGGCCTGTCATCATACCGGGAAGAAACACAATGCCTAACGTGGCCATACTGCCCAGTATGGGTGTCAGGGACGAACGAAATGCTTTTTTCAGGGCCGGTTCAACGGCCTCACGTACCGTTGCACCTAAAAGCAGATCAGAGAGATAAGCTTCTTCCTGATCTTTCAGCTCTCCAAAGAAAACTTCCAGCGCCCGGATATTACCCTGCAGACAATTGCCAAGCAGCATACCCGCAATCGGTATCAAGTAGCGGGCATCAAACAGGGAGTCCGGCTGTACCAGCACCACCAGAAACAGCCCCGTCACGACAGTAATAGAGAGTAACAGGCTGATCTGTGTAATCACCAGCAACTTCATAGATCGCAACCCGGCCCTGCGCACAATATTGGTATTGGCTACCGTCATCATAATCAGCAACCAGACAATATTGACGACGGTGTGATTCAGCTCAAACAGGTATTTCAGATACAAACCCACCAACAACAGCTGCGCCACCATCCTCCCAATACTGATGACCATATCCTTGCTGACATCTATCAGCTGCCACCTCTGCAAAAGAAGCAGAGGGAGCAGCAGCAGACTTACAAAGCCCAGCAGGTTCGCTAGAGAAATATCAACCACGCTGGACATATCCCCCCTCCCCCTCTTCCATGGCCACAGTCTCAAACATATGTCCGTGCTCCATAGTGAATACGCGGCTGCACCGTGATATCCAGCGGGAGTCGTGTGATGAGGAAATCACGGTTTTCTGTCCGTTTAACAGCAGCGCTATCACGGCATCGGTAGACTCATCATCCAAAGCCGATGTGGGCTCATCGGCAATAATGACACTGGGGTTAAGCAGTAGAGTACGAGCAATGTTCACCCGTTGTCGTTGGCCACCCGAAAGGGCAGTGACTTTTTTATCCAATACATTGTCGGGCAGCAGTAATTGCTCCAGCTGCATGTTCATAGTCTCTTCACTGGGGCGGCACGAACGATAAGCTGCAAAGCTGTAAGGGCGCAGCAGAGTTTCTCGTACACTGGCATCCAGAAAGCGAGATTCCTGAGCAATATAACCGCAATGGGTACGTACAGTTGCAATCGTCTCAGGGGTTACCGTTTCTCTCTGAAACTGATACTCGCCTTTATCCCAGCTCACGCCCCCCAGAAGTAGTTTCAGCAGGGTGCTTTTTCCTCCACCGGATGGCCCGACAAGAACGGCTGAGTCCCCAGTATTAATATCAACGGACAGGTCGTGCAAAACCTGTACGCCTTGATAAGTCACACAAATATTTCTTAAAGTTATCATTTTTCTTCTTGCAGGATACCTGTTGCAGTTTCAGACCGGTGTTGTTTATTTGGGGAATTGATAGTGGTATAAGAACGCCAACGATAACAAATAAACACTAACTCAATCATGACAGAAATCACTCAGGCCCTCGTCGTTGACGACTCAAGATCTGCCCGTTATTCCCTCAAGAAAATGCTATCAAAACAAGGCATTGACACACTCTTTGCAGAATCTGCAGGAGCTGCACTCAACCTTTTAGAAACAGCAAAGCCTGATGTAATTTTTATGGATCATCTGATGCCAGGCATGGACGGATTTGAGGCTACCAAAGCTATCAAGGCCAACCCCCGGACAACCACAATTCCTATTGTTATGTGCACATCCCGGGAAGGAGCAGATTACGAAGGCGAAGCAATAATGAATGGTGCTTCTGCCATTTTGCCTAAACCGGCCCCTGAAGGAACCCTGATCCGCATTTTAACCAATCTCATCGAACCAGTACCACCCACCCAGACAGAGGCGGCTCCAGATAACAGCCACTTGCTGGAAACACTTACAGATACGCTTCGCCCTGCTCTGGCCTCTGAGTTACAAGACTCACTTCAAAGTCAGGTTGCCACACTCGCAGAGTCGCTGAACAGTGCATTGGAAACTCGACTCTCACAAAAAGTCGGCCAGCTGTTTGAAGATCAACAGGAGGAACAGTTACGCATCATTAACACCCGCACTGCCAAGCTGCAACAACAGCTCATCGATACACTGAATGAAGAGCTGGATGGCAAGATCAAATATGCTGTGCGCCAGCAGTTTGCAGAAAGAAAAAGTGATGAAGAGTTAGTTGAGCAGATCAGCGATGAACTCAAAACTGTGCTGACACAGCAGCTAAAGGAGGAACTGGTTTCCACTCTCCTCTTGCAAGAGCAGGCCATTATGGACGCTGTTCACAAAGAGCATCAGGCTCTTTTACAAACAACATCCCGTGCCCAGATGGTAGGTACTGCAGGCATAGCTGTTGGAGTATCGGCTCTGATTGCAGCATTGGTACTGTAGTTAAGTACCCAAAGCAATGGTCCGGGTACTTAGCTAAGGAGATCCTGCTCCGTAGAAGGGATAGAAAAATGGCTGTGTCGGCATAGCCACGTATCATCGTCATTATGGAGCAGACCAGTACTGTCATCCTGAGACACATCCATCTCCGTGATTTCATTGCACATCTCCACCCAAAAGAATGGGAGAAGGATAGCCAACATAAGGGTATCAATGACCGAGCCAGTAGAACCGCCCGTAGTCCACCAGAATCTCATCCCCCTGAGCCACTGCATTGCGAGTGACAACAAACACGTAGGGCCAGCCCCGGTATACAACCATGGCAAAAAAAGCATTCGCAGCCTTCACAACATCACCAGGGCGGTAGGTCGTATTGGCATTGATGCACACAGTGACATTACCATAGCCGTACCCACACAGATCCAGCCGGACAGCGTCCATGGAGCAGTCCACCCCATAACGTCCGACATTATGGCCGTGCACACTCTGCTCTTCCTGCTGGTCTCTCCCATGACAGTACTTACCGACATAAGGGCCAAGTACGGTAAATGCATCAATGTTTCGAGCAGCAACAGCCCCACTCTGCCCCCGCAACCCCAGGCGTGGGTCATCATTCTTAATAGCAACATGCTTGATATTGCGTTCGAGTTCACCAGCACGGGTGCGAGCATCCATAGTCAGCCAGCGTTCGACAATACCTTCCCAAGTCACTGTACTGGTGAGTGAGCGATGGATGCCTTTAGGCCGCACATTCCTGGGAAGAGTCAGTCGGGTTTTATGCTGACCACTGCTTAAACGCTTATGGAGCCACTCAGCCTCGTGTCCGAACTGATGGAGAGGTGCCCTGTTGTCCCAGTAGCGAGTAAGAGTCTTGATAGCCGTTGTTTTACGCTTGCGTGGTTTAACGGGTTCGTCATCTTTATCACGTAGAAGCATGTAATCGGGGGGGAGCGTAACGGGTATAACCGGAATGCCCTCTAGTGTAATACGTGGCTCCCAATCATCCTCCATTTGATCACTGAATTGACTATCGACTCGATCCAACATGCGGGTACCGTCTTGATTCACCGCCTTACCAAGTTGGTTTGATTCATCCTGATGCTGAGGAAGAATCACTGAAGTATGGGGGGCCTCCGAGCGAATACGAGATTTATCCGGCATTTGTATTCAATTCCACAATTCCTTATCTATTCACTCTATGACAGAACCCCAGGAAGTAAATAAGTCAGGTAGCCTGGTATTGCTCACATAATGATGCAATAGCTTACATATTCACCGCATATCGTTATCGAAAGAGAGGTACGGTTTCTCTATACTGGTGCGATTCAATTTTTACTGTCATAGAGCCAAAGGAAGAGCACATGTCCTTTCTCACGGGAAAACGTGTACTAATTGTGGGTGTAGCCAGCAAGCTGTCTATCGCCCATGGCATTGCGGAAGCCATGCACCGGGAAGGTGCTGAACTGGCCTTCACCTACCAGACGGAAAAGCTTCAGGGTCGTGTCGAAAAATTTGCCGAAGGCTGGGGCTCCTCAGCAGACCTGTGCTTCCCCTGTGATGTAGCCGACGACGCCCAGATTGAAGCAGTTTTCACTGAACTGGGTAAAAAATGGGATGGTCTTGACATTATTGTTCACGCTGTAGGCTTCGCCCCTGGCGACCAGCTGTCTGGCGATTTTACCAGCGCGACTACCCGTGAAGGCTTCAGAATTGCTCACGATATCAGTTCTTATAGTTTTATCGCTCTGGCGAAAGCGGGCCGTGAGATGATGCAGGGCCGTAACGGCGCACTGCTGACCCTGTCCTACCTCGGTGCAGAACGCACCATGCCGAATTACAACGTCATGGGCCTGGCAAAAGCCAGCCTGGAAGCCAGCGTTCGTTATCTGGCTACCAGCCTCGGCCCTGAAGGCATTCGCGTGAACGGCATTTCTGCCGGCCCTATCCGTACTCTGGCAGCCAGCGGCATTGGCAGCTTCCGAAAGATGCTGAACTACAACGCCGACCGTGCTCCTATGAAACGTAATGTCACCCAGCTGGAAGTGGGTAACGTAGCCGCTTTCCTGTGCTCCGATCTGGCTAGCGGTATAACCGGAGAGATCACCTATGTAGATGGTGGCTTCAACATCACAGCCATGGGCTCTCTGGAAGAAGCTTAAGTCTGTTTCTCTTCCCGGGGGAGGGTGAGCAAAGAGCATAAGGACAGACCGGGTCACTCATCTTTCCTGTTGGGCAGGGTGTGTTTGTATCTGTGTCTGGTGACATTGCTGGATGTGGTAAACGTTTTGTTGCATCCGTCAAAGCCACAGGAAAAGGGCTTGTCTCCTATGTGGGTGCGCTTATGTTTGGTGAGATTGC
>NZ_SMME01000207.1 GCF_009711465.1 Parendozoicomonas verongulae | reverse complement strand
GATACACGACAACTTCTTCCATTTAGGTGGTGACTCCCTGCTGGCCATTCGTCTCACCCAGCGTATCAGCCAGGAGATGGGTGTGGACCTGCCTGTTGACAAACTTTTTAAACATACAACTGTTCGTGAGATTGCAAAGCTCATATCCGGTATTCCACTACCGATGGCTCAAGTGGATCTCATCGCAGAAACAAAACTTGGAGATCATATTTTACCCGTTCAAGAAGCTTCCCATGAATTATCCAATGCACTTATAACTGGATGCACTGGATTTCTGGGAGTACACCTTCTGTATGATCTACTTCGTTACTCATCCATGCATATCTACTGTCTTGTTCGGGCAAAGGATATCAATACAGCATGGG
>NZ_SMME01000153.1 GCF_009711465.1 Parendozoicomonas verongulae | reverse complement strand
CTCGCCAGACACAAGCACTACCTGCATAAGAGGAAAGATGAGTGACCCGACCTGTCCCTTTCACAACCGTCCCCTGATAATTGGTGTAACCAATATGGTCATTAATATTCACAGTATCACTGGCAGGACAAGATTCAGTGCCGCCAGCATGAGCATTACAAGAGGCCACCAGCTACGTTGCTATCTTCTTTGTTCTTTTTATGGGAATGAAGGAAATGGTCTTCAGGCTGAACTTTGTTATCAGCAGTCTCTGCATAGTGATCGGCCAGTCTGTATCTGCCATCTACGCATCAGAAGA
>NZ_SMME01000351.1 GCF_009711465.1 Parendozoicomonas verongulae | reverse complement strand
GAAAGATGAGTGACCCGGTCTGTCCCTTTTTCAGCCATGCACTGATACTGGACAGAATGTTTTGTTTAACCATATCCATAGTGTCACCGGCAGGACAAGATTCAGCGTTGCCGTAAACACCAACATGACAAGGCTACGTTGCTATTCTTCTTTGTTCTTTTTATGGGAAGGAAGAGAATGGTCTTCAGGCTGAGTTTTGTTATCACCAGTCTCTGCATAGCAATCGGCCTGTCTTCAACTGACACCTTTGCAGTAAAAGTCAAAAGTCAACCAATCCGCTCTATTCAATCACAGCCACTTAATGTGGTCTCTACAGGCGGCATTGCTATACAAACGACAAACAGCACACATATCCATCCCCATAAAGCAACATCCTGCGTCAAAGCCAAACAACCGAACACCAACTCGTGCATTGCCGGGTGAAACAACAAAAAACCGGATTAACTCTCACCGCCTTACCGCCAGCACAGTATCTGGCTGTTGAACCAGGTGCCACAACATGGATCCGGGATAAAGCAAACATTTGCCATGTGTCTTCAGCTAAGGAAGCTCCCTCTCACATCCGCTGCTCTCCTCTTTCTTCGGGGAACCTGTTTCCTTCCCGGTTTCCGCATTTA
>NZ_SMME01000217.1 GCF_009711465.1 Parendozoicomonas verongulae | reverse complement strand
CTGAAATACATCATCCTGCAACAAATCCGACAACTCTGAAAGTAACACATCATCCTGCTCCAAGTTCGACAACTCTGGGAATAAAGTGCTCAGAAGGGGAGGGGAGGAAGGAGAAATACTTAAGATATCAGAAGCTTCATTATTACTGGCAATGCGGCAAATTGTAGATGGATTCCTAACCCATGTTGTGGCATCCGTTTCAACTGCCAGCTGTTGTACAGTCGTTGATTTCGTGAGTGTTAATTGGGTTCTTTTTTTTCCACGGCAATGTACAAAGTGGTGCTCGGCAGATCTGGGCATGGTACAAGATGTGGTTTTACCGGGGAAGATATGTGTGCTGCCTGCAGAGTGTATGGCAATACTGCCTGTTGATAT
>NZ_SMME01000027.1 GCF_009711465.1 Parendozoicomonas verongulae | reverse complement strand
TACTTTCAGAGTTATCTTATTTATTGCAGGGTGATGTATTTCAGACTGTTCTTTGCACCAGTGCAGGGGGGGGCACACTCGATACAGATGGCACATTTACTGAAGAGAGTCAGCGTCAGAGTCAGTCTGACAGTGATCAGCGGCCCACGAACCTCTCCGCAATGCACACGCTGAGAGCCCTCACAGGGGACAGGCCCTTTGCCTGTGACTT
>NZ_SMME01000059.1 GCF_009711465.1 Parendozoicomonas verongulae | reverse complement strand
CGCTTGAGTGCCGAGCGGGATTGTTTGGCTTTGCGCTGGATCTGATCGAGAGACGCTGTCGTCTGTTTCAGTTCAGCCTGCAGTTTGTTTTGCTGTTGATTCAGCTCTCGATTGGATAGGCCGTTCTTCTGCAGTTCACCCCGCAAACCCGACAGTTTCTGTTTCTGGTTTTGAAACTGCACCGATAAGCCAGACACTGTTTTACGGGCAGCCGCCAGCTGGCGTTCTAACTT
>NZ_SMME01000170.1 GCF_009711465.1 Parendozoicomonas verongulae | reverse complement strand
CAGGTCTGGCTGGACTGCCAGGTCATGGAGCAGAATGAGGGGCTGACAATCAACTGGGATAGCGTCGAACAGCTGTTCGACCCGGCTCTGCTGGATAGCCTGTTCTATGCCTGGGAAACCCTGCTGCTGACACTGGCCACCGATGCTGACAGCTGGCAACGTCCCTGCCAGCCTCCCCTGCCTGACAGTGACGCTCACCTTTGGCGGACACTGAACGACACTGCTTGTCTATGGCCGGATGCACAAACCGCCACCCTGACCAGCGGTTTTCTGGCACAGGCTCGCAGTCATCCGCGACAGACGGCACTGGTCGCCGAAGA
>NZ_SMME01000516.1:1023-1155 GCF_009711465.1 Parendozoicomonas verongulae | reverse complement strand
ATGCCACAACATGGATCAGGAATCCATCTATCGTTTGCCGCACTTCCAGTCACAGTGAAGCTCCTGATATCTTATATATTCCTCCTTCTTCACCTCCCCCTCTGGACATTCTATTCCCGGAGTTGGCGGCCC
>NZ_SMME01000516.1:800-1013 GCF_009711465.1 Parendozoicomonas verongulae | reverse complement strand
CCCACGAACATATCAGGGAGGAACATGCCAGGAACCCACACAACAGGCAGACTCTTTATCTGTGATCATGACGGGTGCAATCGGTCTTTCAACTATTCCAGTAACCTTACAAGACACAAGCGCACCCATACAGGGGAAAGACCCTTTGTCTGTAATCAGGACGGATGCAACCGGTCTTTCAACCAATCTACTCATCTCATCGTTCACAAGCGG
>NZ_SMME01000516.1:406-790 GCF_009711465.1 Parendozoicomonas verongulae | reverse complement strand
GGAAGGAAGAGAATGGTCTTCAGGCTGAACATTGTTGTCAGCAGTCTCTGCATAGTGATAGTGATCGGCCTGTCTGTATCTGCTACCTATGCATCAGAAGACAAGAGTAAGCCTCCTCACATTATTCAGTTGCAGCCAGTCGATGTGATGTCGACAAGTTGCATCACCATACACTCTGCGGACAGCGCACATATCCACCCCGGTGAAGCTATATCCTGCACCGTTAGCAAGTCTGTCGGGCACCACCTTGTGCATTGCCGTGGGAAAAAACAAGAAACCCAATTAACACTCACTGGGTCAGCGGCTGAAAACATCTGGCCGTTGAAACGGGTGCTACAACATGGGTCAGGAATCCATCTTCCCTTTGCCGCATCTCCAGTAAAG
>NZ_SMME01000516.1:284-396 GCF_009711465.1 Parendozoicomonas verongulae | reverse complement strand
CAGGCCCTTTGTCTGTGACCAGGATGGGTGTAACAAAGCATTCAGCACATCCGGCCACCTCACCGCCCACAGGCGCACCCACACAAGGGACAGGCCTTTTGTATGTGATCAA
>NZ_SMME01000516.1:0-274 GCF_009711465.1 Parendozoicomonas verongulae | reverse complement strand
TGAAGCTCCTGACATCTTATGCATTCCTCCTTCCTCACCTTCCCTTCTGTATTCTCTATTCCCAGAGTTGTCGAACCTGGAGCAGGATGAGTCTCTACTTTCAGAGTTGTCGGATTTGTTACAGGATGATGCATTTCAGAGTGTTCCTGGCGCCAGTGCAGGGGAGTGTGCATTCGATACTGGCAGCGAAGTGAGTCAGATTCAGCCTGACAGTGATCAGCGGTCCACGAAGGTCTGTAACCAAGACGGATGCCACAAAGCGTTTACCACATCC
>NZ_SMME01000450.1:497-903 GCF_009711465.1 Parendozoicomonas verongulae | reverse complement strand
GTGACTTTGACGGGTGCAACCAGGCTTTCAGCCAATCCAGCAATCTCAACACACACAAGCGCACTCTGCACAATCCATAGTGTCACCGGCAGGACAAAATTCAGCGCCGTAAACACCAATATCACAAAAGGCCGCCAGCTACGTTGCTATCTTCTTTTTTCTTTTTATGGGAAGGAAGGAAATGGTTTTCAGGCTGAGCGTTGTTGTCACCGGTCTCTGCATAGTGATCGGCCTGTCTGCATCTGTCACCTATACATCAGAGGACAAGAGCAGGCCTCTTCATCTTAAACCGTTACGGCCATTAGATGTGATATCAACAGGCAGTATTGCTATATATTCTGCAGGCAACGCACATATTCACCCTCATGAAACCACGTCTTGTACCGTAAACAGGTCTGCCGGACAT
>NZ_SMME01000450.1:0-487 GCF_009711465.1 Parendozoicomonas verongulae | reverse complement strand
ACCCAGTTAACACTCACGGAATCAACAGCTTTACAACATCTGGCGGTTGAAACGGGGGCCACAACATGGATCAGGAATCCATCTATCGTTTGCCGCACTTCCAGTCACAGTGAAGCTCCTGATATCTTATATATTCCTTCTTCTTCACCTCCCCCTCTGGACACTCTATTCCCGGAGTTGGCGGCCCTGGAACAGAATGATGTATTTCAGAGTATTCTTTGCGCCAGTGCCGGGGGGTGCGCACTCGATACAAATGGCGCTCTTACTGAAGTGAGTCAGACTCAGCCCGACAGCAATCAGCTGCCCACGAACATATCAGGGAGGAACATGCCAAGAACCCGCACAAGAGGCAGACTCTTTATCTGCGATCATGACGGGTGCAACCGGTCTTTCAAACAATCCAGCAATCTCATCAGACACAAACGCACTCACACAAGGAAGAGACCCTTTGTCTGTAATCAGGATGGATGCAACCGGTCTTTCACCC
>NZ_SMME01000210.1 GCF_009711465.1 Parendozoicomonas verongulae | reverse complement strand
ATGGCCCATGTGCCCAGGTTCTTCTCCTGCCCGTAGAGCATGATATTGGGCTGACCGGCAATCGTACCGTTGGGCATTTGCGCGACATGGTGGGCACTTTCCACCAGCATGCCGCCACAGCCGCAGGTGGGGTCGTAGACGGTCTGGCCGGGTTGAGGATCCAGCAGGTTCACCAGCAGTTGTACTACAGGCTTGGGGGTATAGAACTCGCCTCCTTTCTTACCGGCATCGTCGGCAAACTGCTTGATCAGGTACTCGTAGGCATCCCCCAGCATATCGGCCTTGTAGAGGGAGTCGTTGCCAAGGTTGTACTGGTTGAAGTGACGCAGCAGGCGAGACAGCAGCTCATCACCCAGCTTGGCCTTGT
>NZ_SMME01000666.1 GCF_009711465.1 Parendozoicomonas verongulae | reverse complement strand
TCAAGCGTTCGGTTAAATCTGTGACCACTGCATTTTGGGGGGCTTGCCACTCAGGCAGGTTCGCATCAATAGAGATGATTCTCATATTTGGATGGCGAGGCAGAATAACCTGGAAAATCTCATCCAGTTTCGATGAGGGATCGTCATGAATAGGAAAACCGAAGAGAATTGTGGCTTCAGGCTCGCTCATTGTGGCCTCGGAAAAGTCTGAGGCCGCTTCGTAGGCAGGTTTTTCCTGAACACTGCGTACGAACTCCCTGCTCATATAATCGGTGTCATACCATGAGTAGTCATCCGTAGCTGTTACGTTTGCACCGGATTTCACGAGTTCATCTGTTAACCAGCCATTACCTGCAAAAATCTCCAGGCAGGGGCTTTGTTGAAGGTGCTCTGCGAGTTTGTGTATAAAACAGCTATCGAGATTAACGAAGCTTCTTTTCCTCCTTATTTCGAAAAGCTTATCCGAAAGCTCATAAAGGCAGCTTTTTAAATGCCTGTCTTCTTTCGCTGGAAATATGTCCTCAATAAGTGAGTCATTGACTGCTTTCTCCGGGATGGTTTGACTTTCGTAGGCCTCAAGAGTGGTCTGCAGGTCCGATAGATACTGATGAAATAGCTGATGATTGGCTGATGGTGAAGCTGCTCTAAACAGTTCTACTGTATCAGTGATACGTTCTCGCAATTCCTCAATAACGTAAGCATCAGATACTTTTTTTACTTTCCGCTTTTTAACAGGTAACTCCGGCAGGGCGGAACTCTCAGTATTTCCTGTGAGTCTTCCCTTTTTACAGGCAGTTGTAGTACAGGTAGTTGCAGTCGGTTTTACTGCTGCACTGGAAGTTGTCTGAGGTGTGCCTCCCGTGCTTAATGTTGATTGAGATTTAGCAGCTATTGATTCCATTTTGAGTGTCAGATATCCGGCTGTGACTGGCTTTCTTCAGACACCCTGCATATGAAAATGTTTTGTTAAAGCAGTTAGAGGGCGTAACAAAAAAGCCAGCTTCGTCCGCTGGCTTTCTTATTCCGGATTTTAAGTGTGCATTTAGAACATATAGGTGTACAGGTACCCTGCTCCGATGGCCATGCCGAGAATCACTGTCAGGAATGCTGCAATCATCTGATTCTTGAAGATGGATTTCAACAGGATCACTTCAGTCAGGCTGGCACCGGCGCTGCCGATAATCAGAGCCATAACCGCACCCAGCCCCATACCTTTTGCTGCCAGAGCTGCACTCAGAGGAATTACAGCTTCCGCACGGATGTACAGAGGAATGCCGATAACCGCTGCAACAGGGATAGCGAATGGATTACTGTCGCTGGCCACACTTGCCACAAATTCCGTTGGCATAAAGCCGTAAATCATAGAACCCAGCGCTATACCACCAATCAGGTAGGGCAGAACTTTCTTGAAATCACTCCAAGTACTCTTCCAGATACGCATCCACTTGCTTTCTGGAGCCACCTTCTTGCCACCGCAGGTACTGCCACAGCCGCTTTTCCTGGCAGGTACTTCATAGGCTTCTGGGCGGATAAATTTCTCAAAACCCAGTTTTTCCAGCAGGAAGCCTGCGGTAATAGACACAAGCATGGCTACCAGGAAATAGAAGATGGTTACGTTCACCCCGAAGGTGACTGCAAACAGGCCAATAATCACCGGGTTCAGCAGTGGGCTGGCGAACAGGAACACCATCATGGTGCCGAAACCAGCCTTGGCGCGTAGTAAACCTTTCAAGAACGGAATGGTGGAGCAGGAACAGAAAGGGGTAATCGCCCCAAGGAAACCTGCAATAATGTAGCCTTTACCTTTTTTACTGCTCAGAATACTTTGAATTTTTTCCGGTGGGATGTACTCCTGAAGTACCCCAACCAGGTAGCTGATGGCCAGGAACAGGATAGTCAGTTCCGCGGCCAGGAACATAAACATGTGGAGCGTTTGCTCCATCATTTCGGTTGTAATAGTCATAGCGGCAATCTCACTATATTTCTGGAATGATCGAAATATTATTTTCGCGAGATTCACTTGTCAATATATTTCTAGTAATATCGAAATGTATTTTATAAAAACGCTCTCAGAGCGGCACTTAGCAGCAGGTATATGTCCTATGAATATTGAAGATATGGCAAAAGCCATGAAAGAACTGGGCCACCCAACGCGCCTTACCATTTTCAAGCGACTGGTTAAGGCCGGTTATCAGGGGCTGGCTGTGGGGGATGTACAGGAAGAGCTGGGTATTCCGGGGTCTACTCTCTCTCATCACCTCTCCAGCCTTGCGTCTGCAGGGTTAATCAGCCAGCGTCGTGAGGGTCGTACACTCTTCTGTGTGGCCGAATTTAAAAGGCTGGAGTCTGTCGTTTGTTTTTTGCAGGAAGAATGCTGTCTGGATTGATTCACTGCGTCCGGTAAATCCTCACAGGCTACTCTTTTCGCTTCAGTTCGCCAACTCTTCCAGCAGAATGGCGTGACGGCAGGTTGGGAAAGTTTCGCATACCCAGGCTTTTTGTCCGGCATGTTTGCCTTTGGATATGGTGCGCTGAACCATGTGGGAGCCGCACTTTTTACAGTCACGCTTTGGTTCGTTCTGTTGCAGTGGGGATTCAATATGGGAATCCAGTTCCTGAGTCTCTTCTTCCTTACCCCGTTTATTATCCAGGGTGCCGTGGCCTCGAGCATCGCTCACAACGGCACAGGTTCCCAGAACATCGTTTAACCCTGTGGCCTGATACACATCACGGCGCAGGCTGCTCACATCAAAGAAACCACCGGTTTCATAGGTTAGTAATGGCAGGCCTACCCTGTCGCAGAAATCCCGAAGTGTGGAGGTTTCTCTTTCGATATTGCTGCCCTTTTCAACCAGAACGATACCGCACTTTGGCAGCATCTTTTTTCGGTCACACAGAAGAAGATCAAAGCTGTGGTGGCGGATTTTCCCCGGAAGAGGGCTCACCATGCCGGAAGAACGAATAACTTCTGCAATGTCAACATTACGGAACAGGATGAAATGTTCCCGTACAGCCACATCAAGCAGGCCGTAAATAGAACGGGATGGCCCATCAAACAGCGGATCCTGCAAATACATACTGCGTTGTGAACGTTTGCGCAGTAAAACGTAAACGAACCCAGAAAGCAGGCCAAAGGCAGCCATGATGATCAAGGGGTAAACATAAACAGGCCATTCGCTCGCATTTGCGAGACCAAACAGTTGTTCCAGCACTCAGGGACACTCTCTGTTGTTATTGAGATAAAACTGTTTTTTAAAGTAAAAACGCTAGATTATCGAAGAGGCAGGGAAATAACCATAAGCACTCTTAGCCTCTTAGCTAGTTTCTTACAATATTTAGTGCCTGTCAGGAAACCCATTAAA
>NZ_SMME01000811.1:17500-22592 GCF_009711465.1 Parendozoicomonas verongulae | reverse complement strand
CTGAGTAGCTGTTCAAGCGAGGCCGCCATTCTACCGAGGAGACCGTCGGTGTCAACCAGTGTTTTTCGAAGCTGTTAAAAACAAACCATTTCACTTCATCGCATTGATTCAGTGAAGTTCAATTTGTTTCCCGTTCCGCTTCGGCGCCGATCAACGAGGAGCGCATTCTACGAATCTGAATCCACTTGTCAACAGATCGAGAAAAGAAAGTAGAACTTTGACGTCTATATAAAGGTAGAGAAATGAAGCATACAAAAACACCGGCAAGCGCCGGTGTTTTGTTTTTCAGGGCGAGCGATTAAGTACGCTCAAAAAGCTGGTGCTTTTTCTTGCCCATTTTCACGAGGAAGAAACGAGCATACATCGCTTTATCTGCAGAGAAGGATTCAGCCAGCTTCATATTGTCTTCCAGAGACTTGGCCTCACCATTGATCAGCAGACCTTTACGACCCAGCGCATCCTTAATCTGCTTACCCTGAGCCAAGCCGCTTTCTGTCAGGAACTGATTAAGGGATTTACCTTCCAAGTCAGCTTCCACAAACTTAGTGCAAGGCAGGCCGTCCATGCTCAACTGCTCCAGCTCACTTTCACTCAGCTCGTTCAGGTCGCCAGAGAACAGTGCTTCGGTAATGCGCATGGCAGATGTCAGACCTTCTTCACCGTGAACAAGGCGAGTCGCTTCGCGAGCCAGGATGGATTGCGCTTCAGGACGACCTTGACGTTCTGCATCTGCCTTTTCAATCGCTTCAATCTCCTCCACATCCAGGAAGGTAAAGAAATTAAGAAAGCGATACACGTCTGCGTCAGCAGTATTCAGCCAGAACTGGTAGAAGGCGTACTGGGACGTTCTCTTAGGATCCAGCCAAACCGCACCACCTTCTGTTTTACCAAACTTGGTGCCGTCTGCCTTAGTGATCAGAGGCACGGTCAGGCCAAAGGTTTGCGCCTTGTTCTGACGACGAGCCAGATCAATACCACCCACAATGTTGCCCCACTGATCGGAGCCACCTACCTGCAGGGTGCAGTCGTACAGACGGTTCAGTTCAGCAAAGTCGTAACCCTGCAGCAGCGCGTAAGAGAACTCAGTGAAAGAGATACCCTGATCTTCACGGTTGATACGCTGCTGAACAGATTCCTTCTTGATCATCTGGTTCACAGAGAAGTGCTTACCGACATCCCGCAGGAAGTCGATCACATTCATGTTGCCCGTCCAGTCCAGATTGTTAGCGACGATGGCGGAGTTCTCACCGCAATCGAAGTCAATAAATTGGCTCACCTGACCCTTGATCTTATCAACCCAGTTTGCAACAACATCCGGGGTGTTCAGTTGACGTTCGGCAGCCTTAAAACTTGGGTCACCAATCAAGCCGGTAGCACCACCAACCAGAGCTATCGGCTTGTGGCCAGCCTGCTGGAAGCGCTTGAGCACAAGCAGCGGCACGAGGTGGCCGAGGTGCAGGCTGTCTGCAGTCGGGTCAAAGCCACAATAAAGCGTGCGAGAACCTTCGGAGATATGAGAAACCAGTTCGTCCTCTGCAGTTACCTGATTGATCAGGCCACGCTGTTGCAGATCTTCCAGTAACGGTTTTTGACCGCCCGACATAATTAAACTACCTGTTATAGGCTCACAGTACGCGATCCTGCGTCTGTGAGCGTGTGAGTACCAGTAAGAACAGGCAAACATACCGGATGATAGAAAAAAGACAACCTCCTGACATCACCCAGACGCCTCTCTCCTCCCTGGCTGAAACCGCACAGTTATCTGGCAACCAATGGGTATTTCCGCGATAAAGAAAGCTTTATACTGTATCTTTATTTGAAGAAAATCGCTTATATAGCAACGCTATTTCGGGCATGAATATATTACTACGTGCGCTGCAGACAGCAGCTAAAAACTTCCCCACACGCCACGCGCTGGTTCTTGCTGCCGCGTCGTCCTGCATCGCACTGTCTCTGGTGTTTATCCCCGGAAAAGATGCTCAGGCAAAGCGAACAGAGATCCCCTCAAGTCTGAGTGATGCCGACACTGCATCCCTTAAGGATGCAGAGAAAATCCTCAGCTCCGCGGGTGAAGTTCCTGATTCCAGTGTCGCCCCGAATGCCATTGTTCCGGATGTTGCCGGGAAACCAGCTCAGACATCAGGCAAAGACTACACCGATACCAACCTGCATCACCCCGTGATCGCCTGGGAGCGCACCAAGGTGCGTGCTGGTGATACCCTTTCTGCGATTTTCTCCCGCGAGCGTTTGAGTGCAGGCACCCTGCAACGAATCCTGCGTACCAGTGAGCACGGCAACACCCTTGCCGATATTCGCCCGGGGCAGGCTATTGTCTTTGGCCGGGTGAATGGTGAACTGCAGGGATTGAAGTATGTGCGCAACCGTCTGGAGAGCATTGAGTTCACCCGTACGGATAACGGATTTATTTCTGAGGAAGTTGTACGCACCCCGGAAATTCGCCTTGCCCACTCTACAGCTACTATTCGCAACTCCCTGTTTCATGCAGGCGCCAAAGCTGGCCTGAGCGATAACATGACTATGCGACTGGCCAACATTTTTGCTTGGGATATCGACTTTGTACAGGGGATTCGTGACGGCGACACCTTCAACCTGGTGTTTGAAGAAAAGTACCTTGATGGCGAAAAGATTGGTTACGGCAATATCCTTGCGGCAACGTTTACCAACCGTGGTACAACACACAAAGCGATTTACTACACCGATTCCAAAGGTAACAGCGACTACTACACTCCGGACGGAAAAAGTATGCGCAAGTCGTTTATTCGCACACCGGTAGAATTCACTCGCATCAGCTCCCGCTTTAATCTGAACCGCGTTCACCCGCTGTTCAAAACCAAACGTCCGCACCGCGGCGTTGACTATGCGGCACCAACGGGCACGCCCATCAAGGCTTCCGGTGATGGTATCATCAAGCTGGCGGGTCGCCAGAAGGGCTACGGCAATGTGGTTTACATTCAGCATCCCAATAACATCGTCACTGTATATGCCCACCAGAGCCGCATCGCCAAAGGCATTCGTAAGGGTGTGCGAGTGAAACAGGGGCAAACCATCGGTTATGTAGGCATGACCGGCTGGGCAACAGGCCCTCACCTGCATTACGAATTCCGCATCAACGGCACTCACCGCAACCCCCTCACCGTGAAACTGCCGGACGCCACGCCACTGGCCAAAGCAGAAATGAGCGCATTCAAACGTCAGACACAGATTATGCTTGCCGAACTGGAGCAAAAATCTGGTACGCTGTTGGCTTCAGCCGAAGAAAACAGCAATGTCACAACTCAATAGCACCCAGCACAAGCACAGCACAACACTTTCCGACCAGACCGATCTCTATATCGGTCTGATGTCGGGTACCAGCATGGATGCCATGGATGCCGTTCTGGTTGATCTTGCACCGGGGCTCCCGGTGCTGCAGGAACAGGTGTCCATTCCCCTGCCCACAAAACTGCGCACCCAGCTACAAACCCTCTGCCAGCCCAGTGAGAATGAAATTGAGGCCATGAGTCAGGCCGATCTGGCTGTAGCTATTCTTGCAGCTGAAGCTATTAAGAATCTGCTGCAACTGGCCAATATTCCCGCCAGCGCTGTGCGCGCCATTGGCAGCCACGGCCAGACCATTCGTCATCTTCCCAAAATGGGTAATACCCTGCAGATCGGCAACCCAAGCCTGATCGCCGAGCAAACCGGTATCACAACCGTTGCTGATTTTCGCCGCAGAGATATGGCTGCCGGAGGTGAGGGTGCTCCTCTTGTGCCTGCTTTCCATGAGGCGATTTTCCGTCATTCGACCCGCACACGAATCATTGCCAACATCGGCGGTATCGCCAACATTACCGTTCTGCCCGCTTCGCCGGGTCAGGATGTCATTGGCTTTGATACTGGCCCCGGTAATACTCTGATGGATGACTGGTGCTATCGCCACAGCGGTCGTCGGTACGACAAGAATGGCCGCTGGGCTGCTACAGGTCAGGTTTCGGAAGAGTTACTGGAGTTACTGCTGGCGGATACCTTCTTTGCCCGCAAGCCACCCAAGAGCACAGGACGGGAATACTTTCACCACTCCTGGCTGTGGCACAGCTTGTCCCATCTGGAAGAACAGCTCTCTGCTGAAGATGTGCAGGCCACACTGGTTGAACTGACGGCACGCTCACTGGCTAATGCTATTCGCGAGCAGGCTCCCGATTGCCGGGAAGTGTATATCTGTGGCGGTGGAGCACGGAACACCACGTTGATCCGCAGGCTCTCAGAAAATCTGGAAGGCTATCACGTTGCTACAACCGATACTCTCGGCCTTTCTCACCAGTGGGTAGAAGCCACGGCCTTTGCATGGCTGGCGCGGCAAACCCTCCATGGTTTGCCCGGAAACCTGCCAGCCGTGACCAACGCTTCAGGGCGACGCATTCTTGGTGGCATCTACCCAGCCTGACATTCAAGCTGCTAAGGCTGTATCCCATTCTGGAGATACAGCTTCTGCAACTGAGCTTCAGCTAAACCGTGCACATACTTTTCCAGACTGCGAAGGCCGGGATCTGTATCAGACTGGAGAAACGCTTCCACACTCTGTCGCCCTTCCTCTCCCAGAGAAAAATCACCGTAGCCAACACCTATGCTGCGAAAGCCAGCTTCAACCTTGGGAATAATGGATTCATAAGCAATGGCTCGCTTGGCTTCCCGATCAAACCCATCAAAGTGAACAATACTCAAACGAGATACCATGGCTTGAAGCTGCGGGTGCCTGTCGCTGAGCTCCTGAAGATTTGAGTTGCCGGCCAGAATGATTGTATCCGGCAGCCTGATATCTGTTTTCAGGTAAGGGCTGTAAAAATAGCGGCTGTTAGGATCAAGTAGCTTCAACAAAAAGCTCAACACCTCTTCGGACTGTTTGTCCCCCGATATCATAAGCCGATCAAACTCATCGATCATAAGAATCTGATTGTGATGGTTCAGGTCGCGGCTTGATGCGGTGCTGGAAATAATGGCATCAAGGAGTCGCCCAGCTTTCCCATCAAAACTCTCAAAAGGTGTTCCTACCATGTCATCAATGGTTGCCCCATCCAGCGTTACAGTCACCAGA
>NZ_SMME01000811.1:0-17304 GCF_009711465.1 Parendozoicomonas verongulae | reverse complement strand
TTTCCCTGTACCGGGGGCACCCTGGAAATAAACGGGATAATGACCCGCAGGAGACATCTTCATTTTCTGGCGCATAATCTCCGTGAAAGCAAAACGATCCAGTCGCTCCACCAGCTCTGGAGAAAAGTTTTTCAGGGAATCCTGAATACGGGACGAGTCATAAGTCAGAGCCTTAGTATAAGAAGGTAAACGCAGTGCCTTATCCAGAATCTTTCGTAACCGATACAGACCTTCGCTGCTGGGGCTCTGCCAGAACGAATAAAACAGCTCATCTTCGATATAGTTCTGAGTCGACCTGCTCAGTAAATTCTTTTTAGCGCCATATTGAAAAATCAATAAGGCTTCAGGAATTGAAGGAGGAAGCATTGCGTAATAAACCTGCCCACCTAACACCATCATAGGATTGACAATCAACATGACAGGAACAATGCCCAACATCGATGAGAAAAGTTTCACATCCTTAGAGGCAAAGCGGTACAGGTTCCACAGTCTGGAAGCCAATGGTGACGCCAAGGCTCCTACTGCCGTATAAAACGAGCCGTAGGTTGCCAGTGTCCACAGCGGATATTCCCGTAAAATCCAGGAAAACGCCCGTTGGGCTGCGTGCTCGCCCATGGTTACCTGCGTACCGATATCAGCCGCCTGATAATCCGGGCTATCTGCCAGATGACTCAGCCGATCAAAAAATCGCTGGCTGGCCATATAATCCCGCAGGTAGCCAACCTGATATTGATCCATGCCCGTACCGCTGCCGCTCTCCCCCAAGGATTGCCCAGCACACATCAGCAACATCAAGGGAATTAACGCCGTTCTACACCAAGCCATTTAACATCCCCCAGAAAACTGGAGGCTCAGCATAGTTTAAATATTTACCGAGGAAGGTTTTGGTTACAAACAAAAACGCCCACACAGTGTATGGGCGTTTTCATATCAAGAAATGAAGTTTAAACAGTAAAGCTCATACCACAGCCACAGGTGGTTGCGGCATTGGGGTTAGATACAGTGAAGCGTGAACCTTCCAGACCCTCAATATAATCAACCGTGGAACCGAAGAGATACTGGAAGCTCATGGCATCAACTACCATTTTCACTCCAGACTTCTCAACAACGGTATCGTCTTCAGCTAACGCTTCATCGAAAGTAAAACCATACTGAAAGCCTGAGCAGCCTCCACCGGTTACATAGACACGAAGCATCAGCTTTCCATTGCCTTCTTCCTCAACCAAAGTTTTTACTTTGGCAGCAGCGTTATCGCTGAAAAATATCGGCTCCGGTACAAAGGTTTCGGCGGCGGACATTCGACCTCCAGACTTACAGCATACTCGGATATTATCCTCATATCCGAGTAATACAGTCAACTATAGTAAGCACCGGTTATACCAAAGGGTATACCGGTAAAGCAATATCAATTCGCCTCTGTCGGCTCAACTTCGCCTTCATAAACAGGGGCTTCAATGGCCTTGGGTTCACTTTGCGCAGGCACATCCATATGTTCAAGGCTGCCATTCACCTGGGCTCCCATTACCATCTCAATCAACTGGTAGTACACATTACCACTGACAACAGCCTGATTGGCAAGTTCCAGCTTCTCGGTAGCATACACATCACCTTTTACTGTGCCGTTGATAATCACGTAAGGCGCTTTAATATCGCCCTCAATAACACCGCCTTCAACCAGCCTCAAAGTGCCTTCACGGGCCCAGACATCACCAACAAGCTTGCCTTCCACATGCATGGTGCCACGGAAACGCACATCACCTTTAATCTCCGTATGGTCGGAAATCAGCGTTGTACTGCCGCTGGCTGCGACCGTGTCGCTTTGGCCTTTCTTACCCCACATAGCTACTCACTTTCCTCAACAAACCATTCCAATGTCTTTTTAATTATCTTCCGTGACGGACTGGTCAGCTGAACTGACACCTCGAGAATTTCAGGCTCAAACCCTTTTGGCAACTCCAGCGTACCCCATACGCCCTCCCCGGGAACACTTTGGAAATAGCGAAAACTCAATACCTGCCCATTGTCGCTCATATCAGAAGAAAGTTGGCCCAGATCATAAGATTTTTTTATATCGCCTAAATAGCCATCCACACGCACCTTGAACGTACCTTTCTGTACACGGTGCTGTTTGGCGTTCTGGACAACCATAAACTTCCACTGGAACTTCCCCTCTTCCGTCAGAGGTTGCAGCTCGAAATTCTGTACATTTACCCCTTCTTCAAGGCTTCCTGGATCCATAATGCTGCGAAAAAAGCTGAGATCCCGGGTCAGAACACTTTTCTCTTCCCGCAGCTTCATCAGCTCAAGGCGTACGTCTTCAGCCGCTTCACGGTTGATCCAGGCACTGCGCTCAAGAATGACAACTTTGCGGCGCAAGGTGTCCAGCTCTTCAATCTGTTCACTATTATCTGCCTTTGTGTGAACAAGCTCTGTGCGGAGAATCCCCAGCTCTTTCCCGGCAAGAGATATACCCAGATAGAAGCAGGCAACCCCCACACCCACAATCAGCAACAAAACCAGAAGGCGGTAGCGGAGATGTCTTCCGGGATCATGATCAACAACAAGAAGTCGCTTTCTCCCCCGGGGATATCGGGTAAAAAGCCCTTTCCAGCCTGCACTCAAAACGACTCCTCAGACCTTCTACGGCAACAGGCCAACAATGTCCAGACCTTCCTCTTCAGGAAGGCCAAACATCACATTCATATTTTGCACTGCCTGCCCCGAAGCCCCTTTCACAAGATTATCGATCACAGACAACACCACCACAGTGTCCCCATCACCGGGGCGGTAGATTGCAATACGACACTGGTTAGAGCCCCTTACACTGCGGGTTTCTGGCAAACTTCCCAAGGGCATCACATCAACAAAAGGCTCATTCTCATAAGCCTTCTCATACAGTGACTGCAGATATTCCTGAGAAAGGTCTGGTTGGCTCATATCAAGGCGCGCATAAAGAGTGGCATGTATACCACGAATCATCGGTAAAAGGTGGGGAACAAATGTGAACTGCTTCACCGCACCACTGCTCATTGAAGCCAGCCCCTGCTCAATTTCCGGTTTATGACGATGCCCGGCCACACCGTAGGCATGGAAAGAATCCCCCGCTTCACACAATAACGTACCAACACTGGCGCCACGGCCCGCGCCGCTTACGCCGGATTTGCAGTCCGCCACCAGACTTTCAGGATGAATCAGCCCGGCATCCAGCAACGGCTTATAACCCAACTGTACTGCAGTGGGATAACAGCCGGGGTTAGCAATCAGCCTTGCTCTGGCAATAGCCTCGCGATTGAACTCGGGCAAACCATAGACAGCTTCTGCCACCCAATCCGGACAGGCGTGATCCATACCGTACCATTGGCTCCATACGCCAACATCCTTGATACGAAAATCAGCCGCCAGGTCAACCACCCGCACACCGCGAGCCATAAGCTCTGGTACCTGTTTCATCGCCACCCCGTTGGGGGTTGCGAAAAACACAATATCGCAGGCAGCCAGAGTTTCGATATCCGGTGCGGTAAAACAGTGATCAATATGACCGCGCAGGTTAGGGTAAAGCTCATCAACACGCCTGCCGGCTTCCGCCCGGGAGGTAACAGCAGTAATGTTTACTTGAGGGTGTCGCGATAAAAGCCTCAGCAGCTCAACTCCGGTATACCCTGTCCCACCAACAATACCTGCTTTAATCACAACCCCTGACCTTTTTTACCGTTTCTTTGCGGCCATTATAAACAGTCCTCTTGTATCAATGCAGCAGGTCATAAAAGAGGAGGCAGAAAACATGATAAAATCGTCAGTCTTTTCTGTTCTGACCTAATTAAGACCGTACTCAACCAGTGAGAATCAAACCCACGCGCCCAGATTTCGAACGATTCCGCCACAAGCTCGCCAGTGTGGACGCCCTCCCCCAACTTGCCGTACTGGGCCTGCTGACCGGCACCGTAACGGCTGGCGTAATTGTCCTCTTTCGTGAGCTTATCGCCCTGCTTGCCAATATTTTTCTCAGAGGGCACCCGGAAGGGGCTTTTCTCAGGCTCTCCTGGGAACACCGGGTGATACTTCCTTTTATTGGCTCTTTTCTGCTGATTATAATTGTTCTCGGGATTCGTAAAAAATTTCGCCCGGTTGGCATCGTCCATGTGATTGAACGACTGGACTGGCATCAAGGCCGCTTAAACTTTGGCAACTTCCTGCACCAGTTTTTTGCTGGAGCTATCGCCATTGCCAGCGGACACTCCATTGGTCGGGAAGGGCCTGCGGTTCACCTTGGTGCCGCTGCGGGCAGCCTGCTTGGGCAAGGCATGCGTCTGCCCAATAACAGCCTGCGTATTTTAGTGGCCTGTGGTACGGCATCAGCCATCTCTGCCGCTTTTAATACGCCGTTGGCCGGTGTGATTTTTGCGCTGGAAGTGTTGTTGGTTGAATACACTGTGGCTAGCTTTCTTCCCGTTATGCTCGCCTCTGTGAGTGCTGCAGGTATTATCCAGTTCCTTTATGGCAACGACCCCGCATTCTTTGTTCCCTATATCAGTGTCGATCTTGTGGATGAGCTGCCACTGGTGATTTTGATTGGTTTTATGATGGGCTTTGTGAGCACCCTGTATTGCCGGTTGATTATCTTCTTCAATAAACGAACCGCATCATTTTCCCCATACACCAAACTGCTTCTGGCGGCGGCCATTACCGGGCTGCTGGCTATCCCGGCACCCGATATTATGGGCGTGGGTTACGACACCATCACCGAGCTGATGATTGGTGAAAATATTCCCGTTCTGCTGTTTACCCTGCTGGTCTGCAAACTGCTGGCAACATCCGCCAGTGTGGGCATGGGCGTACCGGGTGGTTTGATTGGCCCAACCCTCTTCCTCGGAGCCGTAGGTGGCACGCTGACAGAAACCATGGTGTCCCATATTCCCGCCATCGCCTCCAACAGCCCGGCCTTTCACTCCATGATCGGCATGAGCGCCATGCTGGGTGCGGTTCTGCAAGCTCCGTTAACAGCATTGGTGACTGTAGTAGAGCTGACCCGCAATTCTAATTTGCTCTTCCCTGCTCTGCTGGCCATTGTCATAGCAGCTCTCACATCTAACCTGCTGTTACGCCAGCATGGTATTTTTGAGCTGATACTGGATTGCTGGGGTTATAACCGTGTACAGAACCCCGTACATAAAGCTCTGAGTCAAATGGGTATCAGCAACCTTGTGAATGAAAGCTGCGTTATTCTTGAACGCAAGCAAAGCAAGGCCACCCTCCAAAACCAACTCCGCAAACAACCGGAATGGCTACTGGTTACTGATGAAGGCCGCACCAAGGCCATCATGCCTGCCATTGCGCTGGGGCAATACTTTGCCCCTGAAAAAGATGCTCCCGATGAGAAAGATAGCAGCATCGATCTGCTGGACATTCCTTCCCGCCGGTACGATATTGGTGCACTCAGCAACCGTGCTTCCGTGTATGAAGCTTGGGAGTTAATGCAAAGCAAAGGCGTGGAAGCGTTGTATATCACTAAACAAACGCGCAAGCAGGATACTCAGATTATCGGCATCGTGACAAAGGCGAGCCTTCAACGCTACTATCGCGTTTAAGGTATAAAATTTTAAAACAACGAAGTGGGGTGAGGATATGTATCTGTGGGTAAAGGCTTTCCACATTATTGCTATGGTGTGCTGGTTCGCCGGTATTTTTTATCTTCCCCGTCTCTTCGTGTATCACGCCGAGACAAAAGACGCTGAGGGCAATGAGCGCTTCAAAATCATGGAGCGCAAACTCTACCGGGGCATTATGCTGCCCTCAATGATTCTCACACTGGTGTTTGGGTTCTGGCTTCTTTATCTGATCCCCGGTTATATGCAACAAGGCTGGATGCATGCCAAGCTGACGCTTGTTGTATTACTGATTGGTTATCACCATATGTGTGGCGCGTTCATGAAGAAGTTTGCAGCGGATGCCAATACTCGCAGCCATAAGTTCTATCGGGTGTTTAATGAGATTCCAGTGCTTATGCTACTGGGGATTGTTATTTTGGCTGCTGTTAAGCCGTTTTGATGGTTTGATTCAATCAGGATAGAGCGAAGCCCCACGGTTTCGCGCCTCCTACATCGTCGTTCATACGGATCACGTAGCACGGCGATTCAATCTGATAAGTACCCGGACCATTGCTTTCGCATAATGGTGGCGAGTGAATTTTTTCGCTCTTCAAGGAACAACGTCGGGAGCGTAGCCCGCAACGTGACCAGAGCTGTGACGCAGCAAGGGCGAAAAAAGACGCCGCCAGACTATGCGAAATCAATGGTCCGGGTACTTAGCCCAGAGTGTAGAGCAGTGGCTTTCTCAGCTTCTCTGTTTGGTCGTGTCTCGACCAACCGGCTAAGAGAGCATAACCAGGAGGAATCATCTCACTGAGATTGAGTCATCAGCCTATTTTTTAAGTTTTCCTCTCATCCAGCCAACGACCGGCTTAAGAGCCAAGGTTTCAGGAGATTGTTGCGCCCCCATGACTCCTGAAACAACAACACAATTTTCCTCAAGACCACCGGATAATATAAATTTAACCGGTACATTGATTCTTGATGTTGGGAGGCTATCTAAACTATAACTCCGAGCCTTATAAGTCTCGGGATCCGACAAATCTCCACGAATAAAAAACATTGGCCTTGTGTTCGGGTAAAAATTAAGAATCCATCCATTAATATTCCCTGAACTGGGGGCGCTACCAGCAATAGGATCAAAATACTTAACCATTCCTTGCCAGAAGACCTTGTCAACCTTCTCTGGTAACAAACCTGCCGTTTCTTCAAATTTTTCCAAGACCGGATCCAGTACATCATACCATTCCTTTAAGTCATACATTTTCAAGTGTGAAAAACGACGACGTAAGTCTTTCCAGTCTTCAACCGTTCCCTGCAGAGTTATATATGGGATACCTGAGCATATACTACAGGTGAATTCAAAATACTCCTGAACCGAGCCCATAACGGCAAACTGGAAGGAGGTCAGATCATCTTTTGTACTTGTTGAAAACGGCTTGCTCAGTAATCCTACCAACTTTTCATCTTTAATATTTTTTGAAACAGCCTCGCAAAACAGTTTGGACATATCATGATCCACCTCAGGAGATGAATCAGGATCGCACGATACCGACAGCGTCATCTTGCCCTCATGACTTACCAAAATGTCCCGGTATTTTTCAGCGTTTTCATTGATATGGGCAGAAAACCCCTGGAGGATGACCATCCACACAGCATCAGGCGTAATCTCAACAGGGCGGTGGTCACGAAAGGCTGTCACCATACAGGATGCAAAATCACAGTCACACATATCAGCCCGTGGCTGAACAAGGCGTTCATCGCCAAGGCTTTTTGCTTCTTTTATGCTGGTAATATCCACATCGTAAATTTTCGAAAATACTATATGCCTGTCAGTTACTCTATAAACAGGTAACCGCTTATTGGTTGGGACAACATCACTGACAGGAAATGTAACTCCTGCAACAACATGACTTGCCCAAACAAAAAAGATGCATAGAGGTGAACAGGAAAAATACTTGAAGAGTCTCATTTATACACCACGATATGCAAACAGCCGTAGGATATTAGACCTTATGCTGGACTTACGCATTTATGGCATATTGTGAAGTTTGACAGTTGTCAGAAATGACTGATTTTCAGGGGGGGATAATGAGAGGTGCCCCTTGCCATCCAACTGCTTGATGCTTATGCGGCACACAACCGCACAAGCACTCAAAAATCAGTTACATCGCAATAACTTCATAGCTGTGAGTCACTTCAACACCACCCTTACCCAGCATAATGGATACAGAGCAGTACTTATCAGCAGACAGCTCAACCGCACGCTTAACCTGAGCGTCTTTCAGATCACGCCCAGTGACTACAAAGTGCAGGTGAATCTTGCTGAAGATGGCAGGAACGGTATCAACGCGCTCACTTTCCAGCTTTACTTCACAATCTATCACGTCCTGGCGGGCTTTCTTCAGCATGCTGACAACATCTACAGAGGAGCAACCGCCAACAGCCATTAAAACCATTTCCATTGGGCTGGGTGCTGAATCGGAACCACCGTGCTGACTGGAGGTATCCATCATCACGCTGTGACCGCTGCCGGATGTACCGGCAAAACGCATGCCGTCAACCCATTTTACCTGAGCTTTCATATTGCATCTCTTCTCTTGTATACCTTTGAGGAAGGCATACCAATCATTACAAAGGAGGTGGCCTGAACCATCTTACTTTCATGTCAATTTCTGCGATTATACATAGGAATGCATGAGCTGTTCACAGGAAGTGTTTTCTGCTCAATTCCAGTTTAAATGTATTATCTGAGATGTATGTCTCATTTAGAGATTCTGCTCACAGAGAGATCTCGACTCGCTCGCTAAAAACGATAAAGTTTCACATAACCAACAAAAGAAATGCTGAATATGGCTTTAAAAATTCCAACAAAAACAGAATGTCATTTATGGTAGTACGAACCCGACATATGCCTGTCGAAGAGAAAGAGCGTACGGAGCGTTTTCTAAAGCACTGTCACATCCATCATTACCGCGCCCGCTCCAACATCATCAGCGCCGGGGATCCGGCGGATACGCTCTATTACATCGTGGACGGGTCTGTCACAGTATTTATAGAAGACGACGAAGGTCGTGAAATTATCATCACCTATCTCAACCGTGGGGATTTCTTCGGTGAGCTGGGCCTGTTCCTGAGCGGTATTGATCCTAAACGCTCAACCTGGATTCGCGCCCGCACCAACTGCGAAATTGCAGAAATCAGTTACAAGCGTGCTCGCGAAGTTGCACGGGATATTCCCGAAATTCTGTTCGAAATCAGCCGTCAGATTGCCAAACGCCTGCAAATCACTACCCGCAAGGTGAGCGATCTGGCTTTCCTTGATGTCACTGGACGTGTTGCCCGCACCCTTTTGGACTTATGCGAACAGCCCGATGCCATGACTCATCCTGAAGGTATGCAGATTCGCGTCACCCGCCAGGAGATAGGCCGTATTGTGGGCTGCTCACGGGAAATGGTAGGGCGTGTACTCAAAGGATTGGAAGATGAGGGCATGGTGTCAGTAAAAGGGAAAACCATGGTCGTTTTCGGTACCCGATAGGGGTATCATCCGCCACCTTTCACGAATACTGAACAGGTGACCTCCGCGGATGTCTACAGGCACGACTTTTCCCGATCGCTACGAAGCTCTGCTGGCCGAGAAGGCTGAACGACTCAAGCAGCTAATGAGCGACTTCAACGCTCCGGAGCCGGAAGTCTTCCCATCCGCTCCTGAGCACTTCCGTATGCGGGCAGAGTTCCGTATCTGGCACGAAGGTGACCAGTCACACTATATTATGTTCGATCAGCAGACCCGCGAGCGAGTCTCTGTGACGGAGTTCCCCGTCGGTTCCACCCGCATTAACGAACTGATGCAGCCCATGATGAACGCACTGTGCGAGCAGGAGGTTCTGCGCCGCAAGCTGTTTCAGGTTGAATTCCTCACCACCCAAACTGGCGAAGCGCTGGTGTCCCTCATTTACCACAAGCAACTGGACGACGGCTGGAAAGACGCTGTGCGCCCTCTGCGAGAAAAGTTCAGCATCGACATCATCGGTCGTGCCCGTAAGCAGAAGCTGCTGATGGATAAAGACTGGGTAACCGAAGAGCTGAATGTAGGCGGCTGTCTCTGGCGTTACAACCAAGTGGAAAACAGCTTCACTCAGCCTAACGCCAACATTAATGAGAAGATGCTGTCGTGGGCAGAAGAAGCCACCCGTGGCAGCGAAGGCGACCTTGTGGAGCTGTACTGTGGCAACGGTAACTTTACCTGTGTGCTGGCCAGCAATTTTGACCGGGTGCTGGCCACAGAAATTTCCAAATCGTCCGTGAACTCGGCCCTCAAGAACTTTGAGATGAACGCCGTTGACAATGTCACCATTGCCCGTATGTCCAGTGAAGAGTTCACTCAGGCTCTGAACCGTGAGCGTCCGTTTCGCCGCCTGAGCCATGTAGATCTGGAGAGCTATAACTTCTCCACTATCTTTGTAGATCCGCCACGCGCGGGCCTGGACCCAGACACAGAAGCGCTGGTTCAGCGTTTCGACCGCATCGTGTATGTATCCTGTAACCCAAACACCTTGAAAGAAAACCTGAGCACACTCACCCAAACCCATAAGATCGAGAAGCTGGCTCTGTTCGACCAGTTCCCATATACCGATCATATGGAAAGCGGTGTATTACTTACCAAGAAGTAACATTTTCCCTGCCAAAAGCTGATTAATGGCTGCTAGACTGGGGCAAACAGCGCGAACAAAAATGTCAAAATGCCCCAGTCAGATTTCTCTATAAACTCACTTTTTAACAAGCCACTTCTGCTCTTATTTCTGTGTGCCGCACTCTTTCTAACGGGCTGTGCGTCGCACAAAAACCAGGCTGCAACCACACCACCAGCAGAGGCTGTGGATGTTCTTCTGATTGCTTATGACAATGGCGATGGCCGCGCCTTCCGCTCCCTGCTCCCTGAGCTGGATACCAAAGGTACCCACTGGCATCTGGTGGCTTTTGGCCCTGCAACCGCTTTGTTTGAAAATACCCCCAATACCACCTTGCTGAATGAGGGTGCCTCTCCAGAAGAGGTGAAGGAGTGGATAGGCAATCGCTACGCTACGCTCGCTGATACAAAGCTGGCCTCTGTGACAAAACGCTTTGCCCCGCGGATTGTTCTTTCAGGCATGGCTCACACAATTCAGGCACAGCTGGTTCAACAGTGGTGGCAACAAGGGGCGTGGACAATTGCCTTTTACGACAATATGGAACCGCCCGCCGGGCAGCAGTGGATAAAACCCTGGTTTGATTTCAACCCTCCGGTTGAGCAGGTTATGGTGACAACACGCCCTCTGAAAATTAGCTTTCCTGAAAAAATGGCTCGCTCCGGCAAGGTGACTCAAGTTGTCCACCCGGGCTTAAAAGAGTGGCAGGAAGCCTTTGAACGGGAAGACCAGCAATTATTAAAAGAGGCTTTGGAACTGGATGAACGGCCTGTGGTTCTTGTAGATGGTGGTTATGGGGATGATTATCAGAATAGTCTGGAAGTTATCAAAGCGGCGGCTGCCCTGCGGGATGATTTACAGTGGGTGTTCACGCCTCACCCAAGAACCCTGTTTTCCACCCGTTCTGCACCCGATAATGCGCCGCTCATAACCATTACCGATATATCCACCGTGCGTGTCGCGACTCTTGCAAGAGCAGTTGTCACCCACCGCTCTTCTATCGGCTGGTTTGCTTCACAAATGGGTACACCGGTGATATTTGTGCGTCCGAAAGATCAGCCGGAAGTGCTGGAGCAGGGCTTGGTGCGTATGGTGAATGATGAAACCACTTTGCTGAATGCACTCTACCGGCAGCTGGACGCCCCTGCTCAGCACACCGAACTTGTGTCTAAGGCTAAAGGCAGTGCTATTGCCGATGTACTGGAACGCCATTTGAAAGAACAAAAACCGTCTTCACTGAAAGTCGAGTCTGTCAATGATCAAGAGCTGTGATATATCCCACTTTACTCTCACAGTCTGAGAGCGTTAGGCTAAATAGGTTATCAACTCATCAGGGTTTTCCATGCCCGGCTGGCTTAACCGAAACAAGTTGCTCACCCTGACTGGCGGCCTGCTGGCTGCTGTATGTTTGGGGCTGGCACTTTGTTATCTGTCGGTGGCCTATCTTTCATCTCCTTACCTTTACGATAAGCCAGCTCAACTCCCTCAAAATGAAGTAGGCGTGGTTCTGGGTACAAGCCGTTATACCTCCAAAGGCAAGCCCAATGGTCACTATCACCGCAGAATGGAAGCAGTTGCGCAATTGGTAAAGGCGAAGCGTATTCGTTACGTGGTGGTCAGCGGTGACAATGGTACCCGCTGGTATGACGAACCCACCCAGATGCGTCGGGATTTAATTCGCCTGGGTGTACCTGCTGATATTATCTATCGGGATTATGCCGGATTCCGTACACTGGATTCCATTATTCGTGCACGAGATGTGTTTGGACAAACCTCATTCACCATTATTTCCCAGAAGTTCCAAAATGAAAGGGCTGTTTATATTGCTCACCAGAACGGTATTGATGCCGTGGCATTTAATGCCAGTGGGGAGTTGTTGCTGACAGATCATTCCAATCAACTACGGGAAATCCTGGCACGGGTTCTGGCAATCATCGAAACCCAGTTCCTCAACACTGGCCCCAAAGTGCTGGGGCCACCAGTCATTATTGGTGAAACACCACCAACCTGAGCACGCAAACCATAGTCACTGACCACAACTGTAACCGTTTGCCTGCATAAGATTGCATGTCTCTCTGACAATATACTTATGTGCTGCCGTGGTGGGATGCACCAGGTCAAAGAACACGAAGTCATCCGGGTTATCACAAATAGTTGGATCCAAGCCGGGCGTCGGCATAGTGCTGCAGGGGCGATCCGTCACCTGAAATAACCAGCCGCTTTATGTCAGTGGAATGGGACAAGCCACTCAATAAAATACCTGTTACAAAACAGAAAAGAGAAAGCCAGTATCGAGTCCTTTCGATCATGGGGGCTCCAATCACCCTTATTCAGGATTCTACTCAGGATAGAAAAGGAATGGGTAACCATCGACAAAGAATAATAAGTACCCAGGCCATTCTTTTCCTATGCTGTGTGATATGTTGAAAATATCTCCCCCCATCGGCGCCACACTGATTATTGCCGGAACTACCATTGGTGCCGGTATGCTTGCACTCCCCATTATTTCCCATGGTTTGGGATTTGGGTTAATGGCATTTTTGATGATTCTGACCTGGGGGTTTATGGGTATTGCTGCCCTATTTACTCTGGAAGCAAATCTGGCAATTAAACCAGGTTGCAGCCTATTTGTTATGGCAACAGAAACATTAGGCAATACCGGTCGTCTGGTAGCAGTCTCTGCCATGATTTTTCTGTTTTATGCTCTTATGGCTGCTTATATCAGTGCTGGCGGGGAGCAGATGGGAAATGACCTCACCACACTGCTTCCCGACTCATTTTCCACCCAAATAGAGTTAGCCCACCGGCTGGGAATAGCCCTCTTCACTCTATTTTTTGGTGCTATCGCTGTTGCCGGGGTGCAATACATTGATCTCGGCAACCGCCTGCTCTTTATCTTTATGCTGGGAGCTTTCTGTGTTGCTCTGAGCTTTCTTGCACCAGAAGCACAACCATATAAACTGCACACCTTTCCTGCGAATCCATGGCAGAGTGTGATGATTCTGCCGGTGATTTTCACATCCTTTGGTTACCACGGTAATATTCCCAGTCTGATTGCCTATGTGGGACCGAATAAAAAACAACTCCAGCGTATTTTCCTGCTGGGCAGCCTGATCCCTTTATTGCTGTATTTGATTTGGCTTGGGGTCGCCCTCGGGCAATTGGACAACACTACGCTGGCCAAAGTATCTACCAGTGGTTCTGTCCCCGAGCTTATAGATGCTTTAAGCCGAGGTAGCACAAGCTACCTGTTACCTGCGCTGCATATTTTCACCAACCTGGCTTTGATCACCTCCTTTCTCGGTGTAGCTCTGGGGTTGTTTGATTTCATGCACTCCGCACTGGCGTCCCAGTCCCGACTAAAAACAGCACTGGTTGTTTATCTGCCCCCTCTGGCAATCGCCATATTACTCCCCGGTGCCTTTGTGATTGCCTTGAGTTATGCCGCATTGGCTCTGGCAGTACTGGCCATTCTTTTGCCGGCGGCCATGCTGTATCAGCTTCACAAGCAGAACAAAATTCCTCGTTACCCTGGCAGATATCTGTTTTGGCCAACCCTGGCTTTCGGTATTGCCATCTGCCTGCTCAGCCTTGTGTTTTCCTAACTACACTCAGGACTCCCGATGAGGGGAGGATTTTGGTTTGTCTAACTTCACATTCATTCTTTCACAAGGGCCTTTTCACAGCCGCTTTCCTTTTACCAACAAGATGGTAAAACAACTCAAGGCGCAGGGGCACAGAGTCACGGTGTTTCTTGTTCAGAATGGTACGCTAAGCGCCAGAGATTCTCCGGCCGGAGCGCCCCTTAAAGAACTTGCCAGCGCAGGGGTGGAAATTCTTGCAGACGATTTCTCCCTTCAGGAGCGCGGCATTGTACAGGGTGAAATTCCGGGACATATCTCGGTAGCCAGCCTTGAGCGGGTTGTGGATGATCTGGCCGCGGGCCACAAAGTTATTTGGCAGTAGGTACTCGGTATGAGTAAGACCCTCACTTTTGTACTGATGGATGCTCCATTTGAAAACTCCCGCACCGTCACAGGCCTGCGCTTGATTGATATTGCGGCACACCGGGGTTATCACCTGAAAGTCTTTGCTTATGAAGGGGCTGTATCTCTGGCCTTTAAAGAGCAAAAGCCCCACGCCAATGCCGTACACGGCCACGATATTGATGAAGAGAACCACCCTCTTCCCCACAAGTGGATTGAGGCTTTGCACAAAACAGCCAGTGCTCACGGTGGCAGCCTGGACTGGGTAAACTGCGGTTTATGTGTGGATGAACGAGGAGTAAATAATGCGATTGAATGCACCCGCCGGGGAACTCCTGCCGACTTATGGAGCTTTGCTTGTGAATCCGAAAACACTTTGGTGATTTCCACATCCTGAAGGAGTACTCCATGAAAGTTTTGAACATTCTCTCAACTCCCTGGCGAGCAACCTTGGAAGAACAGGATGACACTGTTGTGTGGCTAACCCATGCCATGATCGGTGCTGGTGCGGAAATTGATGTGCTGCTAACCGGTGAAGCCGCTGCTTATGCCGCACCTAACCTGAATGCCAGCGGCCTCACCATCGGTGGTATGCCACAGACCCAGCCCCCGGATATCAACCGGGATCTTAACAGCTTGCTGGAAAAGGGACGGCAGGTATTTGTCTGTCAGCATGCTATGACCCAGTTAGGCCTTCATGAAGACCAGACCTCACCGAGTATCACGCCCCTTCTCTCCCATGAACTGGCACCATTACTGGATAACTACGACCAGATCTGGCAGTGGTAAACAACCTTTGACTCTTTCATCTACCAGTCCCGCCCACACCGCAGGTTGGCCGGGACAGTTTCCTTGATATGTTTCGGCTGACCAGACCCTGATTGCTCCATACAGGCGATAAACGCTTCTTCTGATAACTGAAGCTTTGGATTCTCATGAACCTCTTTCCCGATAGAGCTACTGCTGTGGTGGTTATAATCGTGACCGGGATAGACCGTCAGGTTTTCCGGCAGGCACATCAACTTATCATGGAGACTGTGCCATAATTCTCTGGCACTGCCATTTTGAAAATCTGTGCGCCCACAGCTACCAATCAGTAATGTGTCTCCGGTTAACAGGTACTCCGGCTGCTCCTTCATATAAAACTCTTTCACGTAAAAGCAGCCGGAGTCACTGGTGTGCCCTGGTGTTTTAATAAACTGCAAACCAATTTTTCCCACCGGCAAACAATCCCCGTCATCGAGCGGAAGAGTGATTCCCTGGGCCTGACTGTCGCTGGAGCCTGCAATGTCACAGCCTGTCAAGATGCGAAGATCTCCCGTTGCGGTGATATGGTCGGCATGGGTGTGGGTGTCTGCCACAGCGGTCAGGGATAGTCCGGTTTTTTCCAGCAAAGAAAGGTAGCAGGACGCCTCTCCTTTCACCGGATCAATCAAACAGGCTTTGTATTCAACGGGATCAGCTACAAGGTAGGTAAAGGCTGAGGTTTGAGGATAAAATAGCTGTTTAATCATGGCGGGAACCATACTTACTCACAGGTGGAGCAAGTATGGACGGCTGAGGGACGTTTGACGCTTTATTATTTCTTACGACGCTTCTTCCGTTTTTTACCACCGCGTTCTTGGGGAATCTGCAACGCCTGCTCGGTAAGGCGCACACATCCTTTATCATCCACAATTATGAATTTTTCCAGATCCGTTTCGATATGGTCGGGAACAATTTCAAAGTCTTTGTCCCGGCCAGGATGATAATCCCAGAACAGCTCTTGATTGGGCTCAATGTCACGCAGCGAAACAGCCACAACATGCTGATCTTCTGTAACAAACATTTCCAGATTGGGATCATCGTTGCTGTTTGCATAACGCATGCAGTTATCACTGTGTGTACCATCGATACCCATCTCCAGCCCGGGATACTCACCCCGCCAGGGCTCATCATCTTCCTCTTCATCTACCAGCCAGAGAATGTAGGTATCCTTATTCAGAAAGTGGGGCATGCCCTGCTCGTCCCGTTGCCACATCACATAGCGACCGGTAGAGGGTACCAGAAGACGAAATGACTTCCTGCCGGTGTACTCACCTACAACACGCCCTGAAGGGATAAAGTCCCGGGTAAATAGCCCGGTACCGGCTCCCGGTATGGTGCTTGTAGCTTCCTCGAGGCGAAATTCGTAGTTAGCCAGTCGTGCCCGTAGTTCTGCGATCTCGCTTTGCAGACTGGCAACCTTTTCCTGAAATGGTTTCTCTTTAGAAGCTTGGCCTTGATCGACCGTCTGACGGTCAATATCGGTATCACTCATGCCTGAACGCCCCGATCCCTGAGTTATGAATGTTGTTATTCGAACCAGCCACTAAGTACCCGAGCTATTGCTTCTCCATGATAATGGTTGGGGTACTTACCATCCCTGTGACTGTCAGTTCAGCTTACCACCTTGTCAGGGGATTAACAGACTATCTTCTCTACAGTCATTGGACAGTGGAACAAAACCGATTCAGGACTGGCGATGAGCAGCACGGAAGGGCGAATCAGCGGACATTCTATTGGCCGATTAATTTCAGATATCAGCCATAATCCTCACGAGTATCGTATTCGTCAGGGAGAGCAGGGGAATCGACTGGAAACCCGCCTGGGCTTTGTTGTCTGGAAGAGGGGCGACAAAATCTATGCCTGTCATCCCAAAGATGCAAAAAAGCATCACACTGATAGCTGCCAGGCTGAGCTGTTAGGCCTCCTTCAATCCAGGCACACCAAAGACCAAAGCAAAACGCTTCTGGAACTGATTACCAGACATTCCGACAAAACAACACTACCTGAGCACAACAAACATCACCGAGCACACCCTCATCCCCGTCGTTCACTCCATTGTCAGCCTGCCAAATTGTCAGGGCGACGCGTTAAACAGCACAAAGTTGCCAAGACAAGTCGATTCCCAAAAGGTATGGACAGGCAAACACATCAATGGGTGAGCTTAATGTCTGGCGCAGACTCCCGGGCATCTGGATGCAAATACAGCCTTCAGCGCATTATGATGATGACAGACGC
>NZ_SMME01000295.1:411-509 GCF_009711465.1 Parendozoicomonas verongulae | reverse complement strand
ACAGACAAAGGGCCTGACCCCTGTGTGAGTGCGTTTGTGTCTGGTGAGATTGCCGCATGTAGTGAAAGACCGGTTGCACCCGTCCTGATTGCAGACGT
>NZ_SMME01000295.1:0-132 GCF_009711465.1 Parendozoicomonas verongulae | reverse complement strand
CTGCCCCCTGTGTGGATGCGTTTGTGGTTGGTAAGATGAGTGGATCGGGTAAAAGACTTGTTGCACCCGTCATGGTCGCAGACGTAGAGCCTGTCCCCTGTATGGATGCGTTTGTGGACGGTGAGATTATTG
>NZ_SMME01000662.1:674-3193 GCF_009711465.1 Parendozoicomonas verongulae | reverse complement strand
TTTTAGTAATAGGCCTTGTCCACCAATATTAGCTGACGAAGTGAGCCCCACTTCGCGAGTGTAGTTACTTGATGTGAACTGAATGTTTTCTAACAACCTATCGCTTAATTCTTTGCTGTAAGGGTCAAGATTTCTGATATCTGCCAGAAGCTTCTCTTTATTTCTCATATAGTCGGTTCTTATGTAATCAGTTCTTGCGTGGCCAGTTCTTACGTGGTCAGTTGCCTGTGTCGTTTCTCCAGAAGACTTTTTACCTTTTGAAAATGGCCATAAACCCAGTAATGAACTTCTTTTTTTTCTCAGGGAGCTTTTGTCTTGTAGTGCAATAGCTGCGGAGAGACTTGCCCCCCTGCCCAATGTGCCTGTATATGTACTTGGGGTTGGTAGTGAAGGAGGGTAGCTTCTGGTAGCCAGCCTATCCGCTCTAGGGAGGCGAAAAGATTGGAACTCCCCTAAAGCATCTACTGATAGCGTTCTTTGAGAAAGTGGTTTTGGCACCCGACGGTACCGCCTGGAGGGCTCATCCGGAAGGGATATGAGTGGGACTTCCACAGCAACAGGTTTTACCCTTTGGGATGTTTCAGCTGCACGGCTATCCTCTCCTAATGTCAGCAGATTATCTGCAGAGGCGGAAGAAACGGGTTTGGTTGCGCTATCGAAATTGGTCTGCATTGTATTCTAACCTCCATTTACTTATTTATTCACTCAGGTCGTTAGTCCCTGTATATCCTGTATGACCCTGTTTTAGGCGAATAAGCTCATTTATGGTTAGTATTACTGTCCCCCCTGTTAGTTTTTATATATCTGCAAAAGCACCCAGAATGAGTTTACATGGCTGTTCTGGGTGCTCCGGGTACTTATCAGTTAAACCACTGAACCAGCTGCTCATGTTCGGAACGGGTTTTGGCAAAAGGAGGCTCATCCGCACGGTAGCCAAAGGCGACCATTACAGATACACCGTACTCTTCTGGGTTGAACAGGTTGTTTTCAACCATCAGACGTTCCACAGATTCGCGATCGAAGCCTTCGACGGGGCAGGAGTCAATGCCAACCAGAGCAGCAGAGGTCATCATGTTGCCCAGTGCAATGTAAGTCTGCTTGCAGGCCCAGTCGAACATGGCGCGGGGGCTTTCGGTCAGCTGGAAGTGCTCTTCCTGGAATTGGCGGTAGAAACCACCTTTCATTTCTGCGATTTCTTCTGGCAGCTTCTCAACTTCCACCATGTGATTTTTCACGTATTCGGAAGTGTGGTGCATACCGGATTCTTTACGAGCCAGAATCACAACAAAGTGGCTGGCTGTTGGCAGCTGACCTTGTGCACCCTGGCACAGAGGCTTCAGCTTCTCACGTAGTTCCATGTTCTGAACTACCAGAAACTTCCAGGGCTCATAACCAAAAGAGCTTGGAGATAGGCGACCTGTTTCCATAATAAAGTTAAAGTCTTTATCGGAAATTTTCTTGCTGGCATCAAAGCTCTTGCAAGCGTGGCGAAACTGATAAGCGTCGATAATGTGTTGCTGGATAGAGGTGGTCATAAATAATTCCTGACAACGGACCTATATGGAAAGAGGGGATTTTATAGAGGGGGATTCGTGAAAATAAGGGTTAAGACGAAAATGCTTTTCAAAAAACATGGATAATCAGCCTCTGCCTTCTACCAAAAAGTAGTTCAAGCCCCCATAAAAGAAAGTAACCACAGGGGCTGTTTTCCTTTATAGGGGAGTCGGTAGAGCTTTAATGAAGCCTGGCTCATGATGATCTGTACTGCGGTTCGTTGTAGTGTCTAACACACGCTGTGCACAGGTTTGGACCTATCTCGTAGATTCCCTCGCCCGGAGAGATTGTACTGTTTGGACACTCCGGTTCACAGACGTCACAGTTAATGTAATCGTCAGTAATTTTCAGGGCTGCAAATCAGAGTGTGAGATGTATGAAAACTGTAAGTACAGCCCTCATCTTCACTGCTTAAAAGTTATCGAGAGTTCAAATGTATTTGCCTGTGGGCGGTGAGTGCACCGAGGTGGAGGAAAAACCTTTGGCACCCGTCCTCATCACATATAAAGTGTTTGCCGATTGGGGAGTGGTGGGTGCGTCTGTGTCTGATGAGCTCGTAGCTTCTGGTAAACGTTCTGTTGCATCCGATCTGGTCACAGACAAAGGGTACGCCCTTTGGGCATAGAGTATGTCGAGCCTGTTCATGCTCCATTTCTTCTTTTGATAGATAGAAATCCAACAGCGAACATCTGCCTGAGCATCGCATTGGTTTGTATACAGGTAGCGGCTGTCGGCATATTGGGCAATGCCGAGCCTTATTTAAAGCGTTCAGGAGGCACCTGCTGTGGAAAAGGTGATGACAGGGGGTCGAATGTATATTTTCCTGCCAGTGAAAGCCTTCAAGACAGATTGTGCAGGTTGTTAATGGATTTTTTTTGTGGCTCAAAGAAAGATAGTGATTTTCACTCATTATCCAACCGAGCCAAATGGCGTTCTCCGTAACAGAATCATCTGGTTTTTCTGTG
>NZ_SMME01000662.1:0-517 GCF_009711465.1 Parendozoicomonas verongulae | reverse complement strand
ATGGCAGTTCATCCGATAGCAGCTCCTGATGCAAGGTTGATTTTTGTTCCTCTGTGAGAATATCTAACTGATCCCCCGTCAAGTTATTCAGAGAATTAAGCAGTAACTCCTTTACCCCTTTGGTGTAACCAAAAAAATCGTTAGCCTGGAGGCGCAATACATGTTTCCAGCATTGGTTATCTCTGGGAACTTCAGTTATCACATAGTCGCCCAGACCGATGGTGGCCAAGTGTTCTTCCAGCAATGACTGCTCTGTAAGTTCCATATTTTTAGAGTTATCACGGCCTGTCTTCACTCTTCTTTTTTTCCAGCCAGAACCAGAAAGAGGGCTGGCGAAACCTGAATGATCGGGTCCAACCTGTCCAAGGCCGACGGTCTGGGAGCTTGCAGCTGTATTTTCGAGTGAAATAGCAGGCCTGATGCTCTTTGCCCTTTTATTATTTGTGCCTGCAAAAACATCCGAGGAGATGGCATAGCATAGACATAGCAGAGTGTAAAGGGTGGTTAATAAATGAAT
>NZ_SMME01000128.1 GCF_009711465.1 Parendozoicomonas verongulae | reverse complement strand
AGCATAACATCTGATTCAACCCAGGCACGAGAGGCTAGTTGATGAGTAAGGTTTGGGCAATTTTTAAACACGGTAAAATTATGGATCCCGGCAGCTCCAGGGAAGGGATTGCTCAATATCGACGTCTTCCCAAGTCTGAACTGTTAAAGCCATAGCCGTTCTTTTTAAATCTCTCTCCTTTCTTTTTGAACCGCTTCATCTTGCACCGTGCACCGCTGCTGCTCCGGCGGTGGGTTCTAAGCTGGTTGACCGTATCGAAGGTGATACCGCAGGGGC
>NZ_SMME01000172.1 GCF_009711465.1 Parendozoicomonas verongulae | reverse complement strand
GTATTGGTGTCATTAGTGAGCATCGATAAGTTCCTACCCCTGATTTCAAGTAACGAGTAAGAGTATCTTTGTTCAGCATAATTCAGTTGATTTCTAACATCTGAGTTAGTGTCTGCCCGAAAACATTCACCCCCAGGTCACGGGATGATATTCCGCGGCTGTTGCGAGCCTTACAGCATTCAAGAAAAGTGATCAGGAGAGCAGGCTCTGGGACATGAAAAAACAGGAATTTTGTACCGATTTTTTCATTGGTCAACTGGTGCGTTTGCCCCGCCTCCAAGTCAAATCTCGACCTACATATAAGTAATTAACAAGCTGAAG
>NZ_SMME01000006.1 GCF_009711465.1 Parendozoicomonas verongulae | reverse complement strand
CAGGCACAAACGCATCCATACAGGGGACAGACCGTTTGTCTGTAACCAGGATGGGTGCAACTGGTCTTTCACCCAATCCACTCATCTCAATAAACACAAGCGCATCGTGCACAACAGGGAAGATGAGTGACCCGACCTGTCTTTTTCACAACCATACTCTGATAGTGCAGGGTCTGTATGGTGTAACAAGATGGGATTATGGG
>NZ_SMME01000731.1 GCF_009711465.1 Parendozoicomonas verongulae | reverse complement strand
CACTTCGTCAGTGGGTTACTGTTATTGCCATGATTTACCTCCTGCTGCTGGCAGTAGGTATGATCGGTACCGGTTTCAAATGGGCAGCCGGCGGTGCGGAAGGCGCACGGCAGCTGTTTGCCTTTGCCACAAATCCCTTCATGGGACTGGTTATTGGCACCATGGCCACAGCTCTGGTGCAGTCGTCCAGTACTGTCACCTCAATCATTGTTGGCCTTGTAGGCGGTGGCCTGCCGGTCGCTGTTGCAATTCCAATGATTCTGGGTGTCAACATTGGCACAACCATGACAGCCACTTTAGTGAGTCTTGGAAGCCTGCGGGGCTCCAAGAAAACTTTCCGTCGCTCCTTCGCTGCTGCCACCGTTCATGGTTTCTTTAACCTGATGGCTGTGATCATCTTTATGCCCCTGGAGCTCACGACGGATTTTCTGAGCAAAACCTCCGGCTATCTGGCCCACGCCGTCTATGGTGAGGGCAGCGGCTCGAACATGCACGTGGGTGGTTTTGACTTTATCAAACCCATTACCCGCCCGGTAGTGAGCTGGACGGGCGACCAGCTGGCTTTCCTGCCCCATAACTATGGCGGCGTAGCTCTGGCTCTGCTGGGTCTGGCGCTGGTATTCCTCTCCATCACCCTGCTGGGCAAAACCCTGAAGGTACTGATGGTTGGCCGTGCGAAAGACCTGCTGCACAAAGCTATTGGCGATGGCCCGGTAAAAAGTATTACCTCCGGTGCCCTGATCACTGTTGCGGTTCAGTCTTCTTCAACCACAACCAGCCTGATCGTGCCTCTGGCCGGTAGTGGTGTATTCCGTTTGAAGGATGTGTACCCGTTTGCACTGGGTGCCAACATCGGTACCTGTATTACCGCGCTGCTGGCGGCAACCACCGTAACCGGTGCTCTGGCTATCGAAGGTTTGCATATTGCACTGGTGCACCTACTGTTTAACGCGGCAGCGGTACTGCTGATTTATGGCATTCCTCAGCTGCGGCGCATTCCGTATCGTGCTGCACGCATCTTCTCCCAGAAGGCCAGCCGCAATAAGAGTATCGTGTTTGCCTATATTATCGGTGTCTTCTTTGCTCTGCCGGGTCTGTTGATCCTGATCACCAGCTGAGCTCCCTGATAAGTACCCGGACCATTGCTTACGCACACACAAAAGCCCGAATGGTTTCATTCGGGCTTTTTTCATTGCCGTTCGGGGAATAGTATGAACAAGTACGAAACAATTATGGTATAAAGTCGCCCACAAAGGGCAGCCCCCAAAAACGACAATAATCACGAATAATAACAATGCATAATGCGGAACTGTTCGAGACACGTTCAAAGTCGTCTTCTTCACGTATACGCTGTCAGGGCATCAGCAAAACCTATCCCGGGGTTGTGGCCAACAACGCTGTTGATCTTGATATTCAGCCAGGGGAGATTCACGCCCTTTTGGGTGAAAACGGCGCGGGCAAAAGCACCCTGATGAAAATCCTTTACGGTGTCACCTTGCCAGACGCCGGGCAAATCTGGTGGAACGGTCAACCGGTATCCATCCCCTCCCCCGCCAAAGCCCGTGAACTGGGTATTGGCATGGTGTTCCAGCACTTTTCCCTGTTTGAAACCCTTACCGTCACTGAGAATATTGCACTGGCCCTGCCACCGGGTGAGGCCAGAAACCGTAAACATCTGGCCGGGCGTATTCAGGACATCTCCATTCACTACGGCATCCCTGTTGATCCGGACCGCCATATACACTCTCTTTCGACTGGCGAGCGCCAGCGTGTGGAAATCATCCGCTGCCTGTTACAGAACATCAACCTGTTGATTCTCGACGAACCCACATCCGTACTTACACCCCTGGAAGTTGAGAAACTGTTTGAATCCCTGCGCAAGCTGGCAGCAGAAGGCTGCAGTATTCTGTTTATCAGCCATAAGTTGAATGAGGTTCAGGCTCTGTGCCACAGCGCGACAGTTCTGCGTAATGGCACCGTAACGGGCGCGTGTGACCCGCGCATGTCCTCTGCTCAGGAGATGGCTTCTTTAATGGTTGGGAGCCATACCGAACTGGGGGTGCCTTATCCCAAGGTCAGTGGCGGCGAAAGTGTGCTTGAAATCTCCAGCCTGAACGCAGAACGGGAAGACCCTTTTGGCACCACCCTCAAAAACCTGTCTTTCTGTGTTGGCCAGGGGGAAATTCTGGGCATTGCCGGTGTAGCGGGGAACGGACAAAAGGAACTGCTCAAACTGCTCAGCGGGGAACGTCTTACTCATCAACAAGATACGATTCGTTTCTCAGGTAAGTCGATAGGCCGTTTCAACCCCGCTGCCCGACGCAAAGCCGGCATGGCCGTTGTGCCAGAGGAGCGTTTAGGCCGGGGAGCTGTACCGGAAATGGGCTTGCACGACAATGGTCTGCTCACCGGCTTTCTGGGAGGTTTGATTCGCCGAGGCTTTCTGCGACACAAAAAGATCAACCGGTTTGCGGAGCAGGTGATTCAACAGTTTTCCGTAAAGGCTCACGGTGTAGCAGCTGAGGCCCGCAGCCTCTCCGGTGGCAATCTGCAGAAGTTTATTATTGGCCGGGAAATCTTGCAGGATCCCAAACTGCTGGTGTGCGCCAGCCCCACCTGGGGGGTGGATGTGGGCGCGGCCAACACCATTCATCAAGCCTTGATTGCCTTGCGGGATCAAGGCGCGGCCATTGTGGTGATTTCGGAAGATCTGGACGAACTGTTCCAGATCAGTGATCGCATAGGTGCACTCTGCCACGGGCAGCTCTCCCCTGTTCGGCCGGTACCCGGAACCACTGTAGAACAGGTGGGAAGCTGGATGACGGGTGCGTTTGATGCCACCTCTGTTCCACAGCCAGAAGAACAAATAGAAGAACACCCCCAAGAGCCACAGGAAGCTACTCACTGATGTTGTCTGTTTCCCCTTTGCCTCTTCCCAGGCTGGAAAGGCGACAGCAGGATTCTCAACTGCTGCGCTATCTCTCTCCGGTTCTGGCGATTGGCCTTACTTTGATATCCGGCGCCCTTATCTTTCTCTGGCAGGGGCAAGATCCGCTGGTGGGTTTGTATACCTTCTTTATTTTGCCCATCAGCGACAGCTATGGCATTGCGGAGTTGGGGGTGAAAGCGGCGCCTATGCTGCTGTGTGCTATTGGACTGTCTGTCTGCTTTCGTGCCAATGTCTGGAATATCGGAGCGGAAGGCCAGTTGCTGATGGGGGCGCTGATAGGTTCTGCCGCTGCGTTGTACTTTATGGAATCCGGCAGCCGTTTTGCCCTGCTGTTCACCGTACTGGCGGGAGCCTTTGCAGGTTTGCTGTGGGCAGGGATTCCGGCGGTGTTGAAAAACCACTTCAACACCAACGAGATTCTGACCACCATTATGCTCAACTACATCGCTCTGAACCTGCTGCTGTGGGCAGTACACGGCCCCTTAAAAGATCCGAATGGTTTTAACTTCCCCGAATCTGCTCTGTTTACCGAAGCCGTCACCCTGCCCATTGTGCTGGAAGAGACCCGCCTGCACCTCGGCCTGCCTATTGGCTTGCTGGCAGTGGTTGCCGCCTGGGTGTTACTGAGCCGCACATTTATCGGCTTTCAGTTAAAGGTTGTAGGGCTGGATGCCAGCGCCGGACGCTTTGCTGGTTATCGAGAGAAACGTCTGGTGTATTTCGCTCTGCTCATCTGTGGTGCACTGGCGGGTTTGGCGGGTGTGTTTGAGGTTACCGGGCCCATTGGTCAGCTGGTGCCTCAGGTGTCCCCCGGTTATGGCTATGCCGCAATTATTGTTGCCTTTCTCGGACGACTTCACCCTGTAGGTATTGCCCTCACCAGTTTTTTGATGGCGCTGGTATTTATGGGAGGAGAAATGGGACAGATGGAGCTTGGCCTGCCGCTTGCGCTGGGCAGTCTTTTCCAGGGCATGCTGTTGTTTTACCTGCTGGCCTGCGATGTGCTGATTCATTTTAAATTGCGGGGAGGCAGGGCCTGATTATGGATATCGATCTGATCACCAATGTACTGTTTGCCATGATTCGCAGCGGTACGCCTTTACTGCTGGTTGCCCTTGGGGAAGTGGTGTGTGAAAAATCCGGCGTACTCAACCTTGGCCAGGAAGGCATGATGCTGATGGGGGCCGTGACCGGTTTTATCGTCTCTGTCTCCACCGGTAACCTGCTCCTGGGTGTGATTGCAGGGATGATGGCGGGCGTGGCGATGTCTTTGCTGTTTGGTTCTCTCGCTTTGGGGCTGCGCACCAATCAGGTGGCAACGGGTCTGGCTCTGACGATTTTCGGCACTGGTTTGAGCGCCTTTGTGGGGACCGACTATGTTGGCAAACCTTTGGCAGGCATTGCTCCTCTGGCTATACCACTGCTGTCGGATATTCCCCTGCTGGGTACCGTTCTGTTTCGTCATGATCCTCTGGTTTATACGGCATTGATTCTGCTGACACTGACCTGGGCCTTTTTCCGCTTTTCCCGCCCCGGTTTGATGGTGAAGGCGGTGGGAGAGAACCCGGACTCCGCTACATCCATTGGCCTGCCGGTGCTCACTGTTCGCTGGCTGGCGGTATCCTTTGGGGGTGCTATGGCGGGCCTTGGTGGCGCTTATCTCTCTCTGGCCTACACGCCGCTCTGGTCGGAAGGCATGACCGCCGGGCGGGGCTGGATTGCTCTGGCTCTGGTGGTGTTTGCCAGCTGGCGCATCGGGCGGGTACTGTTGGGAGCCTGGCTGTTTGGCCTGGCCAGTATTATGCATCTGGTTCTGCAGGGGATGGGAGCATCGATCTCCTCCAACCTGCTGGCGACACTGCCTTATCTGGCAACGATTGTCGTGCTGGTGATTTTGTCCAGCAACCAGTCAAAAATTCGGATGATGGCGCCCATGTCGTTAGGGAAGCCGTTTCATTCGCGGATGTAGAAAACGAGAAACCTAAAACAACAATAACCCACAAAGAGCAGACAATTATGAAAATATTCCTGAAACGAACGTGGCTAAAGCGAGCCGCTGTGGCCGCCTTCTCCACATTGATGTCGACTACCGCAATAATGGCAGGCGCTGCAGAAGACAAACTAAAAGTGGCGTTTGTGTACGTTGGCCCTGTCGGTGAAGCGGGCTGGACTTACGGCCACGACGAAGGTCGCCGTGAGATGCTGGACAAACTGGGGGACAAGGTAGAATCCACCTATGTGGAAAGTGTATCTGAAGGCGCGGATGCGGTGCGGGTGATTCGCAAGCTGGCCAAGAGCAATGACCTGATTTTTACCACCTCCTTCGGCTATATGAACCCCACCCTGAAAGTGGCTAAACAATTCCCCAAGGTAAAGTTCAACCATGCCACCGGTTACAAGCGCAGCAAGAACGTAGCCACTTACGCTGCCCGTTTTTATGAAGGCCGCTATGTGACCGGCCTGATTGCCGGTGAAATGACCCAATCCAATGTGATTGGTTATGTAGGCTCCTTCCCTATTCCGGAAGTCGTTCAGGGCATTAACGCCTTTACTCTTGGCCTGCGAGAAACCAACCCCGATGCGGTTGTGAAGGTGGTGTGGATCAACAGCTGGTACGACCCCGCAAAAGAGCGTGAAGCGGCTGAAGCTTTAATTGCCCAGGGTGCCGATATCATCAACCAGCACACAGACTCCCCTGCTCCCGTTCAGGCAGCACAGGACAAAGGCGTACTGGCCTTTGGTTACGACACGGATATGACCCGTTTTGGCCCGGATGCCCACCTCACCGGCAGCCTGGTGCACTGGGGTGACTATTACACGGACGTTGCCAAATCTGTTCTGAACAACTCTTGGACAGCCGAAGACGTTTGGGGCGGTATCAATGCCGGTATGGTGAAGATGGCCCCTTACAGCAAGAAAATTCCTGCCGACGTTGTGGCAGCTGCTGAGAAGGCCCGTACCGATATTGCCAGCGGCGAACTGACCATTTTTGAAGGGCCTATCAAGGCGCAGGATGGTTCCATAAAAGTGGCCAGCGGTGTAAAGCTGAATGATGGCGAGATTCTCTCCATGAACTGGTACGTAGATGGTGTTGAAGGTGAGCTGCCTCAGTAACTTACGATAAATGGGAGAGCCACCTTCTCCCATTCCCTGCAATGCTTTCTATAAACTTGCTCTACAAGGTAACCGAAGGTAACCTGCGACGGCTTGCGCACCAATAATAAAATACGAGGAGTTCCCATGGCCAATCGCATGAGCCGTGCCGTTCACACGCTTAACAAAGCCCCGAAGGGTATGCGCGTGTGGCTGGTCAGCAAGATGCTGGGCAAAACCGTAAAACTGGTAGGCACCACCAAAACACGCATCGAAAAACTCACCAGCAACGAAAGCACTATCACCATTCGCAACCTCAAACGCAACCAGAACCATATTGGCAGCGTACACGCCTGCGGCATGGCGCTGGCGGCGGAGTCGGCCACCGGCTTGATTGTGGGTATGAATGTACCGGACAGCCGTGTACCGGTCATCAAAAGCATGAACATCAACTTTGTGAAGCGCTCCGCCGGTGATATTACTGCCAGAGCCCATCTTACTGAGGAGCAGGTTGCCCTGATTCGCGACACCGAGAAAGGAGAAGTGACCGTGCCCTGCACAGTCACCGATGCCAAAGGCGTTGAACCTATTACGGTGGAAATGATCTGGGCCTGGACACCGAAGCGTCGTTAATCCTGATCGTTCAGTAATTCCTGCAGAGTAACCTGACCGGCCACCAGTTTCTCCTTGGTGGCCTTGTTGTATTTTTTCACACGATACTCGGCTTTCAGTGCCTGAGAGTGGTTCCCGACTTTATCGGAAAAAGCCAGTGTCAGTGGCCTCCGCCCACGGATATAACGTGCAGCCTTACCATTGCCAGATGAATGCTCGGCAAAGCGCCGCTCTACATCGGTCGTGATACCACAGTAAAGACTGTTGTCGTTACAGCGAATGAAATAGAGAAACCAGTCCTTCATTGGGTTTTGTCATCCTTAGCCTTCTAAAGTGAACTTTACCGGCTTTTGTTTATCCCACCAATCGCGGATAATGCCGCCGCCCGGGATAACTACTCAGGCGAATACAAGAAAGGACAGAGAGAATGCTAAGGATATCAACCCATGTCAGTATTCCTGACGACGAGATAGACATCACCGCTATTCGTGCCCAGGGGGCTGGAGGCCAGAACGTCAACAAGGTGTCCAGCGCCATTCACCTGCGTTTTGATATTCACAACTCCACCCTGCCGGATTTTTACAAAACCCGGTTGCTGAAGCTGTCTGACAGCCGCATCAGCAAAGACGGTGTCATTGTGATCAAGGCACAGCGGTTCCGCACTCAGGATAAAAACCGGGAAGACGCTCTGAACAGACTGGCGGAGCTGATTTACTCAGTGACCAAAGTGCACAAAAAGCGTGTGGCCACTAAACCAACCAGAGCATCAAAGGAGCGCCGCTTGAAAAGTAAGGCTAAGCGCAGCAATGTGAAATCCATGCGAGGGCGGGTTTATGACTGATTTAAGAGAACGCTGCGATCTGGTAAGAGGACTTTCACCTCTCAAGTTAAGTGTCATGCCCGGTAGCCCCGCGAAGCGACGAATACCATACTTTTTATAAAGCATTTCCGTGAGTGTAACAAGCCAGTTAGAAACTCTGGCCTAACCATTAGGGAACTTACAAGATAAAAGCTGACTCCAATTATTCAAACATTCAGGGATAATACTTATGTTCAATATGCACGGCAATAGCCAAATCGCTACCAGAAGAAGTAGAGAAGTTGAGGCTTCTGAAGAAAGTCAGCCAGTCGAATTCAAATTCTCGAATTACAAGATAATGCATTTAATC
>NZ_SMME01000200.1 GCF_009711465.1 Parendozoicomonas verongulae | reverse complement strand
AATTCCAGCAGGCCCTTCAGCAAGGAAGGGGGGTAGTGATTCTTGGTCTTGAGAAAAACCCCGAGCTTCAACAGGCTCTGGAATCGCTTTGCTGCCATCCCCCCTCGGTTATGGTCAATGGCTCACTGCTGAAATATCCAAAAGCCCGCCTCTGCCTGCTATGGCCACAATCGAAGCGTTGTACTTCCCTGCCATGGAAGGAGGCTATTCAGTCAGCAGAGCCGTTGCCTGAGGCCGACATGTGGCGTTCAGCAGCCAGGCGACATGGTCTGGACCGCGACCAAATTCCTGAAACAGAACTGAATGAGATATATAGAATTTATGGAAAAATTCCAAAAGACATCACCCAAATAACGGGG
>NZ_SMME01000331.1 GCF_009711465.1 Parendozoicomonas verongulae | reverse complement strand
CACTGGCGCAAAGAACACTCTGAAATACATTATCCTGCTCCAAACCTGACAATTCTGGGAATAGATTGTCCAGTAGGGGAGGTGATGATGGAGGAGGGGTACATAAGATGTCAGGAGCTTTATTGTTACTGGAAATACGGCAAATGTTAGATGGACTCCTGATCCATGTTGTGGCACCTGCTTCAACTGCCAGATGTTGTACAGCCGTTGATCCCGTGAGTGTGACTTGGTTTTTTTGTTTTTTCCCACGGCAGTGCACAAAGTCGTGTCTGGCAGACCTTTTGATGGTGCAGGATGTGGTTTCACCGGGGAGGATATGTGTGCTGTCCGCAGGGTGATATGGCAATACTGCCTGTTGATATCACATCGACCGGTTGCAACGGAATAAGGTGAAGAGGCCTGCTCTTGTCTTCTGATGAATAGGTAGCAGATGCAGACAGGCCAATCACTGTGCAGAGGCTGGTAACAACAAAGTTCAGCCTGAAGACCATTCCTATCCTTCCCATATAAAGAAGATAGCAGCGCAGCTGGCAGCCTCTTGTGATGTTGGTGATCGGGGTATGGG
>NZ_SMME01000872.1:85545-101180 GCF_009711465.1 Parendozoicomonas verongulae | reverse complement strand
AACTCTTGCTTATAATGGCCTATTCAAAGACATGGCATGGGCGTACAGACCAGCCAAACCGGTTCATTTATTACAAAACTTATGAATAAAGTTGTCAGATTGGTTCGATTCGGCCTGTGGGCAGGTTTCGCTGCGTTTTGTGGAGCAGCACTCATTTTCAGCAGTGCCTATCTTTACCTGAGTCCGGGTCTTCCTTCTGTTGATGCCCTGCGTGATGTTCGGTTACAAACACCTCTGCGTATTTATGCAGCTGACGACAGCCTGATTGCAGAGTTTGGTGAAAAGCGTCGCTCTCCTGTCAATATTGAGGAAGTATCACAAACACTTATTAATGCCTTTCTCGCGGCGGAAGATGATCGCTTTTACTCCCATAATGGCGTTGATATCGCTGGTCTTGCCCGCGCCACCGTCCAGCTGGTGTCCACTGGCCGCATTCAGTCTGGCGGCAGCACCATTACCATGCAGGTGGCCAAGAACTTCTTCCTGAGCCATGAGCGGGTGTTCTCCCGTAAATTCAATGAAATCCTGCTGGCTCTGGAAATTGAGAGAAAACTCAGTAAGAACGAGATCATCGAACTGTATCTCAACAAGATCTATCTCGGTAACCGCGCCTATGGCGTCGAAGCCGCTGCACAGGTTTACTACGGCAAATCTGTGAATGAGCTGGATATTGCCCAGATGGCTATGATTGCCGGCCTGCCGAAAGCGCCATCTCGCTATAACCCTATCGCTAACCCTAAACGTGCATTGTTGCGCAGAAACTGGATTATCAAGCGTATGGGAACCCTTGGCTTGATTACTGCCTCCCAGCAGGAAAATGCCCTGAATGAACCTGTAACTGCAACTTACCACGGCCTGCCTATTGATCTCGAAGCGCCCTACGTAGCTGAAATGGTACGTATGCAAGTGGTGGAAAAATTTGGCCCTAATGCTTACACCGACGGCTATGAGGTGTACACCACCATCAACGCCAAACAACAGCGCGCTGCCAATACCGCTATCGACAAAGGTCTGCAGGCTTACGACGAACGTCACGGCTACCGTGGCCCTGAACTGCAACTGGAGAACCCAGACAGCTGGCTTCCCACACTGAAAGATACCAGCCGTATAGGCCAGCTTATTCCAGCTGTTGTCACCGATGTGAATGATGAATTTGCCAACCTTCTGTTTCGGGATGGTTCCACAGGTGTACTGAACTGGAAGGAGATGTCCTGGGCCAAGCCTTACATTAATGTGAACCGTCAGGGGAATGCTCCCAAAGTCCCACAGGACGTCGTAACAACAGGGGATTTGATTCGCGTACGGGACAACAATGGTTTCTGGCGCTTGAGTGAAATTCCGGAAGCCCAGGCGGCTCTTGTTTCCCTGCGCCCGGAAGATGGTGCCATCACCTCCATCGTCGGTGGTTTCAACTTTTACGACAGCAAATACAACCGAGTCACCCAGGCAAACCGTCAGGTTGGTTCTGCCTTTAAGCCTTTCGTTTATTCTGCAGCCATCAATAAGGGAGCAACTGCTGCAACGCTGATAAACGATGCACCCGTTGTATTTAACGACGACAAACTGGAAAGTCACTGGCGCCCCCAGAACGACAACCAGAAGTTCTACGGCCCGACCCGTATTCGTAAGGGGCTGTATCGCTCCCGTAACCTGGTTTCTATCCGGTTACTCCAGAGAACAGGAGTGAACTACTCCCTGAACCATATGGAGCAACTGGGCTTGCCAAGAGCCAAGTTACCCCAGAACTTATCTCTGTCTCTGGGCAGTGCTGCACTGTCGCCTATGGAGTTAGCAACCGCTTACACAGTATTGGCCAATGGTGGCTTTAAAGTTGAACCTTACATCATCCAGCGTATTGATCGTCTGGACACAACAGTAATGAAAGCGGATCCAGTGATTGCCTGTCGCGGCTGCGAAGAGAAGCAAAAAGAGCAGAAAGAGGCTCAAACTTTTGCTGTTCCCGATAGTGCAATTCTAGGTGTAGATGACGCCTTGTTTGAGGAGGCACCTCTGGATCAGGTAACACCTGTTAAGCCACCCAAGCTTGCCCCCCGTGTGATGGATGAACGGGTGAACTTCATCATGTACGACATGATGAAGGATGTCATTCAATCCGGCACTGGTCGTCGTGCCAAGGTGTTGAAGCGCTCTGATCTGGCAGGAAAAACCGGCACCACCAACGACCAGCGTGACGTATGGTTCTCTGGTTTCAACCCTGAGCTGCAAACTACCGTATGGATGGGCTTTGACCAGCCGAAGACGCTGGGTCGCTGGGAGTATGGCGCGAATGCTGCTCTGCCCATCTGGATCGACTTTATGAAAGTCGCTCTGGAGGATATTCCGGAAACCAATTTGTCCCAACCAAAGGGGATGGTGACTATCAAGATCAACCCCACAACTGGCAAGCCTGCCGGCCCGGGTGAGAAAGATGCAATCTTTGAAATTTTCCGCAAAGAGAATGCCCCCAAAGCTGCACCAATCAAACAGGAAGGCAAAACGACTGACGAAGAAAGCTTCAATCCTGGTGATATTTTCTAACCGGGGTTTTTAAAGCATCCAATAAAAAACCTGCCAGACGGCAGGTTTTTTATGACTTAACGTTTTTATTGCGCAGAGCAATCAAAAATCAGTAAACAATGTCGTCTACAGATTTCAGCGGGTAGTGCGCTGGATACTCAGCACGGGCTACACCGCTATCCACAGCCGCTTTAGCAACAGCAGCGGATACAGCGCCCAGCAGGCGAGCATCCATTGGCTTTGGAATGATGTAGTCGCGGCCAAACTCCAGAGAGTCCAGACCGTAAGCATCCAGAACGTCCTGAGGTACAGGTTCTTTAGCCAGATCTTTCAGAGCGTAAGCCGCTGCAACCTTCATCTCTTCGTTGATCTTGCTGGCGCGAACGTCCAGTGCACCACGGAAGATGAATGGGAAGCCAAGTACGTTGTTGACCTGGTTAGAGTAATCGGAACGACCAGTCGCCATGATAACATCAGGGCGTGCTTCAGCGGCTTTCTCAGGGCTGATTTCTGGATCAGGGTTAGAGCAGGCAAATACTACAGGACTCTCAGCCATACGCCCAAGCTGCTCTGGAGACAGCAGGTTCGGGCCAGACAAGCCAAGGAACACGTCTGCGTTTTCAATAGCATCGTCCAGCGTACGACACTCGGTGTCTACTGCGAATGCCGCCTTGTACTGGTTCAGGTCGGTACGGCCGGAGTGAATCACACCTTTGCTATCCAGCATAAGGATGTTTTCTGGCTTCATACCGCAGCTGATCAGCAGCTTGGTGCAGGAGATAGCAGCAGCGCCAGCACCCAGACATACCATGCGTGCGTCTTCTACTGTTTTACCTGCCAGTTCCAACGCGTTCAGCATACCCGCTACGGTTACAATTGCAGTACCGTGCTGGTCGTCGTGAAATACCGGGATATCACACAGGTCAATCAGAGTGCGTTCAATTTCAAAACATTCAGGTGCTTTGATGTCTTCCAGGTTGATACCACCGAAAGTGACAGCGATACGTTTCACAGTATCAATAAACGCCTGTGGGCTTTCAGATTCTACTTCCAGATCGATAGAATCGACACCTGCAAAACGTTTGAACAGAAGGGACTTACCTTCCATAACCGGCTTACTGGCCAGAGGGCCAAGGTTACCCAGACCAAGAATCGCAGAGCCGTTACTGATAACAGCAACAAGATTGCCCTTTGCCGTATATTTGTAGGCCAGCTCCGCATCGCGGGCGATTTCACGAACAGGCTCGGCAACACCAGGACTGTATGCCAGAGAAAGGTCACGGGAAGTGACCGCAGGCTTGGTCAGCTCAACGCTGATTTTTCCTGGGCGTGGATTCGCGTGATAGTCAAGAGCAGCTTGCTTCATATCCTCAGCCATTTTAATTCTTCCAGTTTTTTTTATTGCCTGCCGGGAAGGCATGAGAATATCGGAAAGGATGAGCACGCTCAACAGACGACGGCCAACGATAGTACAATAAACAGTTATAACGACTATTTTACCACTTAATTAAAGGTATTCAGTCTGAAAAACAAGTGTTGGTCGGAAAGATTTGAAAAGCGGAACCGGCAAAGAAAGCAGTGACCTGGACGAAAAGCGCCAGGCTTACAACAAATTCACTCACCTAACTTTGATGTCAGTCATCAAAGTGATATCTCAAAAGTTCTAAACCAAAAGAGGCACCCCGGTGGGTGCCTCTCTTATTTTTCTCAGCGCTTGGAGCTGAGCGCGCCGAAACGCTTGTTGAAGCGCTCGATACGACCGCCGGTATCCATAACCTTTTGAGTACCGGTGTAGAACGGATGGCACTTGGCACATACGTCAAGACCGATATCTTTGCACAGGGTGGATTTAACCTTGATCACGTTACCGCAGCTGCAGGTAGCAGTGATTTCTTCGTACTTAGGATGGATATCCTGTTTCATGGCTCAGCCTCTAGCTTATACTGTACGCCGCCACCAGCACCTGGTCTGAATCAGACCCACCGGCATCTGGCACCGCATACCTACACGTCAGAGGTACAGGCCTCTGACAGAAGATCGCGAATATTAGCAGACACGCAACCCCGAGCAAAGCGGGTAAATCGCATTTCTCACCAGACACAGAGTGGGGGCTTCTGATAAGCTAGGATTTTTCCTCAGCACCCTGCATCCATGCCCGCGACTGTGACTGGAATTCTACGTATCGCGCTTCCTGTTAATCTGCGCCGATTATTTGACTACCTACCTCCGCGTTCCCTGCAATCCGGAACACTCACTCCCGGCATTCGTGTACGGGTACCCTTTGGCTCACGGGAGCTGGTCGGCATACTGATTAGTCTGGAAACTGAGTCAGAGGTTCCCGAAAACAAGCTTCGTCCGGCCCATGCTCTGCTGGATGAGTCCCCGATTCTGCCTCCTTCCCTGATAAAGCTGACGCTCTGGGCGGCAGATTATTACCATTCGCCGGCCGGGGACACCTTCAGCCAGGCGCTGCCTGCTCTGCTTCGTCAAGGCTATGACCTGGCTCGCGAGGTACATCAATTCTGGCAACCGGCCGCCAATCTGGACACTCAGGCCGAGCAGGCCCTCCTGAGAGCCAGAGCCCCCCGCCAGCAGGAAGCCTGGAGTCTAATTAAGCAGCATGGAGACGGTATTTCCATCGAAGCCCTGAAAAGCATGGGCTTTGAGCGCCCTCTGCTTAAAAATCTGGAAAATCGCGGTTTGATCGAGCCCATCGAGAAAGCTCCGGAGTTCCAGCTCTTTTATGAGCATGAGCCGCTGCTGAAATCCTCTCCCTACGTACTGAACGAGGAGCAGGCACGGGCGCTGGAGTCCATTACCTGCGAAGGGGAGCAGTTCAGCGCCACCCTGCTCCACGGTGTGACGGGCAGCGGCAAGACGGAGGTTTACCTTCAGGCCATCGCCCACACTCTTGCCAAAAAACAGCAAGCGCTGGTTCTGGTACCGGAGATTGGCCTTACGCCCCAGACTCTGGCTCGCTTCCGGGATCGCTTTAACGTACCGGTCGTGGTTCTCCACTCCGGCCTGACCGACAGGGAACGCCTGAATGGCTGGCTGTCCGCTCGACGGGGCGAGGCAGGCATCGTGATCGCCACCCGCTCCGGCATTTTCACACCCCTCCTGCATCCGGGCATTATTATTGTGGATGAGGAGCACGACCTCTCTTATAAACAGCAAGACGGTGTACGTTACTCATCCCGTGACCTGGCGCTTTACCGTGGACGACTGGAGAGTATCCCCGTTGTTTTAGGCACGGCCACTCCCAGTCTGGAAACCCTGCACAACAGTCAGACCCACAGGTTCCGCTACCTGCAGCTGCGTCAGCGAGCTGGTAATGCCCGCCCCCCTGTTCTGGAGCTGATTGATACCCGCAACCAGCAGATGACAGGCGGTCTGGCACCGGCCACCCTTTCAGCAGTCAAAGAAACCTTGAAACAAGGGCAACAGGTGCTGGTGTTCCTGAATCGTCGGGGCTACGCCCCAACACTCACCTGTGATAACTGCGGCTACCTGATTGATTGCCCCAATTGCGATGCTCACCTGACATTGCACAAAACACCGCTACATCTCCATTGTCACCACTGCGATTACCATCAGGGTATTCCTGACCAGTGCCCCAATTGTCAGAGTCGTGAACTCAGCCCGGTGGGTCAGGGAACAGAGCGCACGGAAGAGATTCTGGAACAGCTTTTTGCACCACGAGAAAATAAGCGAAAAGGACGAGTGGATGTGCTGCGCATAGACCGTGACAGCATGCGCAAAAAGCACTCTTTTCAGGAAACCATTAACAAAATTCACCAAGGCAACCCCGCCATTCTGGTAGGCACACAGATGCTGGCGAAAGGCCATCATTTTCCCGCAGTGACTCTGGTGGTGATTGTGAATGCAGATACTGGGTTTTTCAGTGCCGATTTTCGTGGTGCCGAAAAAACAGGTCAGCTGATTTTACAGGTAGCTGGCCGTGCCGGGCGAGCCGAAAAGCCGGGCCAGGTGCTGATTCAAACCGGCAACCCTGACAACCCTCAGTTACAGTCTTTGATTCATCACGGTTACGATGCGTTTTCTCAGGACATTCTCAACCAGCGCCGATCAATTGGCTTGCCGCCATTTAGCCATATTGCGCTGATTACCTCAGAAGCCACCAACCCTCAGCCGGTTGAGGAGTTTCTCAACAATACAGCGATAGTCGCTCGAGAGCTTATTGAGGCGGAGAATCTGGGGGGGCCGGAAGGTGTGATGGTGATGGGACCAATGCCTGCCCCCATGGAAAGGCGTCAGGGCCGGATGCGCTGGCAGCTGCATTTACAGGCACCTAATCGCAAACCGTTGCATAACCTTCTTTATCGCTTATTGCCGGTGATGGAGCAGGACCCGTTCACGCGTAAGCTGCGATGGTCTATCGATATTGATCCACAGGATATGAGTTAGTCAGCTCCTGCCCCCAAAGCCGGCTGCGTTCAACCGAACAAGCGACTGAGAAGGGCAGGAACGGCGGTTTCTACCCGTAAGATACGCGGCCCAAGGTGCACACACTCAAAGCCGTATTCAACCAGGCGCTCAATTTCATAGGGAATAAACCCGCCCTCAGGCCCAATGGCTAAAACTGTTGGCTCATTGATCGCGCGAGGGCATTCCCCGTCCCCCACAGGATGTGCAACCAGTTTCCGCATATCCTCTGACATCGCAGGCAGACGGTCTTCCACAAAGGGTTTAAATCGTTTTTCCAGAATAACTTCTGGCAGAACCGTATCCCTGCCCTGCTCCAACCCAAGAACCAACTGCTCGCGAATAGCCTCAGGTTTCAGCCATGGGCTTTGCCAGAAGCTTTTTTCTACACGAAAGGTATTCATCAGCACGATGCGTTTTACGCCCATCGTCGCCAGTGTCTGAAATGTACGCTTCAACATTTTGGGCCGTGGCAGCGCGAGCAGTACAGTGACAGGCAAAGCGGCTGGAGGCTCCTGAGACACTTCGTACCCCAGTTCCAGCTCGTCTTTTTCCAGACGTATAATTCGTGCCTCCCCCAGCAATCCGTTCAGGTTACCGACACGAAGCGTGTCACCGACTTCAGCCTTGTGCACATCCTGCACATGAGTAAGCCTGCGGCCCCGTACAATCGCACGGCCTGCATCAACAATATCTTCAGGTTCAAGTAAAAGTAGATTCATAACAGCCGTGAGCCCAAAGTGCCCGCTTCAAAGCTTACCTTGAAGACTGCTCCTTTTCCTTTTCCGCTTTCCGTTTGGCAGAAGAGTTCCGTGCAAAGCGAGAGAAGATAATGCCGCACTCAAACAACATCCACATAGGCAGTGCCAGCAAAGACTGAGAGATCACATCCGGTGGTGTCAGCAGCATACCTATGACAAAGCAGCCAACAACGACATAAGGGCGTTTCTTTTTCAGATCATCAACTGTGGTCAGGCCAGAAGCCACCAGCAGTACAGTGGCTACAGGGATTTCAAAGGCCACACCAAAGGCGAAGAACATCTTCAGCACGAAATCCAGATAGTGGTTGATGTCCGTCATAATCGTCACCCCTTCCGGGCCAACGCTGGTAAAGAAGCCAAATACCAGAGGAAAAACAACGTAGTAGGCGAAAGCGGCACCACTGTAGAACAGCAACACACTGAAAACCAGCAAAGGGACTGCGAGGCGTTTTTCGTGCTGATACAAACCTGGGGAAATAAACGCCCAGATCTGGTGAAGCACAAAGGGGATACCAAGGAAAACAGCTACGACCAAAGTCAGCTTAAAGGGTGTCAGAAACGGCGAAGCCACCTCTGTTGCAATCATGCTGGCCCCTTCCGGCAAGTAGACTCGCAGAGGCTGGGAAACGAAGGCGTAAATATCGTTAGCAAAGTAGAACAGGCCAAGAAAGATCACCAGAACAACCACAACCGACTTCAAAATGCGATTGCGCAGCTCCAGCAAATGCTGAACCAGCGGTTGTTCTGAATCTGTGGCCTGGCCGTTTTTATCGTTAGTACTCATGAATCAATCTATTCAGGGCGCATTTCAAGAAGAGGGCTTGTCGGAGCCGGCGTTGTCAATCGATGATTTCTCACTATCGGCCGAAGCACTTTTGGACAGCCCTTCCAGGGGGTTGCTCAATGTTTCCTTAACACTGCTTACACCCTTTTCCAGCTCTTCCCGAGTTTTCTTCAGCTCATCCATAACACTGGCGTTATGGACTTCCCTGCGGATGTCATCCACTCTCAGTTCACGCTCAATCTCGTCACGAATCCCTTGAAAACTGCGTTTGATACGGCTCACCCATATTGCAGTGGTCTTGATGGCGACAGGCAGACGCTCCGGGCCCAATACCACCAGTGCGATAACGGCAATAATAACGAGCTCTAAAAATCCAATATCGAACACGACGGCAGGTATCCGTTATTGTTTGTCTTTCTGGGAAACTTTCTCAGATGTCTGAGAGAACTGCGCATCTTCACCTTCAATCTTTTTTGGCTCTTCTTTCTTGGCTTCGTCCTGCTCGCCATTGTCTATGGCCTTGCGGAAGCCTTTCACTGCACTGCCCAGATCGCCACCAATGTTACGCAGACGCTTGGTGCCAAACAAAAGAATCAGAATAGCCAAAACAATCAAAAGCTGCGGAATACTGATACCCATAATAAACCTCTTTAAAACCCAGTATATGAAGGCTGCAACGTTCACATTGTTATGCTGCAGCCACATGTTAAAACGCTCTGACGGAGCACACTTTACAAAGCGTGAAGTTTGCCACCACCAAGAATGTGGAAATGCAGGTGGAAAACTTCCTGACCACCACCTTTGCCATTATTTGTCACCGTGCGATAGCCTTCAGTCAGCCCTTGCTGACGGGCGATCCTGGGAATAGTCAGCATCATATGGCTGATCAGATCACGGTCGGAATCCTTCAAGTCATCCAGATTCACCACATGTTTGCGGGGAATCACCAGCAGGTGGATAGGAGCCTTGGGCTGAATATCCCGAAATGCCAGACAGTGCTCGTCTTCATAGACGACATCTGCCGGAATCTCTCCCTGCACAATTTTGCAGAAGATACAGTCAGTCATGATTTCTGTCCTGTTAATCCCTGTGTTCGTTGGAATCAGCAGAACGTGCTGCCTTTTCCTCAAGGCCAGAGAGGCCAAAACGCCGCCCCAGCTCTTTCAAAACCGCATCCGGGCCTGTGCCCAGATGAGCCAGCATAACCAGGGAGTGGAACCAGAGGTCAGCGGTTTCATGCACCAGATCATCCACATTTCCAGTGTGCTCGGCATCCTTTGCGGCCAGCACAGTTTCCGTGGACTCTTCGCCGACCTTTTCCAGAATCTTATTCAGACCCTTTTCATACAAAGACGCCACATAGGAGTGCCCAGACTCATCGCCTTTGCGCTGTTCCAGCACCTGTGCCAGTTGCTCAAGTATATCGCTCATTATCAGTCCAGTGCAGAGAGTATCTTTACCAATTATTGATAGATTTCATCAGGGCTTTTCTTCACAGGTTCTACACTGTGCCAGCGCGGTTCTTCTCCCGCCTGCAGGCCAAGATAAAAACAGCTCTCACGCCCTGTATGGCAAGCGACACCTCCGCGCTGATGAACCTTTAACAAGATCGTATCCCCGTCACAGTCGAGGCGGATATCCACCACTTCCTGAGTATGACCAGAGCTTTCTCCCTTACGCCACAGCTTCCCACGGGAGCGGGACCAGTATATGGCATGCCCATCGCGCATGGTGGCCTCAAGGGCCTCACGGTTCATCCAGGCCATCATCAGTACTGTGCCAGATGTCGCATCCTGAGCGATGGCAGGCACTAACCTGTCAGCATTCCAGGCCACTTGATCCAGCCATGTTTTTCCCACAATCGCCTCAGCCATTCCCCCTCCTAATCGCTATCTGAGCGTTTCCTCGTGCCAGATTGACTCAGCAGGTAACCACCCACACCGCCCAGCAGAAGAATATTCCAGTCAGCTACTGCCGAGGCTTGTTCAACCATTACCAGGGCTCCCCCCAGTACCAATACGCCAAGCCAGCGCAGATCTTTGCCTTTAGCTGGCTTAGATACACTGCATGGCCCGGTTTTACTTCTACGGAGCGCCTGCACATCCTCAAACAGCTGATGAGCCAGCATAGGTGCCTGCTCAATCATCTCTGGCATTGTATTGTGCAATCTTTTTATGACACTTTGTGGTGCCACACGTTCATGCATCCACTTTTCCAGAAACGGTTGCGCGGTGGCCCACAAATCCAGCTGAGGATAGAGCTGCCGCCCCAGCCCCTCAATATTCAGAAGGGTTTTCTGCAGCAGCACCAGCTGGGGTTGCACTTCCATATTGAAACGACGAGCCACCTGGAACAGGTTCAGCAGCACCATGCCAAACGAGATTTCCGCCAGAGGTTTTTCAAAAATCGGCTCACACACTGTGCGGATACCCGCTTCCAGTTCGTTCACCCGTGTGTCGGCAGGCACCCAGCCTGAATCGATATGGAGCTGTGCCACCATCCGGTAATCCCTGCGGAAGAAAGCCAGCAGGTTACGGGCCAGATAGCTTTGATCTTCTGGTGCCAGCGACCCTACAATGCCGCAGTCGATACCAATATATTGCGGATCACGGGGATCGCTGCGGGAAATAAAAATATTGCCCGGGTGCATATCTGCATGAAAGAAACTATCCCGAAACACCTGTGTGAAGAAAGTTTCCACCCCTCGTTCCGCCAGCAGCTTCATATTAGTACCCTGCTCTTTCAGGGCATCCATATCTGTTACAGGGATACCGTAAATCCGCTCCATCACCATCACCTTGGGGCGGGAGAATTCCCAGTACACCCGAGGCACATAAAGCAGGTGAGATTCAAGAAAGTTACGGCGCAGCTGAGAGGCGTTGGCTGCTTCCCGCTGGAGATTTAATTCATCGAAAATGGTGCTTTCATAGTCCGCCACCACTTCTACCGGCCGCAACCGCTTACCGTCAGAGGTTAAGCGCACTATACGGGCCAACATAAAGAGCAGGGAAATATCCTTACGAATGGTTTTGGCAATACCGGGGCGAATGACCTTTACTACCACATCATCGCCCCTGGGGTTATCAGGATTATGAAGCACGGCCCCATGAACCTGAGCAATGGAGGCTGAGGCCATGGGTTCACGCTCAAAAGACTGGAAGAGATTGTCCACTGACTCTCCAAGACTTTTTTCAATAATGCTTACTGCCACATCACTGGAAAACGCAGGCACCCGATCCTGAAGCTGTGCCAGTTCGTCCCCCACATCACCGGGCAGAAGATCTCGGCGGGTAGAAAGAATCTGGCCAAACTTCACAAAGATTGGCCCCAAATCAGTCAGTGCCATACGGAGACGGGCACCACGGGACGCAGAATGCTTAATGTAACGCCAAGGCAGCAAAGAGAGAATCAGGCGCCCGTACCAGGGCAGGGATTCACGATCGATCAGATTATCAAGACGATAGCGGGCAACAACCCTGATAATGGTAAAAATTCGAAGCAGACGCTGCACCAGTTAATATCCCCCAATCGGCTGACTGCTCAAGCGCTCGACACGGGCCTGCAGCCGATCTGTAGCTAAATGTAATTCGTCCAGGTCTTCCCGAAAAGCTTCGGTTTGTCCCGAAGGAGGCAGTAACCTCAATTCTTCCTGAAGAATTTCTGGCAAATTGGCAAGAAGAGTATCACAAGAGTCTTTGACCGTGTTTCGCCCCTGCCGAAACACAGAGCCCACAAGGTGAGCCACAACCCCGCCGGTGTATTGGGAAAGAAGCCCTTCCCAGTCTATATCTGCCTCGCGAACAATGACCGATGCGGCTTCCAGCAGGGAGCTGTCTCCTGAAAGAGTCATATTATTTTGCTGTAGAGATGCCATAGGGTCATCCGTCAGCGCAAGGCGGGCAAGGCTTACAGCTGGGCCAGACACAAGACAATCCGGCTCTTGCTCATAACTCCCCAGCAGAGCGGGTTTCTCCCCAAAACGGACAAAAAGGTTAAGCGCGGGGGCAGATACCTGAACCTGCAGGATTTTCCCATCCAGAGCCCGCAAATTCCGTGCTGTCACAGCATCATGGGCGATCAGACTGGCAACCGCTTTTTCCAGAGCCATTCGTACGGCCACTCCGGGCATACTGTTTTGCAGGGAGTCGAGTATTGAGCCTTCCTGGCTCATGGCTTAATGCCTTTGTGCAGAGCGACGATGCCGCCAGTCATATTGTTGTAACTGGTATTCGCAAAACCGGCTTCTTTCATCATGCCTTCCAGAGTATCCTGATCAGGATGCATGCGGATGGATTCCGCCAGATAGCGGTAGCTGTCAGAGTCGTTGGTCACCAGCTTGCCCATGAGGGGCAGTGCAGTGAAGGAATACATATCATAGGCTTTGCCGAGTAAGGCACTGCGGGGCTTGGAGAACTCCAGAATCACAAGACGACCGCCGGGGCGAAGTACCCGCAGCATGGAGCGCAGGGCTGCGTCTTTATCCGTGACATTGCGCAGCCCGAAGGAGATGGTAATCAGATCGAAGGTATTGTCGGCAAAGGGCAGACATTCAGCATTGGCCTGCACGTACTCGATATTGCCTATAGCCCCCAGGTCAGTGAGCTTATCCCGCCCGACATGAAGCATAGAGTCGTTAATATCCGCCAGAATGACCTGACCATCTGCCCCTACAATTTCCGAGAACTTAAACGCCAGATCACCGGTTCCTCCGGCGATATCCAGCACTTTATGCCCTTTGCGAACGGCGCACATTTCCAGAGTAAAACGCTTCCATAAACGGTGAATGCCCATAGAAGTGAGGTCATTCATCAGGTCATAGCGCCCGGCAACAGAGTGGAATACATCCGCTACCAGCTTTTCTTTATCTCCAGAGTCAACCGTCCTGTAACCGAAATGGGTTTTACCCCCAGCCTGAAATTCACTCATCTTCTTTATGGCCACATGATCTTCAAAGGAAACCATTCTATCGCTCGATAAGCGTCAGGACTAGCAACATGTCGGCAAATACCCACTTTCAAACGATCAGCACTACTCCATCAGGCGAACAGCCGTGACTTCCGGATCTCGACTTTCCCCGGCCTTATTCAGCCGGTCAAGGTAGTCCTGCCACCAGATCGCTTGGTTATCACACAGTTCTTTGAGGTATTCCCATGTGTAAATACCGGAATCATGCCCATCATCAAAAATGAGTTTCAGGGCATAGTTTCCCACTGGCTGAACATCCGTAATATTTACATGGATCTTCCCCACCTGCAGGATTTCCTGTCCTTCGCCATGACCTTTCACCTCTGCGGAGGGGCTGTAGACGCGGAGGTATTCGCAGGGGAGGGAGAAGGTTTGCTCACCTGAGCCGTCGGCAGACGGATAGCTGAGTTCAAAGGTTTTGGTGGATTTGTGGAGTTTTACAGCGGAAGGAATCACAAGAAGAACCTGAGTAAAAAAGCAATACAGAACAATTACTCAGGGAAAATACAACAATTTATGAAGTCGTGTAAAAAAAACGATAGAATTCGCCCACTTTTTTCTTGATTGAAGCCACCGGGTTAGAGCTTCAAGGGTATAACGATGAATACACCAGTCTATCAACCACAGCCGTTTCAGGACGATGAGATCGACCTGTTTGAGCTCGCCGAAAGGCTTTGGGCTCGCAAACTGCTTATTATCATAATAACAGCCCTTGCTGCGGTCATCTCTGTTGCCGTTGCGCTGTTGCTTCCTCCTACTTGGCAAAGTGAAGCCCGGATTTACCCGACCTCAGACGCAGGGCTAACTCACCTCAACAGCCTAAAACAGCAGATTGAGGGAGGAGGTTATAATCCAGCAACTCCACCCCAGGTATTCAATACCTACTATCGTTATCTGACAGCCCCCTCTACGTTACGTGAGGTGTTCCACAACAGCGGACTGGCAGAAAAAGCCCTGCAGGCAAACCCCGGTGGTGACCAGAAAAAAGTTCTGGCATCAGCCTTTCAAAAGTTCTCAGAATCTTTGAGCAGCAACCAGTCCGACCCTAAAAAAGATGCTGGCGAATTCCTGACCATTCGCTTCACCTCCCAAGATCAGGCCTTCACTGCGGAACTGATAAACGACCAGTTACTCCCGCTGGTCCGCAGCAAAATTCTGAATTTATACTCAGAGAGTCTGGAAGCTGAACGTATCGACACAACGAACTCTCTAAACAGAAGTATTCAACAAGCAGAAACCCAGTATATTGAAAGTTCTCGCTTTAAATCCCTGCAACTGGAAGAAGCGCTATCTGTTGCCAGAGCCGGCGGTATTATCAAACCGGAACAGAACCAAAACCTTGGCAGCTCCAGCCATGATGCATGGTTTTTAATGGGTACTGACATTCTGTCTGAAAGCCTGAAGTTGCAAAAAAGTGAGTTGGATCGCTACAGATTTATCAGTCGCCCGCAGAGTGACGACGCAGACAAACCATTTCTGGCTAACGTAGCACCGTTATTTTTAAGAATTGAGAGTTTGAAGACGCTGAATACCAAGCTTGAAGACCTTCAGCCAGTGGCTATAGATGAGCCTGCTACCATTCCGGTATCTCCCATCAAACCTAAGAAAAAGCTCATCATTGCTTTGGGTGTAGTACTGGGCGGCATGCTCGGTGTGTTTATTGCTCTGATTCAGATTACTGTTACCAGTCGTAAAGAAAAACAGGCTTTAGCAGAGCAGGTGCCTTCTGTACCTCACCCATCGGCTGATGCGACTTTTAGCCGCTAACCATATCTCTCACTGCAGCTCTCACGTTTACTCATACGTGAGAGCTGCCTGCCTGCCTGCCTTCCTTTCCATGCTATTGCCATGAGCCTCAAATGGCTTCGCTCTTCGATGATATTCTACTTCTGCAAATGATTGACAATGATGGCAAGGGTCTCTTCTATCCTGTCAAAGCGCTTGTCACTCTCATCAAAGCGCGCATCAATCCTGTCAAAGCGCTTCTCATGCTCATCAAAGCGTGCGTCAATCCTGTCAAAGCGCTTCTCATTCTCATCAAAACGCGCATCCATCCTGTCAAGGCGTGCATCAATCCTGTCAAAACGCTTCTCATGCTCATCAAAGCGCGCATCAATCCTGTCAAAGCGCTTGTCATTCTCATCAAAGCGCGCATCAATCCT
>NZ_SMME01000872.1:0-85535 GCF_009711465.1 Parendozoicomonas verongulae | reverse complement strand
CTTGTCATGATCATCAAAGCGCTTGTCATGCTCAGATTGATGCTTTTTAATTTGCTTAACATCCTGCCGCGTTTCACCAAGCAGCCGAACGACATCAGTTAGAGTATTGAGATTATGGTCGGGATCATTTTTAGCTTTCAGGACCATTGCGATTGCTTACCTGTAATAAATGAGCGTACAGCGTAGCAGATATTTACACAGGGGAAGCCACAAAAAAACCTGCCATGCCACGCACAACAGGTTTTTATATTGAAACAGCAACTCTTTTTAGAGAATATAACGGCTCAAATCTTCGTCCTGTACCAAGTCACCCAGGTATCTGGTCACGTATTCACCATCTATGGCAACATTCTCACCGGCAGCAGCCATATCTGCTGCGCCAAAAGAGATCTCTTCCAGCAGACGCTCCATAACAGTGTGAAGACGACGGGCACCTATATTCTCAGTACGCTCATTCACCTGCCATGCAACTTCAGCAATCTTGGTGAGTCCACTCTCCATAAACTCGATGCTCAGACCTTCAGTCTTCATCAGTTCTTTGTACTGCAGAGTCAGAGACGCATCTGGCTCAGTCAGAATGCGTTCAAAGTCCTGTACACTCAGAGCCTTCAGCTCAACACGAATAGGCAGACGACCCTGCAACTCCGGAATCAGGTCGGACGGTTTGGACAAGTGGAATGCACCAGAGGCGATAAACAGAATGTGATCTGTTTTTATCATGCCGTACTTGGTGTTTACGGTGCAGCCTTCTATCAGAGGAAGCAGGTCGCGCTGTACCCCCTCACGGGACACTTCACCACTGCCACCACCAGAACCAGCACGCTTGGCAACTTTGTCGATCTCATCCAGGAAGACGATACCGTTTTCTTCAACGGCCTGAACGGCTTTCACCTTCAGCTCTTCTTCGTTAACCAGCTTGCCAGCTTCTTCATCCTGCACCAGCTTCAGAGCGTCTTTTACCTTCAGCTTGCGAGTCTGCTTTTTGCCGGTGTTCATGTTGGAGAACATGTTTTGCAGCTGGCTGGTCATCTCCTCCATGCCGGGAGGGGACATGATTTCCACGCCCATCTTGGCTTCCTGGATATCAATCTCGATTTCCTTGTCATCGAGCTGACCTTCACGGAGCTTCTTGCGGAAGATCTGGCGGGTACCACTTTCTTCTTTAGGCTGACTGTCTTCTGAAAAACTGCGGGCCGGTGGTAGCAGAGCATCGAGGATACGGTCCTCTGCCGCATCCAGAGCGCGGTGCTTCACCTTCTCCATTTCCTGCTCACGCATCATTTTGATGGCAGCGTCCATCAAGTCCCGAACGATGGACTCGACATCTCGGCCAACGTAACCCACTTCGGTAAATTTGGTTGCTTCAACCTTAATGAAAGGAGCATTTGCCAGACGTGCCAGACGCCGAGCCACTTCTGTTTTACCCACACCGGTTGGGCCAATCATCAGAATATTCTTGGGGCTGATCTCATTGCGCAGGTCGGCATCCACCTGCATTCTGCGCCAGCGATTACGCAGAGCAATAGCTACGGCGCGCTTGGCTTCGTCCTGGCCGATAATGTGTTTGTCCAGCTCGTGAACAATTTCGCGGGGAGTCATGTTAGACATAATTCTTATCTCAAGCCGCTAAAGCGATTACTCGCTGTCTAGCTCTTCAATGGTTCGGGAATGGTTGGTGTAAACGCAGATATCACCAGCAATATCGAGGCTCTTCTTCACGATTTCCAGAGCAGGCATATCCGTATTCTGATTCAGGGCAATCGCTGCAGAACGAGCAAAGTTGCTGCCAGAGCCGATCGCCAGAATGCCATCCACAGGCTCCATCACATCACCATTACCGGTAATAATCAGGGAAGCCTTCTTATCTGCCACAATCAGCATGGCTTCCAGACGCTGCAGAGTGCGGTCGGTACGCCACTCTTTGGCAAGCTCCACTGCGGAGCGAACCAGTTGCCCCTGGTGCTTTTCCAGCTGGGCTTCAAAACGCTCAAACAGGGTGAAAGCGTCGGCAGTACCACCGGCGAAACCAGCAATAACCTTGCCATCGTAGAGGCGGCGCACCTTGCGGGCATTGCCTTTAATCACGGTGTCACCCAGAGAAACCTGACCATCACCACCAATAACAACCTTGCCGCCACGACGGACGGAAAGAATGGTTGTACCTCTGAACTGTTCCAAGAGAAACTCCTGCAAATGCATCTATGGAGGGGGATATGGGGCGGCTATCTGAAAAATTCAAGGAGACAAACAAAAAAGAACCTATTCAGACTCTCTAACATATATGTTATTGAAGGAACCTGAGCAGTGAAGACCAGCCTAATGGGCAACATATTCCACTAAGAGAGAATCCTATGCTTCCTGCTGTTACCCACGCCCTGCGCTCTACCAATCAAGTGGTTCAATCCCCGGAAACCGCACAGCCAGTCGTCGCAATATTTAAAGACCAGTGGACCTGCGTAGCTTTTGAAGGTCACATCAAGCACATGACAGAATGCGTCAAGTGCGGTAATGAGTATGCCGATATCGCAAGAATGAAGCTCATAAAGGACAACACCATTCGCATCGCTTACCAGTGCAAGCCTCAATGCAGCCTGCTTATTCCTCGTGAGCAACTAGAAAGAAACATCTATTTACCCGCTAGAATTATTCAACAACAGTTGCCTGCCAAACGATCCAGCGCTCACAATGGCGAAAATTGCTGCGACGAGTATCCTCAGCCAAAAGCTATGAAGAGATAAGTACCCAAATCATTGCTTTATAGGTACCCTTGAAACAACCGAGCCAGTTCTTCACCCGGCTCCTCTGCACGCATAAAGGCTTCACCCACCAGAAACGCACTCACTTTGTGGCTAAACATAGCCGCAATATCAGCACGGGTATGAATACCGCTCTCAGTAACAACCAGCCTGTCGTCAGGAATCTGCGCCAATAGAGAGTAAGTGGTTTCCAGAGTGACATCGAAGGTATGCAAATTCCGGTTATTGATACCCAGCAGCTTGTTATCCAGCTTGAGGGTATGCTCCAGCTCCTCAGCATTGTGTACCTCGATGAGCACATCCATACCCAGCTCACCGGCCAGTGCATTCAGTTCAAACATAACCCGATCATCCAAAGCAGCGGCTATCAACAGAATGCAATCCGCCCCCAAAGCACGGGCCTCATAAACCTGATAGGGTGAGACGATAAAATCCTTACGAATCACCGGAAGCTGACAAGCATTGCGCGCGTCTATCAGATAGTTTTCATGCCCCTGAAAAAAGTCACGATCAGTAAGAACCGACAGACACGCCGCGCCTGCCTTTTCATAGCTTCGGGCAATTTCTGCGGGATGAAAATCCTCACGAATCACGCCTTTACTGGGAGACGCCTTCTTAATCTCCGCGATAATTCCGGCATGGCCGACATTCACACATGCCGTAATAGCATTTACAAAGCCCCGAGGCGTATCCGCCTGTAAAGCTTTCTCTTTAAGGCTGGCCAGTGGCATCATTTCTGAGCGCTCAGAAATTTCTTCCCATTTCCGGGCAATAATTTTTTTCAGCACTGTTGGAGTATCAGGTGTCATTGTTCCCCCCTCCCTCAGTCGTTTTTGAAAACGCTGGTGAAGTCGGCCAGCTCTTTCATTTTTTCTAACGCCAGACCGCTGGAAATAGCATCCTGCGCCATAGCCACACCTTCCTGCAGAGAACTGGCGACATCGGCTGTGTAAATCGCCGCACCGGCATTCAGGGCAATGACATCAGCCGCCTTTTTGGCATACTTGCCTTCCTGCTTGCCCAGCGCATCGCGAATCAGTGCCAGAGACTCTTCAGGGCTATTGACCTCCAGCCCAATCAGGCTCTGGCTATCAATACCAAGTTCTTCCGGTTTAATGTGATACTCGTTCACCTCTCCGTCCTTCAGTTCCGCAACCAGCGTCTCACTGGCAAGACTGATTTCATCCAGGCCATCCAGGGCATGGACAACCATGACATGGTTATTACCCAGGCGTTGCAATACTTCCGCTATTGGACGACACAGTTCACCCGTAAACACACCAATCAGAAGATTAGGCACACCAGCCGGGTTGGTCATAGGGCCGAGAATATTCATAAAAGTACGAATACCCAGCTCTTTGCGGGGGCCAACAGCGTACTTCATAGCCGCGTGGTGATTCGGGGCAAACATAAAACCAATACCGATTTCCTCCACTGCACGGGCCACCTGCTCAGAGGTAAGATTCAGATTAACACCCGCCTGCCTGAGCACATTAGCACTGCCGGAGCTGCTGGAAACCGCCTGATTGCCATGCTTGGCCACAGATACGCCTGCTGCTGCTGCAACAAAAGACGATGCCGTTGAGACATTAAACAGGTTTGCACCATCACCACCAGTACCCACGATATCCACAAGGTATTCTGCTTTCACTTCTACCTTCGAAGCCAATTCCCGCATTACGGTGGCGGCACCGGCAATTTCATCAATACTCTCGCTCTTCATGCGCAATGCAGTGAGAAATGCGCCGATCTGTGCCTCAGTTGCGCCGCCAGTCATAATCTGATGCATAACCGCTTTCATCTCATCAAAGCTGAGATCAAGGCTTTGTACGACGCGGCCAATTGCTTCTTTAATATCCATCGTATTTCCCACTCTCAGTGCTTATTGAGTTGATGTTGTTGTTTTAAAAAGTTGGCCAGCAGGTCATGGCCAAAGTCCGTCATGATAGACTCTGGATGGAACTGCACACCTTCAATCGCCAGCTCCTTGTGGCGTAAGCCCATGATTTCATCCATGGAGCCATCGTCATTTTGAGTCCATGCGGTGATTTCCAGACACTCTGGCAGCGTCCCTTTATCCACAACCAGAGAATGATAGCGGGTACAGGTGAATGGGTTATCCACACCTTCGAACACACCCACGCCATTGTGATACACCGGAGAGAGCTTGCCATGCATCACCTCGCGGGCACGGATAACATCACCGCCAAATACCTGCCCGAGACTCTGATGCCCCAGACAAATCCCCAGCAGAGGAATCTTGCCGGCAAAGTGACGAATAGTATCCATAGACACACCGGCTTCATTGGGCGTGCAGGGGCCGGGGGAGATCACGATATGGTCAGGCTGTTTAGCCTCAATCTCTTCCACTGTGATTTCGTCGTTTCTGTATACCTCAACGTCAGCACCCAGCTCACCCAGATATTGCACGACGTTGTAAGTAAAGCTGTCATAGTTGTCGATCATCAAAAGCATGTGTTCTGTCTCCGTACTTCTCAAAGGCCATCTCGCGCCATATCTACCGCACTGAAAATGGCACGGCCTTTATTCAGCGTTTCCTTCCACTCCAACTCCGGCACAGAGTCTGCAACCACACCGGCACCTGCCTGAATATTCAGCTGCCCATCTTTAATCACAGCAGTGCGAATAGCGATAGCAGTGTCCATATTTCCATTCCAGGAGAGGTAGCCCACGGCACCGCCATAGATACCGCGTTTAACTGGTTCCAGTTCATCAATAATTTCCATAGCCCGCACTTTGGGCGCACCGCTGAGAGTCCCTGCTGGCAGCGTGGCTCGCAGAACATCCATTGCCGTCAGGTCATCCTCTAACTGCCCGGTCACATTAGAGACAATATGCATGACATGGGAGTAACGCTCCACAACCATCTTGTCGGTCAGATTTACAGAGCCGGTTTTGGCCACACGCCCGACATCATTACGACCCAGATCGATCAGCATCAGGTGCTCGGCAATCTCTTTCGGGTCAGCCAGCAGTTCCTGTTCCAGCTCTATATCCCGCTCAACCGTTGCACCCCGTTTACGGGTACCGGCAATCGGGCGAACGGTCACCTCACCGTGTTCCAGGCGAGCCAGAATCTCCGGCGAAGAGCCTACCACGTGAAAATCACGGAGGTTCAGATAATACATATAGGGAGAAGGGTTCAGGCAGCGCAGGGCACGATAGAGATTCAGCGGATGCTCATCATAAGGTAACGTCATACGCTGGGAAGGCACCACCTGCATCACATCCCCGGCAAAGATATAGTCCTTTATTTTATCCACAGAGGCTTTGAAGTCGTCTTCTTTCCACAGAGGGGTGAAGGTTTTTTCTGCCCGGTCTTTCTTGCCGTCGCCGGATGGCAGATAAGCACGTTTGTTCTTCAATGCCTGCAGGCGTGCATCAATAGCAGCTTCAGCGCGTACCAGAGCATCAGTCTCCGACGGATCAACATGGGTGATGAAAGTGACTTTGCCGGTGAGGTTGTCAAACACCACCAGATCATCCATCACCATCAAAAGAATATCCGGCGTACCCAGCACATCTTCAGGCTGAGAGTGTGCAAGGCGAGGCTCAATATAGCGCACAGTGTCGTAACCGAAATACCCCACAAGGCCACCATTAAAGCGAGGCAAATCGGGCAAATCCGGAACCTTAAACTGTCCCATGAAGGTTTCGATTTCTGCCAGCGGGTCCTGCACCTGACGCTGCTGAACAGTCTGACCATCGGTTTCCAGCACCCATTCATGGCCGGTCACCTTGAGCACCGTGCGGCTACCCAAGCCTATAAAGGAGTAACGGCCCCACTTCTCACCTCCTTCCACAGACTCCAGCAAACAGGAGTAATCGTTATCTGCAAGCTTGAGATAGGTAGAGAGAGGGGTGTCAAAGTCAGCCAGCACCTCACGGGTGACAGGTATACGGTTATACCCCTGACTGGCCAGTGTCTGAAACTGTTCAGGCGTCATGGCAGGTAATCCCTGTAGCGTAAATTTTTATCTGAAAATAATTGTAAATTCGATACCGCATTACACCATTGGGTAAGCATAAGCGGCAGGGGCGGTCAGGCGCAGAAACGCCATCGCCAGAAAAGAGGGGCAAAGATCAAGATCGGATTGTAAGTAGTCAGGCTATTCACTGGCCACTCCGTCTTATCAAAAAGTCAGCCACCATTCAGAGGGTAAGCTGGTGCGGATAAAAATATACAATGCACGAATACTATAAAAGCTGGAGAGCAATAGCAAACACCTCGCTGACATTCTCACTAGCAGCAGTGTCTAAGGCGTATCCCTCCCTTTCAGGGGGGGAGAGAAGGATACGGAATGGCAATCTTACCCTAACTTTGCTGAATCAGGATCAACTCATCCAGAGAGCTAACCAGCAAATCAGGATGAAAACTTTCAATCGGTTCGCCATGATTGTAGCCATAAGGCACCCCCACACACTGAACACCAGCAGCTTTAGCCGCTGCGATATCATGACGGGAATCTCCAACCATTAAGGTGTGCTCCTTTGACACCTCAGCCTGTGTCATTACATGAATCAAAGGCGCCGGATCAGGCTTTCTCAGAGGCAAGGTATCACCACTCACCACTTGGGAAAAGTAGTTATCCAATCCCAGTTGTTGTAGCAAATTACCAGTGAATCGTTCGCTCTTATTCGTAATAACGGCCATGTCCACATTGAGGCTTTTCAATGCATTCAGGCATTCATACACCCCATCATAAACCACACTGTAATGACCGCAGCTTTCATCATAGGCACGGTCGAAAAGATCTTTTGCCCGTAAGAATTCTGGCGAAGTCATATCTTCTGCCCACTCATGCAACTGTGCATCACGAAGTGCTCGCTGAACCAGCTTCGCTATGCCATTACCAATCCATACCCGCACCTTGTCGGTGCCAGCTGCTGGCTTGCCCAGCTCTTCGAGCATGGCATCTGTTGCCGTTACAATATCCGGCACACTGTCCACCAGCGTGCCATCAAGATCAAACATCACCAATTGGGGCATCTGGCCCGCAAACAGCCGGTGAATAAGCATCCCTGCCTCCAGGAATTCTAATGAAAAGTGTTTATCTGACCTGAGCCAGTTCATTACGCATCTGGCTGATAGCCGTCGCATAATTTCCCGAGTTATAAATGGCAGAGCCAGCCACAAATGTATCAACACCCGCTTCAGCAATCTCACGGATATTACCCACGCCCACGCCACCATCAATTTCCAGACGAATATCCAGACCACTCTCATCAATCATCTTGCGCACTTTACGGGCTTTATTGAGAGTAGAAGGAATAAACTTCTGACCACCAAATCCAGGGTTCACGGACATCAACAGAATCATATCCAGGCGATCCATCACATACTCAAGACAATCAGGAGAAGTCGCCGGATTCAAAACCAGACCAGCCTTGGCTCCACCATCACGAATCATCTGCAGGCTGCGATCCACATGCTCAGACGCTTCAGCATGAAAAGTAATGTAACTGGCGCCCGCCTTCAGGAAGGCCTCAATCATGGCATCAACAGGTTTTACCATCAAATGAACATCAATAGGCGCAGTAATGCCGTAATCCCGCAGGGACTGACATACCATAGGGCCAAACGTCAGGTTGGGAACATAGTGATTGTCCATAACATCGAAGTGGACAATATCAGCACCGGCATCCAGCACCGCCTGCGTATCTTCACCAAGGCGAGCAAAATCAGCAGAGAGAATGCTGGGCGCAATCTGAAAGTCTTTCATGGTATCTCTTGTCAAAGGTCGCGAGCGTGGAAAATCGGGATTATAACGGCTCACTTCAAGTACGGCTATTTATCAGCAACGTAAAGATATATCTGTTTTCAGGTCAAGGCAGGGTTTCAGGATTCAGCATCAAGCTTCTTTTTGTAAGGATGCCTCAGGACTTTTTCCTGCATTGATCTTAATCAAGGATTCGATAGCGACTTATACGTACATTGCCCTCCAACGGTTGAGCTGATCAAATTAACACAAAACCCAACAAAATCACTCACCCGATACGTTCACCAAATAAAAGCCTGCTAAGGCTAACATGCCAACAAAAAAGGGAACCACAATGTCCAGCGCTCACGCGGAAAGCGGCGGTAATATACCGCCGAAGCACCGGCAGTCTATTGCCGATCGCACCCTGAATTTTATAGAACGCAATGGTAACAAGCTGCCCTCACCGGCGATGTTGTTCCTTTACTGTCTTGCTATTACACTCGGCCTGTCGTTTGTTTTCTCGTTGATCAGCTTCGACATGGTCGACCCCCGCTCCGGTGAAACCATCGCCATCACTAACCTGATGACCGGAGACTACCTCGCCAGCTTCCTCGCCTCCTCTGTCACCACCTTCACCTCCTTCCCACCACTGGGAGTGGTACTCGTTGCCATAATGGGTGTTGGTGTTGCAGAAAGCTCTGGCTTTATCAGCACCACTCTGAAGAAACTCCTTAAGATGACCCCCACCAAATTCATCACACCTATGGTGGTGCTGATTGGTGCTATCAGCAGTATCGCTTCCGATGCTGGCTACGTGCTGGTTATCCCTATGGGCGGTATTATTTTCTATGCAGCGGGCCGTCACCCACTGGCTGGTCTGGCTGCGGCATTTGCCGGTGTATCCGGTGGTTTCTCTGCAGGTCTGGTGCCCAGCGCCATTGACCCACTGCTGCAGGGCTTCACCCAGGCCGCGGCCCAGACTTACGATCCCACCTACATGGTGAATCCGCTGTCTAACTTCTTCTTCACTTTCTCCTCCACCTTCCTGGTGGGTGTAATGGGCTGGTTCGTCACTGACAAGATTGTTGAGCCTCGCCTGCAGCGCAATGTGAAGATTGATGAGAATATTGAAATCGATCAGGACCTGGACACCATCAGCGAAGACGAAGCTCGCGGCTTCCGTAACGCCGGCCTGACCATGCTCGGTATGCTGGTTGCTCTGACGGTCATCGCCATTCCTGAAGCGTCCCCACTGCGAAACAGCGAAGGCCTGCTGACGGCCTTCAATGCGCCACTGATGGGCTCTATTGTTCCACTGATTTTCCTGATCTTCCTGATTCCTTCCATCGTTTATGGTCGTGCAACAGGTAAGTTCAAGAACTCTGGTGATGTGATTAATGCCATGGGCGAGTCCATGGTGCCAATGACTGGCTACATGGTTATGGCGTTCTTCTGTGCGCTGTTCCTGAAGGCGTTCGGTGATTCCAACATGGGTACTCTGATTGCCCTGTCTGGTGCGGAAGTTCTGCAAGCCATGGACATGCCTGGTCAGTTCACCATCATCGGCATTATCCTGCTGACCTGCGTTGTAAACCTGTTCATCGGCTCCATGTCTGCCAAGTGGGCACTGATCGGGCCTATCTTTATTCCCATGCTGATGGCTGTGGGTATCTCTCCCGAACTGGCACAGGCCGCTTACCGTGTGGGTGACTCCGCGTCCAACATCATCACGCCGATGCTGACCTACTTCCCGCTGATCGTGATCTTCTTTCAGCGTTACTCCAGGGAATCTGGTATCGGTACTGTGGCCTCTACCATGCTGCCATTCTCTATCGTATTCCTGATCGGCTGGACTGCCTTCCTGTTACTGTTCTGGGGGTTGGGCCTGCCGCTGGGTATCGCATCTACTTACGCCTACCCAATCGGCTAATAAAACGATACAGGTCATGTAATAAATACCCCCGAGATGTGAGTCTCGGGGGTATTCTTTTGTAGAGAGTCTTATAAGTGAAAAGTTTATCCACCAAAGCAGTGATCAACCTCCTGAATTACCTGTGGATAACCTTTCTATATTGGACGGTTCTAAGCTTTCATTGATGTGTTCATTTTTTGATCAGAATCAACATTTATCATATGCCTTTCAAAACATTTGAAGGTGACTGCTGTACAACACGCCGTACGCCCAACCACCCCGCGAAGCCAATGACCACAGCACCAAACAGCGGTAAGGAGAGCCACAACCACCATACAGGCGCCCAACTTATCTCAAATACACGTGTATTCAGCCAGAGGCTGCACAACTCTGTGCCAGCAGCGCCAATCAAGCCAGACACTGCACCAAACAGCACAAACTCACCGGCCTGCATGACCACTAACTGACGACGACTGCCGCCCAGCGAGCGAATCAAGGCGCCTTCCTGCAGGCGATGATCGATACTGGATTCAATCACAGATGCCATGACCAGTAACCCTGCCAACAGCAACGCACCCAGCATAGCTTCCACTGCTACAATGGACTGCTCCAGCATTTTTCGCACCTGGCCGATAACAGAATCCAGATCCAGCAGTGTCAGGGTTGGGAACTGAGTGATGAGCTGGTTTAGAAGCATTTTATCCCCAGCCTGCAGGTAAAAGCTGTTCAACCAGGAAACAGGTAAATCTTCCAGCGCAGCTTTCGGGAAGATCATGTAGAAGTTCGGGCGGAAGGATTCCCACTGCACGTCGCGTATACTGGTTACTGTTTCCGTCACTTCACGGCCTGACACCATAAACGTCAGCCGATCTCCCATCTTGATACCAAGGTGCTCAGTCATCTCTTCTTCAACAGAGACACCTTCCGTTGCACCTAACTCCCACCACTCGCCCTCCAGCAAAGTGTTGGTTTCCGGCAGTTCGGCCGACCATGTAAGGTTCAATTCTCTGTTAATAGAATTGTGACCCCGCTCCTCTTTAGAAACGGCCTGTCGTACATCCACACCGTTAATTTTCACCAGTCGTCCACGAACAATAGGAAACAAAGCACTGGATTCAATACGACTGTCTTCCAGAAAGGTACGATAGCCTTCCACAGACTCCGGCTGAATATTCAGGGCGAAGTAGTTTGGGGTATCTTCCGGCAAATCCCGCTGCCAGCGGTCCAGAAGATCAGTTCTCAGCACAAGAACAATCGCCATCGCCATAAAGGTCAGGGAAAACGCCAGCAGCTGTGCCGAAGACTGAGAGCGCTGCTGAATCATCCGCTTTAAACCCAATCGCCAATAGAGAGGCATGGGCTGTCTTGAGATTCTTTTATCCACAGCCAGCATGACAAACTGCACACCAACAGAAACTGTCACCAGTATTCCAGCCCCGGCCATCACAATGCCTGCTGTCATTAATAACTGCCCGGTGTGATACCAAAGAAGCAGTACCATAGATGCCAGTGAGAAAGCATAAACCAACCATGTAGATGGTGGTGTTGGTGCCAGTTCCCGCCGTAATACGCGCAACGGAGACACATTCTGCAATCGTAATAATGGAGCCAGCCCAAAGCCCAACAGGGTGATAATTCCAGTGGCTCCCCCTACAACCATGGGCAGGATACCCGGTTGAGGCAGCCAATCTGGCAGCACGCCTTTCAACAGCGCAACAATACCCGCCTGCATCAGCCAGCCAAGGGCTACACCGGGTATAGCCACCAGCACAGCGACCAGCACCAACTCACCGATAAACAGGTTCATAACCTGGCTGCGACTGCCGCCAAAACAACGCATAATGGCAGAATTATCAAAACGTCTTTCCGCAAACCGACGGCTGGCCATAGCCACGGCAATACCGGCCAAAAGAATCGCCGCCATACTTGCAAGACCAAGGAACTGCCTGAGCCGGACAACAGAGTTTCTTAAATCACGACGGCTGTCGTCCGCCATAATCAGCTGTTCACTGGCATTCAGCTTACCTTCCGACCAGGTTTGAAAGCGCTGCAACTGCCGTTGATCTCCGGCCAGCAAGGTTTTCCAACTGACTCGACTGCCCGGCTGAATCACCCCCGTCGCTTGCACATCCTGCATATTGAACATCAGGCGTGGAGATAAACTGTAGAAGTCTCCGCCACGGTCGGTTTCCAGAGTAATAGCTTTGGTAACTGTCAGTTCAGTCTCACCCAGCGTTACTTTGTCACCTATTTTTACACCCAAAAGCGGAAACAACCTTGGTTCCAGCCATGCCTCACCCGGTGCGGGCGTTTCATCCAGCGGCGCATCTTCCACAAATGGTTCAGGGGAGCCGCGCATATAGCCACGCAGAGGGTAATTGCCTTCCACGGCTTTGGCGGAAACCAGCTGCATTTCATCCCCAGTCATCACCACAGAGGGAAACTCCAGCACTGTGGATAACTCCAGACCCTGCTCCGCAGCACCAGCAGAAATACTATCCTGCAAAGGCTGAGGGCTGTGGATAACCATATCCGCACCAAGCACTTCGGCCACCTGCTGACCGAGAACCAACTGCAAACGATCGCTGAACAAAGAGATGGCCGTGCTGACGGAAACCGCCATTAACAGGGAAAGCACCAGCAGCCACAACTCACCGGCTCGCCAGTCACGCACCATAAATCGCCAACAGAGCTTCGTGTTGTTCAAACTCATTATGCCCCCCGTCCTGATTCACCATGAAGAGCACCACCTTGAAGATGCAGCACACGATCACAGCGATTTGCCAAATCAAGATCATGAGTAACCAGCACCAGCGTAGTGCCACTTTCCCGATTCACTTCAAATAACAGTTCAATAATCTTCTCACCGGTTTTCTCATCCAGATTGCCAGTGGGCTCATCGGCAAAGAGAATGGCAGGCTCACCGGCAAAGGCACGGGCAATGGCCACCCGTTGCTGTTCTCCTCCAGACAACTGCTTGGGGTAATGATCCATACGCTGATCCAGCCCCACTCGTTCAAGCAAGTGTCCGGCACGTTTAACAGGATTATCCTGACCAGACAGCTCCATCGGCAGCATTACATTTTCTAAGGCCGTGAGGTTAGGAAGTAGCTGAAAAGACTGAAACACAAAGCCTACGTGCTCCCCGCGTACACGAGCACGGTCGTCTTCATCCAGGTGATCGATACGGGAACCTGCCAGCACGACCTCCCCCGAGGTAGGCTGGTCAAGTCCCGCAAGAATACCCAGCAGGGTGGACTTACCGGAGCCTGATGCTCCCACAATAGCCGCTGCTTCTCCCGGCTTGATCTGCAGATCAAGGCCAGCCAAGATAGTCAGCTCACCACTGCGGGCTACAACCGTTTTGGTGAGATTTGAAGCCGCAACAGCAAGTTGCTTTTCATCACTGGGGGAATTACTGGTGTTATCAACAAAAAGGTTGGCCATAGGTTACCGTCTTATCATTATGTGGCTGTTGACAGCACTGCTTCTCGTTGGTTTGGGATTGTTCAGCCAACAGGTCAGAGCTGCAGAAAAAACGTTGTTGGTGTATGGCGACAGCCTGAGTGCCGCATACGGCATTGAACTGGAGAAAGGCTGGGTCGCACTTTTAGGGGACAAATTACGCCAGACACACCCTAAGTGGCAAGTAGTGAACCTGAGCATCAGCGGAGAAACCACATCAGGCGGCTTAAGCCGTTTACCAAAAGCTTTAAAAACGCATACACCCGATCTGGTATTGCTGGAGCTGGGTGCCAATGATGGTTTGCGAGGAACACCCTTGAAAGCCATCAAAGACAACTTCACTGCCATGATGACTATGATGGCAAAAGAGAAGATTCCGGTATTACTGTTTGAAATGCACATGCCGCCTAACTACGGCACGGCATACACCAAACGTTTTAACGGAATTTATAAAGATTTAAGCGAGACGTTTAGCGTACCACTTGTCCCGTTCTTTTTAGAGGGTGTGGCTGGACACGCAGAGTTAAACCAGCCAGACGGGATTCACCCCACTGCCAAGGCTCAGCCAAAATTGTTTGAGAACGTTTGGCCGAGCCTTAAACCACACCTTAAATAGGGGGGGGGGGAGGGGTCAAATCAGGACGGCTCTTCCACCCGCCCTACAAACCGATAAAAACGGGGGTTCTGTTCATCAATGACGAACAAGTCTCCCGTTCCCTGATAACCATCTTTGTAGCAAGGTTCTTCGCTCTCACCTTCTGGTTCACTGGGATAGTAACGATCGAACAGCGAAGGGCCTTTCACAAACAACTCCCCGGGAGTGCCCGGTTCGGTAATTTCCTGCGCATCACCCGCTACCAAACGAGTACGTACCATGCGGGACATACGGCTGTTCCAGCCATCCACCTGTTCATCAAAACGGGGAAACAGATGCTCTTCCCACTGGTCGCAACGATCGGCCGGTGTCGCCATAAGGCTGGCGCCTTCACTGGTGCTGTAGCAATTCAGGACAGCGACTTTTCCAGAACTGGCAATTTTCTGGGCAATGCCAGTATCCATAGAGGAAAAGCCGGAAATCACTGTACGCAATGAGCAAGGCTTACCCATGCTATCCAGTAACTCCTGTACAGCCACCAGCTGTGCCGGAGGCACGCCTGCACAGGTAATACGATTCTGTTCCAGCTGCTTTTTGAGAACCTCAGGCTCGCCCGTCTGGTTCAGCACCAGTCGCGCACCAGCCATCAGCCAGTTATAGAGAAACGCACCAATGCCCGACACTTCCGAAAGGGAAAACGAACACAGTAGTGAATCCCCATTACGCAACCCTGCCCCCTCATAAACAAATGAGGCCAGGGCAAACCATTGATTGTGGGTTCTGGGTATAGCGGGGTGTCTGTCCGTGTGGCGCTTCCATGTCAGGGTAAACACCTCATTAGGCGACACTGGCATAGAATCCATAATCGTCCCGAGGTGGCGAATTTCCTCAGGGGTAGCCGGCGATTCCAACGACAGGTTTAAAATATCCCCCACTGCAGATGGTGAGAAGCTGGCAAACTGACAGGATTCCGGCAGCCACGTACGCGCCTGCTTCAGGAGGTCCCGGTGACGATAACGACACCCCACATACATCACCGGCTCCAGCTGCAAAGACACTTCCGCCAGACTCGCCGTACTTTGATCCACAGACATGGGACACAACAGTGCACCAATACGAGCAACAGCCAGATACAGTACAACGGTTTCAACGGTATTGGGAAGTTGAGTCACAACTACCTGATCTTTCTTCAACCCTGCTGCCAGGAGGCGGGCACTGACATCGCGAACAGCAGAGAAAAGATCACTGTAGGTGAGCTGGCGTGGCGGCAGGTCGCTAAAGCTTTCACGGTCGGGAGGGTCAACCAGCGCAAGGCGCCCAGGGTGAATAGCTACAGTCCGTCGGAACAGGCTTTCCAGGGATTCCTCGCCCCAGAATCCTCGGCGTACGTAAAACTCGATAGACTCTCTGCTGCTGGTTTGCATGATCTGAACGCTTTTTTATGAGTTGTTATGATACACGTACAAAACGAAATCAGACTAGCCAGTCACAAACATAACATCAACCGTTATTTGCCTGAGCCAGCCTGATTGAACGACAGCGATCAAGAACTCTGTTTACGGTGCTTTTGAATCAAATCATAAGCCGCCTGAATTTCCTGCGTCTTCTTCTTCGCTACTTCCATCATCTCTTCCGGCAAGCCTTTGGACACCAGCTTGTCGGGGTGATGCTCACTCATCAACTTGCGCCATGCCCGTTTCACATCCCTGTCGCTGGCATCACTGCTTACACCCAGCGTTGCATAGGCTTTTTTCAGTTCATCGGCAGAGGAGCGCCCCTGCCAGCTACCCTGCTGATATCCACCACCAGCATGGTGAGAATAAAATGCCCGCTGTGCCTGAAAACGCTGGAACAGCATGTCAAAGGCCATTTTATTCACACCCAGCCAGTGACAGGCTTCGTGAAGGATATCCATTTCTGCCGGACTGATTTCACCATCCGCAAACGCCGCCTGCAACTGAATTTCCAGAAACATCTGAATCAGGCTGCCACCGGCACTCTGACGAAAATTGGTCAGTACCCGACCAATATCTGCTCCGCTCTTGCCTTGGTTGAACAGGCGAATCGCCTGCTGGCGTTGTTCCGGGCTGAGGCGCATCTGATTCATCAGCGCAGTCGCCAACTGAATCTCTTCTTCTTTCACACGACCATCAGCCTTGGCCAGCTTGCCCATTACCAGAAAGGTGGCTTCAAAGAAGGCGGTTTGAGTTTGCGTCTGGCGCTGGCGGCCATACACCATGCGGGGACGCTTACTTTGATTATCGAGCCATGCCCCCAGCAGCGCGCCCATAATTGCACCAAAGGGCCCGCCAAACATCATGCCGAGAAAACCAAATAAAACTGTTCTGAACCACATAAAATTATTGATCTCTTAACACTGCTCGCCAAATAGGCCTGCAGTAATATCCTTTTCCAGAGCCTGTAGTCGTTCCGGAGTTCCTACATCCAGCCAATACCCCTGATGCAGCTCTCCGGTCACTCTGCACTCAGTCATTTTCTCTTTCAGCAAAGGTGCCAGAGGAAAAACGCCGGGTTCGCAATTATCAAACAATTTGGGATGAAGAACACTGATTCCTGCGAAAGTGTGCTTATTTTTTCCACCGGTGCTGACTTGCCCATTCTCCAGAGCAAAGTCGCCATCGGGATTATGGCTGGGATTGGACACAAGTACCAAATGTGCCAGCATCTCAGAGTCAGTCAGTGTCAGGGAAAAAAAGTTTATATCGGTAAACACATCGCCGTTCACTAACAAAAAGGGTTGCTCCCCCAACAGTGGCAGCGCTTTGAAAATCCCGCCTCCGGTTTCCAGAAGCTCACTTTCACGGGACCAGAGGATATTAACGCCCCAACGCTCACCATTGCCAATCGCCTGCTCCAGCTGTTCACCCAGCCAGGAGTGATTAATCACGATGGTTGTAAAACCGGCAGCCACCAGCTTTTCAATGTGCCACTCGATCAGAGGCTTACCACCGGCAGGCAAAAGGGGCTTGGGGGTATGTAACGTCAGTGGTCGCATGCGGGTACCTTTGCCCGCCGCCAGAATCATGGCTGTCTTCAAAGGCTGGTTCATCAGTTCACCAGCCTGTAATCCTGCCACCAGGATTGCTTGCCCAAACGGGGAGCCACTTCTTCCTTCAGCCATTGCCCAGCATCCGCCAGTTCACTGTAACGCTCACACACCCATTGGAGATAGGCAAACACTCGGGGAATATCGTTGAGATAGCCGGTTTTCCCATCACGTTGCCAGAGTCGTATAAAGATGCCCAGTACCTTGATATGGCGTTGTGCCCCCATCCAGTCAAACCATTGATACAGCTTTTCCTTCTCTACGCCCTGTAGATGGGGAGACTGCCCGGCAAACTTATCCAGCCATTGGTATACCTGGCTTTGAGGCCAGTCGATATAGCAATCCCTGAGCAGGGATACGGGATCATAAGTCACCGGCCCCAGCACAGCATCCTGAAAATCAATCAGGCCCAAACCGTCGGGCAACATCATAATATTGCGGGAGTGATAATCCCGATGAACAGGAACTGTAGGCTGCTCTAGCGCAGAAACTGTTATTTTATCGAACAGCTCGTTGAGAAGCGCCTGCTCATCATCTCCTAACTCCATTTGCAAAAGCGTCTGCAGGCACCACTGAGAGAAAAGGCTCATCTCGGCCTGAAGGCGTTCGGCATTGTATGTCGGCAAGGGATAATCTTCAGGAACATGTGTACTTTGTAAAGCCAGCAACGACGCCATGGCCGACACATAGAGCTTATCTACACGCCTCCCTTCCACACGATACTGATCGAGGCTGGAATAAAGCAGCTGATCCCCAAAGTCTTCCAACAGCATATAGCCACGGCCCACATCCACCGAATGCACAGCGGGAGTGCGCACGCCCTGGGCACGCCAGCTGCGAGCGATGGAAGTAAAACGCTTGCAATCCTCATGCTCTGGCGGAGCATCCACGGCTATAAAACTGGTATTATTGGCGGTTTGCGCACGAAAGTAACGCCGGAAACTGGCATCACCGGAGACCGATTCCAAGGCTGTACTTTTACTACGCCCCAGCGTTATGGAAAGTTGCTCACTACACCAGTTATCCAGCTCGGAGTAGCGGTCATCGTCCGTGTTTGTACCTGACAGCGTGGGATTTGATTCCATGAATGAACAGATTCCTTCCGGCATTTAACGAGATTTCGACTAGCTTATACCAGCATCAGAGCCTGCTGGGGCTTTCAGATATGGTACAACACACTCGCTGATAAGTATGAGGCTTTCTTCATGCTCTGTGATGAACCCGAGTATTGCAGTATCATGCTCCTTTTTTGACGGGTCACGACTCATACTCAGGTGCACCGCCTGACATTGGATGGCACGAGATCAGGAGTAACCTTAGCGCGTATACGTACCGTCTGTACGCGCAAGGGGAATCTCGCCAGATATGATGGAGTCACCAACAGAAGCCGACGGGAAGGCCGGATTCAAACCGATGGCAAAAAACATCTTTATCTTGAGAAACAAACTCCCTCTGGTTATCACCACAGGTCTGCTTGCCAGTTTGCCTGTACTACCAGCAGCGGCGAATACAGAGCTCACACAGGACACCCAATGGCTGTGTCAGCAGAATACAGCGGGGAATGGCTGGCAATGTAATATTGCCCCCAGAAAGGCAGGCCCTATACCATTCGCCAAACGCGCCCCTGTTACACCTGCGCTGAAAAAAGCACCTGACATTCCAGTGGTTGTTGAAGGTCAGACCAGCCGTGCAGACAGCGCTCTGGCGGTTACAGCCCTGACAGCACCAGCTAATGCGGAGGTCTCCGCTCTGCCCGTTAGTCCTACAGCGGCAGGCTCCGAACAATCCACGTCCGTAGCCAGCGCCTTTGCTACTCTGGACTGGCGCCCCCTGAACCAGCTTCCCGCAGCCAGACAGACCACACGCAGCGCGCTGATGTGTGAAGGCGGCTATGTGGAGCCTTATCGCCCCGGCATTGATTTCAAAGGCGATCCCTCCGACGCACCGATTTTCGCGGAGGCAGATGAGTCCACTTATCTGGAAACCGGCCAGGGTACACTGACCGGCAATGTGGTTGTTCGTCAGGGCTATCGCCAGATTGAAAGTGATGTCGCCAATATGGACCGTAACACCAGCGAATCCAACTTCATTGGCAATGTTGTTATTCGCGAACCCAATATACTGATGGTGGGTGATCGTGCCGATGTGAATATGGACAGCGGACGAGCGGAAGTCACCAATGCCAAATATGTTTTCCATGATGCTGGCAGCCGGGGTAAGGCTCAAAGCATTACCCGTCGTGAAAGTGGCATTATTGATCTGGACAAAGCCACCTACACCACCTGTAAACCCGGTAGTTGCGTCTGGAAGCTGGATGCGGGAAAAGTTGAGCTAAACCCAACCAGCGGATTTGGCACAGCCACCAACGCCACGCTGGATCTGTGGAACCTGCCGGTGTTTTACACACCATGGATCAGCTTCCCTCTCGATGATCGCCGCAAGTCCGGCCTGCTGTTCCCCTCCTTTGCCTGGGACTCTGGCACCGACGGCAATGGTTTTGATTATACCCAGCCCATTTACTGGAATATTGCTCCGAATATGGATGCCACCATCACCCCCCGGGTGATGACAAACCGTGGCGCACTGGTGGAATCCGAGTTCCGTTACCTGACCCCATCAGCAAAAGGTGAACTGGGCGGAGCCTACACCACTGCCGACCAGGTTGAAGACAAAAACCTGAATTACGACCAGAACCGCTGGATGGTCAACCTGCTCCATGAGCAGAACCTCACCAGCAACTGGAGCTACAGGGTCAACTACACCGATACCAGTGACCGTGAGTATTTCGATGATTTCGGTACAGCCCTGAATGTTGACTCCATCAGCCCGCTGAAAAAAGAGATTTACACGACTTACGAGGGTGGAGGGCAAAGCTCTAATCAGTGGAAAGTCAGCCTTGGCACCCAGCAGCTGGAGAATATGACTCAGGATGCTGATGACCCTTACAACAAAGATATCGACTTCGACCTGACTGGCGCCTGGGATATCGGCTCTGGTTTTGGCTTTGATTACGCCGTGGGTTATACCGACTTCCAGCGGGATAAGGACTGGAAGTATCAGAAACAGCAACTGGTCACAACAGTTCCCGGAGAAGATGTTTACCGCGGTTTATGGGGTGAGCCGACAAGCAAGAACACAACCCATGCTATTGGTCAGCGCCTGAATACGGATTCCACCGTGAAGTACCGCTTTCAGAACATCTACTCCTTTGTAGAACCCGGTGTTCAACTTCGCACTGTGAATTACGATCTGGACCGTGTTGATGCCAACTCAATCTACGTTGACCAAAAACCCTTTAAAGACTTTGGCTATAGCGACAGCGACCTTCAGAAACCATCCACTGCGGGTGCAACGTACTATCTCGACAGCGGCCTGTTCTTCGACCGCCCAGCCAGCTTTGGCAACATGAAGTTCACCCAGACTCTGGAACCTCGGGCCAAGTATGTTTACACCCCGCATATCAAAGATCAGGATCTCAACCCTAACTTTGACTCCAGCGAAAGCTCTTTCAGTTACAGCTCCCTGTGGAGAAATGACCGCTTCTCCGGGCCGGATCGTATCGGTGATACCAATCAGCTGGCTCTCGGTATTACCAGCCGCTTCCTGGAAGACAATGGCTACGAGCGTTTCAAGTTCGGTATTGGCCAGATTTTCTATTTCCAGGATCGCAAACTATTTATTGATGCAACACTTAACGATAACAACAAAAACAATGACACGAATCTGACTGAAACCAACCAGCGAAAAGTTGATGCCAACAAAGCCTCAACATCACCACTGGCTACCCAGCTGGTGTGGAATATCCGTCGCGACCTGAGACTGACTCAGGACTGGATGTATAACACCAATGCAGGGCATAACTCAGAGTACGCAATTGGCATGCAGTATCTGCCAAAGGCCGGCAGCGTGTTCAATGCCCGTTACCGTTACCGGGATCAGGTTGACCGGACAGTGAAAGAAAGCTCAGGGGCGAACAAAGGCAATAATAAAATCGTTAACGGTAAGCCGGTCTATACCTCCGGCAACCTGGAAGAAGTCGATTTCAGTGCCGTATGGCCACTCACTCCACAGTGGAGCGTGCTGGGCCGTTACACCCACGACCTGACTAACAAACGCAATATGGAAAGATCGTTTGGTTTTGAACAGGAATCCTGCTGTTATATGATTCGAGTGATGTATCGTAACTGGATTGATCCAACCAAAGACATTGATACCGCTGAAACAGATAAAGGTATCTTCTTTGAGTTTGTACTCAAAGGTCTGGGCAACATTACCAGTAGTCGGGTTGGTGCCTTCCTGAACGAAATTACCGGATACAGCAGCCGTAAGGACTGATATAAGTTACGTTATGACAATGAAAAGCATTCGAAACGCCCTGCTATCCGCCACTCTGGCGGTGGCAGGCTTATCTGCCGTTGCCAACGTAGCAGTGGCCAAGGTTGTTCCTCTGGACAGAGTTGTCGCGGTTGTGGATAACGATGTCATCATGGAAAGCGAGTTGAACAGCCGACTGGAAACAGTTCGTCGCCAGATCCAGGAGCGCAACACCGCACTGCCCCCTGAGAATGTGCTCAAACAGCAGGTATTGGAGCGATTGATTATCGAAGACCTGCAGCTGCAGATTGCCGACCGCGCAGGCTCTCGTATCGACGATGCCTCCCTGAACGATGCCATTCGCAGCATTGCTGGCCGTAACGGCATGAGCCTTGATCAGTTCCGTGAGGCACTGGCTCAGGATGGCCTGTCTTACAGTGATGCCCGTGAGCAGATTCGTCGTGAAATGCTTATCAACCGTGTGCGCCAGCGCCGGGTGATGGAGCGTATTCATGTGACCGACCGGGAGGTGGAAAACTTCCGTAAGTCCGAAGAGGGTCGTCAGCAGTTGGCTATTGAGTACCGTCTTGGCCACATTCTTGTATCTCTGCCAGAAGGTGCAACGCCTGATCAGATTGCCAAAGCCCGTAAAAAGGCCGAAAGCATTTATGAGCAGCTGAAAAACGGAGCTGACTTCGCCCAGACAGCCGTCTCCCAATCCCAGAGCCAGAATGCGCTGGAGGGTGGCGACATCGGCTGGAGAAAAGCCGATCAGCTCCCCACCCTGTTTGCCGAAGTAGCCGTTGACCTGAAGAAGGGTGAAGTGTCCCGCCCTATCCGTAACCCCAGCGGATTCCACATTATCAAGCTGACAGATACCCGTGGTAATGAGCAAACTCTACAGGAGCAGGTGAAAGCCCGTCATATTCTGATCAAGCCCAATGAAGTGCGCAGCGATCTGGAGGCCCAGGAGCTGGCCCGTAACCTTTACAGCCGTCTCGAGAAAGGTGCAGATTTTGCCGAGCTGGCCAAGGCCTACTCTGATGACACGGGATCGGCCCTGAACGGTGGAGAGCTGGGATGGTCAAACCCACAGGATATGGTTCCAGCCTTCCGCGAGAAGATGCTGTCATCGTCACTGAATGTGGTTAGTGAGCCCTTCAAGAGCCGCTTCGGCTGGCATATTCTTGAGGTAGAAGGTAAGCGCAAAGAAGATATCAGCGATAAAGTACGCGCCGCACAGATTCGTGAGATTCTTGGCCAGCGCAAGTTTCAGGAAGAACTTCAGGTCTGGCTACGCGAACTGCGCGATCAGGCTTACGTAGAAATTAAACTCTAACGCTCAAAACTACACCCCGTATGTCACAAAACCGGATTCCACGGCTCGTTATCACCTCTGGCGAGCCAGCCGGTATTGGCCCCGATCTCTGCTTGATGCAGGCTACCCATAGCCATAGAGCAGAGATCGTCGTCATTGCCGACCCTGACCTTCTCCATGCCCGGGCTAAACAGCTCAGCCTTGATGTTTCCATAAAGCTATTCAGCCCGGAAAAATCTCCTGTTCCAGCGAAGTCGAACGAGCTGTTGGTGTACCCCTGTAAACTGCAGCAGGACGTTACTCCCGGACAACTGGATCCACGCAATGCCAGCTATGTACTGGATATACTCACCATGGCTGCAAAAGGCTGTGAAGATGGTTTATTTGATGCCATGGTGACCGCTCCCGTGCATAAAGGCGTTATCAATGAGAGTGGTGTTGCTTTTTCCGGCCACACGGAATTTCTCGCAGAACTCACCCATACACCGCAGGTTGTGATGATGCTGGCCACAGAGGGGCTGCGAGTTGCACTGGCAACCACTCATCTGCCACTTTCCCAGGTACCTGCGGCCATTACCAGTGAGTTACTGAACGATGTGATTACGATTCTCCATACTGATTTGAAAACCAAATTTGGCATTTCAGAACCCCGGATACTGGTGTGTGGCCTGAACCCTCATGCAGGTGAAGATGGTCATTTAGGGCGGGAAGAGATTGACATCATTGAACCTGCACTGGCCAGGCTGCGGGGACAGGGTATGAACCTTTCTGAGCCACTGCCTGCGGATACTATTTTCAACCCCGGCAGGCTGGAGCACGCGGATGCCGTACTGGCTATGTATCACGATCAGGGTTTGCCGGTACTGAAATTCAAAGGTTTTGGAGAAGCCGTGAATATCACACTCGGTTTGCCTATAATCCGCACTTCAGTAGATCATGGAACTGCCCTTGATCTCGCAGGTACCGGGCTGGCCCATGAAGGTAGCCTGAACACTGCCATTGTCTATGCCCTTGATATGATCAGCGCTCAGTTGCCTTGATCATACTCTATGACCCATGAGTAACACGACTATCAGCACTTCTATTGATAAACCGGCCATTCCTCATAAAGCGCGAAAGCGTTTTGGCCAGAACTTCCTCCATGATCCGGGCGTTATTGATCGTATTATCCGAGCCATTGGCCCTCGCACAAACGATCACCTTGTAGAGATTGGTCCGGGTCAGGGTGCCCTCACCAACCAGCTTCAGGCCACCGCACAGAAGATGGATGTAGTGGAGCTGGATCGTGACCTGATCCCGTTCCTGAAACTTCAGTTTGGTCTGAACGAGAACTTCACCATTCACGAAGCAGATGCTCTGAACTTCGACTTCGCCAGCCTTCGAGAAAGTGATGAACAGCTGCGCATTGTCGGCAACCTGCCCTACAACATTTCCACACCATTGATCTTCCATCTGGTGTCCTTTGCCGACATCGTAGAAGACATGCACTTTATGCTGCAGAAGGAAGTGGTAGATCGCATGGCTGCTGGTGCTGGTGAGAACAATTACGGCCGCCTCAGCGTAATGGTGCAATATTTCTGCAAAGTGGATTACGTTTTCCACGTTGGCCCTGGTGCATTCAACCCGCCCCCCAAGGTGGACTCTGCCATTGTGCGCCTGACACCTTATAAAGAGCTGCCCCACCCCTGTAAGGATCATCGTTTACTGGATCGCGTGGTGAAATCAGCTTTTGCTATGCGTCGAAAAACCATTCGTAATGGCCTTAAGCAGCTGATTACCGGGGATGAGCTCTCTGAGCTGGATATTGACCCAAGCCTGCGTCCAGAGCGTCTGCCTCTTGAGTCCTTTGTGAAAATTGCCGATTATCTGGCTGACAAACACAGCTGACAACAGGGGCTGCCCTTGGAAAGCCATCGCCTGATAGATGTTCGGGTAGAAACCGAGTTTCTGCCTGATCGTTCCAACGCTGCTAAAAAGCAATTTGCTTTTGCTTACCACATCACAATTACCAACAAAGGTGATTATGGCGCGAAGCTGCTAACCCGACACTGGTACATCGTTGATGGTGACCAGAAACAGCAGGAGGTTCAGGGCGATGGTGTTGTTGGGCAGCAGCCCTATATCCTGCCCGGCTCCAGCTACTCTTACAGCAGTGGCTGTATTCTTGATACACCAGTTGGCTGCATGCACGGTTCCTATCAAATGCTGGAAGATACCGGGGAGTTTTTTGATGCACACATCCCCCTTTTCAGCCTGCGGGTTCCTGCTGCTATTAACTAATACGTTCTCATCTCACAATTTGAATTTTAATGACCACATACGCGGTTGGTGATATTCAGGGATGCTATAGCACCCTTCGCAAGCTTCTGGACAAGGTGTCCTTCGACGAAAGCAAGGACAAACTCTGGGTGGCCGGAGACCTGGTGAACCGTGGCCCCGAAAACCTTGCCACACTCCGCTACCTGAGAGGTCTGGGAAAACAGTGTATTGCTGTTCTCGGCAACCACGATCTTCATCTGCTCGCCATTGCTGCGGGTGCACGCAACCCTAAACGCAATGATACCATTGAAGATGTTCTCAACGCTCCCGACCGTGACGAACTGCTTCACTGGCTCAAGCATCGTCCTCTTGTACATTACAGCGAAAAGAAATCCTGCATTATGGTTCACGCTGGCATCCCTCCTATCTGGAGTGAAAAGAAATGTCTGAAGCACGCCGCAGAGCTGGAGGCTGCCATTCAAGGGCCAGACAGCGATGCCTTTTTCCACAATATGTACGGTAACGAGCCTGCGACCTGGTCGAAAGAGCTGGAGGGCATTGATCGTCTGCGCATCATTGCCAACTACTTTACTCGCATGCGTTTTTGCAACGCCAAGGGCATGCTTGAACTGGATTCCAAAGGCAATACACCGCCTTCCGGTTTTGCACCATGGTTTCTTCACAACCACAAACACTCAAAAAAGACTACAGTGATATTTGGGCACTGGGCAGCTTTGGAAGGCCGCGTTTTCAAATCGGGATATGAAGCTCTTGATACCGGTTGTGTGTGGGGAGGTTGTCTGACTGTGATGCGCATCAAAGACCGGGTCAGGTTTTCGGTGGACGCTGACGGGTAATTCCCAGTACTATCTGAGGAAATAACCACTCAGCCAGTCCGGTTTACCAACAACAAGAATCGGTATGCGCTTCAAAGAAATATAAAGATTTAATGCGGCCGGGCCCAGGGTCGGAGCATTTAAGGACCGCTTATCAAATGGCAGATAAAAATAACAAATCCTCGATTTTTGTCTGGGAAGGAAAAGATAAAAATGGTCGCCTCGCCAAAGGGGAGCTTTCGAGTAAGTCTCTGGCGCTGGCCAAGGCTGAGCTGAGAAAGCAGGGGATTAGCCCTACTAAGGTGCGCAAAAAGAGCATCAATATTGGAGGTAGGGGCAAGAAGATCAAGCCCATGGACATCGCCCTGTTTACCCGGCAGCTCGCGACAATGACCAAAGCGGGCGTCCCCATGTTGCAGGCCTTTGACATCACTGCTGAGGGTATGGAAAAGCCAGCAATGAAGGATTTGTTGGGACAGATCAAAAATGATGTAGCAGGCGGTACCAATCTCGCCGACTCCCTTAGAAAACACCCTAAATACTTTGATGAACTCTACTGTAACCTTGTACATTCCGGTGAACAGTCTGGAGCGCTGGAGTCTCTGCTGGATCGAATCGCAACTTACAAGGAAAAAAGCGAAGCTTTAAAAGCCAAAATCAAGAAGGCCATGAACTACCCCATTGCAGTTATGGCTGTGGCCTTCATTGTTACCGGTATTCTGCTGGTTAAGGTTGTACCCCAGTTTGAGGAGGTATTTGCCGGGTTTGGAGCCGAACTGCCAGCCTTTACTCAGATGGTCATCAACATCTCAGAGGTGATGCAGGAATGGTGGTATATCGTGATCTTCGGCTTTGCCATCTTTATATTCGTCTTCAGAAAGCTGCTGGAGAGATCACAAAAAGCCCGAAACAAGATGGACCTGTTTATATTGAAGGTTCCGGTTATCGGCCAGATTATCGACAAGTCGGCCATCGCCCGTTTCGCACGAACACTCTCAACCACCTTCGCCGCCGGTGTACCACTGGTTGAAGCTCTCGACTCCGTAGCTGGCGCCGCTGGTAACGTGCTATATAGAGAGGCGGCTATAAAAATCAAAGAGGATATATCCACCGGTCAACAGCTTCAGTTTTCCATGCGCAACACAAATGTATTCCCGTCTCTGGCAGTGCAGATGGTTGGCATTGGTGAAGAATCCGGTGCTCTGGATGAGATGCTGGACAAAGTCGCCAACTACTACGAAGACGAAGTGGATAATATGGTTGACGGCCTCACCAGCCTGATGGAGCCGATGATTATGGTGGTTCTGGGTACACTGGTTGGTGGTTTGATTGTTGCGATGTACCTGCCGATCTTCCAGTTGGGTTCTGTGGTTTAAAACAGCTTTGTAGAAAGGTATTAAAACTATTGACATATGAATTAAACTATTAACACATAGAAATCCTGAACTGTTTTTCCTATGGCTGTTGTAATTTCATCTGAAGCTTGAGAAAGGCACACAACTCTATTTATCCGTGACCATCATCTTGTAAACATCGATGCCAGTAGAGGACCTCAAAATGGCCAGTATCAGGCTAAGTACCCGGACCATTGCTTTCGCATAATGGTGGCGAGTGAATTTTTTCGCACTTCAAGGAACAACGTCGGGGGCGTAGCCCGCTACGTGACAAGAGTTGTGACGCAGCAAGGGCGAAAAAAGACGCCGCCAGACTATGCGAAATCAATGGTCAGGGTACTTATTCTTCTTATCACATCAAGAATGCGGACAGAGCCTGACAGAAGAATTGATGGCCATAAACTGAGGGATCAACAAAAGTCTTTTTATATGCGTTCAGCGTGACTATGTTCCCGCCACTGACTGGTGACAATACCTGAAAAGGCAACTAACCCGGTTGCATAATGCAACACTTCTATATCAAAGGGTTTACTTGTTGGTGTTGTTCGTGACACACAAATATATCCCTTCCGCAGACCCACATGTTTACTGGGTTACAGTCTACCAATCAACGGTGGGAACATAGCCCAAAACAAGCCTTTTCCTCAACCGTGTACAGGAAGCTATCAGGAACATCCAACGCCCATAGCATTAAGGCTATCCCTGAATTTCTTTTCTTTGTTTTTTGGTATAACAACCTGAAGTTTGCCCAGACGCTGACACCATTTGGATAACACTTTGTCGTTTACGATCAGGTCAGCAATCTCCGGGGTTTTACACGTCATAACAAGCGCTTCGCTGTGAAGTTTAACTGCATCTCGGTTAGCTTCAGCCTGTTTCAGAAGGCTCTCACAGTCTTCTGGCAGAAAAGGTTGATTTTCTCGCATGAGTAAGAATGTTCTTAACTCATCGATGCTGCCGCCTACCTGAATAACCTCACTGATTTTTTTCCGGGATAGTTTCCATGTGTTCTCTTTGATGTTATCGGCGTAGAGCGACAGAAAACGCTGCTCCCAAGGCGTTGGGGTTTGCTCAAAAACAACACGGCCCTGCCGCTGAATGGTGAGTGTTGTTTCTGTCGACTCTGCTTCCGTTGCCTGATAGCTGCCAGACAAATCCAGTGCGTATGCCCCCAGAGAGGTCAGTCGGAAAAAACGCAAGCCATCGTAACGGCTCAGACATTCCATATCCCCAAAGTCGTCGTAATAGCAGTTGTCACTGTTTGGCGGAGCCATCACCACATCAATCAGGCCTAATGTGGCAGCATACTCCACCAGAAAACAGCGTATGTAGCGAGCTTCCAGTAAATCCCAGGGAGCGTTATAAAATTCTCCATAACTGGAATCATAGATATACAGGTAGTCCGGCTCTGCAGTAATTTCGAGCTTAGAGCCTGTCGTGAACATAAACTTGGAGAAGTCTTCGAAGGCATACCACGCCCCTACTCGACACCCCTTTAGATAAGTAATAATTTCCTGCCTTCTGCCCTTAACATCAGAAAAAAAACGCTTCCCTTTCCCGGTTTGTCCTTTGATGGTGTTAATACGACGAAATTCATCATCGGAGCTTCTGGTTACCCACTGCTCCCAAATTTCCTTCACCGTTTCCGCTGAGTTTTTTCCAGTGTTCTCTGCCAGAAGCAGTGTCGTTTTTGAGCACTTGCTGAACTTACTGTTCTCTAATAACCTGAGCCAACCATAAGACACCATAAGATCCATGCCTTTGGCTTCATCACAGGATGTCTTTTCATAGTATTCATGAGTGTCCTGAGACACTTTCTTTAGCGTGGCCAGAGAAGCTACTCCGGTTTTATCACTAACTTTGATTTGTTTGTCCTGAAGTAAAACAAGCAATGATTGCAGTTCACTTGGCGCCAGGCGTTCACGTTGAAAAACCTTGTAATGATCCGGCAAAGGATCAGGCAAAGTGCAGGATTTGAGCATGTCCGGTTCCGGCGGATCAATCAGCGATTGCAGAATTGACAACAAACCATCCGGTATTTTTGGTGATCCGTACCGGTCACCCTGAGGGTAGAAAAAGGGTTCAACCGATTCAGATAACCCTGCTCCGTAGAAGTAGAGAAGGCCATTTTTTCTGGTGCCTTCAGGAAACTCACCATACTTCGCTTCAAAGCGAGGCTTTTCAATATGCCCGTTGTAATGAAAAACAGACTCTCTTATGAATATCATCTCCAATTTCGGGAGTTTTTTCAGATAGGGCTTCAACAAGATCGGGTCAGAAAGCCCTTCACGCAACGCTTCTATCAGAAAAGCCTTACGAATTTGCTTTGGTTTAACACCAAAGTAAGTGAAATAACGCTTTTTCAGCGTATCAACGGTTTCCAGGTCTATTGCTTGTTGTAAATCTGACATGAGACTGTGTGCACTCTTTAATTGGGCTACGGCAGAAAGCAGGTTTCATTGGCAATCAGGTCAAAGCATTCCTGAATATCGACATCATAAAATACCTCAGCCCACTGTCCGGTGTGTCGCATATACGCCAGTGTGTAGTTGTTGCTGCCTTTATACGCCATGCGAGCAATCTTTATCTCAAAGTACGGGCGGATAGCCTTAGGGCTCGGGCAATGAGAAGTACCACAGAAATAGAAAAAACTGCCATGCCACTTGGTAAAAATATCCACCAGGTAGTTGAAGTCGTGATCTTCGGGGGGAGGCTTAATATGTTTTGGCCTGAGGTAACTTTCAACCCACTGATCCGCCTGCTCTTTAAGAGCAGCCTTTGTTGATGCTGAAACTTTGGGGTGTGATGCCCTTTTGGTGGCAGGCATCCACATATATTGACTCATAGTATTCTCTTCATAACTCTTCACAAGAGATTGGTGCAGATTTATAAGTCAAAAAAGCAAGTATTGCCACAACTCCAACAAGGCTCTAACTCCCGCTTAACTTTGAAGCGGTGACGAGACAGGCTGTACTTTCCATAACAGAGTGCAGTCTTTATACGCATTGCGGCCTAATTGGTAGTCTGAGCTCGTGTTCATGATCGCCTCATCTCTTTTTTATCCTGCTCTCTGGCTGTAGTTTCTCAATAAGTGAGAAATCAAATCAACAACCGCAACGACTTTAGACAAGAAGCTGCCTGCCTCTTCACACCATGCTATTCTGTTGTTTGTGATTGTACTGCTGTCGATTGTGGCTGTCGCCATGTTCCCGTCTATTCGGACGATTCAAGGTTCGACCATTGGCATGTCCACAATCATTCAAATGATGATGTTGGCTTTCGGTGGCATTATTCTTCTGGTAACCAAAACGCCTACTGTCAAAGTCCCTGACGGTGTGGTTTTTAAATCAGGTCTGGTTGCAGCCATCGCAATCTTTGGTATTGCGTGGATGAGTGACACTTATTTCAAGTTCGCTATGCCATCTTTCCAGAGCCATATCATGGATATGGTGCAGACTTACCCTTGGACCTTCGCGCTCGCCATGTTCATTGTATCTGTGGTTATGAACTCCCAGGCGGCTGTTTGCCGTATGATGCTGCCCGTTGGTTTGGCTATGAGGCTGTCTCCACAGCTACTGGTTGGCATCATGCCTTCCTGCTATGGATATTTCTTTATCCCGAATTACCCATCTGATATTGCCACCTGTAACTTCGACTCCTCAGGCACCACGAAAATTGGCAAGTATTACTTTAACCACAGCTTTATGACGCCCGGCCTGATTGGCGTTATTACAGCCTGTATATCCGGCTACCTGCTGGCTGGCCTTATGTTCTAACCAAACTCTCCCGATCGGAGTAGAATCAGAAAGTAATTATCCACTGCCGCGAGAGCATTTTATGAAAACAATAGGCCTGCTCGGAGGAATGAGCTGGGAATCCACCCAAAGCTACTACAAAACAATCAACGAAAGCGTGAAAGTCAAACTGGGCGGTTTGCATTCCGCGAAAGTCGCTCTTTACAGCGTCAATTTCGCCGAGATAGAAGAGCGCCAGCATCAAGGCAAGTGGGATGAAACTGCTGAGATTTTATCGGATGCAGCTCTCAGCGTAGAAAAAGGTGGCGCAGACTTTCTGCTGATTTGCACCAACACCATGCACAAGGTTGCTCCTCAAATCGAAGAGAAGCTCAGCATACCGTTACTGCACATTGCTGATACCACAGCAGAGAAGCTGATTGAAAGCAGTGTGAAAACTGTTGGCTTGCTCGGTACTGCCTTCACCATGGAGCAGAATTTCTACAAAGGCCGACTGACAGATAAGTTTGGTATTGATGTTGTTGTTCCTGAGCAGGAAGACAGACAAACCGTGCACAACATCATCTATCAGGAGTTGTGCAAAGGGGAAATCAAGGAAAGTTCTCGTCAGAGCTATATCTCCATAATCGACAAGCTTAAAGAGAGCGGTGCAGAGGCTGTTATTCTGGGGTGCACCGAGATTGCTCTGCTGGTTCAACAGCAACACACAGATGTGCCTTTATTCGATACCACAGCCATTCATGCGGAAGCTGCGGTTCAAATGGCCTTATCCGAAATTTGATTTCTCCATAAAAAATCCCCGGCTGATCACTCAACCGGGGACTGCTTTTTCACAACTCAAGCTGCTTTGGTTTTAGATTTCCTGCAGCATTTCCCGTGGGGAACGGTATTCCAGATCCTGAGCTTCAGCAACTTCTGGGCAAGTGATCACGCCCTTGCATACGTTCAGACCGTTCAGCAGGTGATGGTTTTCTTCCATCGCCTTACGTGGGCCCTTGTCAGCCAGTTCCAGAACGAATGGCAGAGTTGCGTTGTTCAGAGCCATGGTGGAAGTACGAGCAACCGCGCCAGGCATGTTCGCTACGCAGTAGTGAACTACGTCGTCAACGATGTAAGTAGGTTCAGCGTGAGTAGTGGCCTTGGCAGTTTCTGCACAACCACCCTGATCGATAGCTACGTCAACAATCGCGGAGCCTTTCTTCATCTTGGAGATAAGATCACGGGTGATCAGCTTAGGAGCCGCAGCACCTGGGATCAGAACGCCACCGATTACCAGATCAGCTTCAGTTACGTACTGCTCGATAGCGTGACGAGTGGAGAAGATAGTCTTGATACGGTTGCCATACTGAGCGTCCAGCTTACGCAGAACTTCTACAGAGCGATCCAGAACAACAACGTCAGCGCCCATGCCAACAGCCATTGCAGTTGCGCTTGCACCTACAACACCACCACCGATAACAACAACTTTGGCAGGTTCAACACCAGGAACGCCACCCATCAGTACGCCACGGCCACCGTGAGCTTTTTCCAGGCAGTGTGCACCAGCCTGAATGGACATACGACCAGCAACTTCAGACATTGGAGCCAGCAGAGGCAGGCGGCCAGCGTCGTCGGTTACAGTTTCGTAAGCGATGCAGGTAGCACCGGATTCGATCAGGTCATTAGTCTGAGGAACGTCTGGAGCCAGGTGCAGGTAAGTGAACAGAGTCTGATCACGACGCAGGCGCTTACGCTCTACTTCCTGAGGCTCTTTAACTTTAACGATCATGTCCGCCTGAGCGAAAACGTCTTCAGCCGTTGGCAGAATCTTTGCGCCAGCAGCGATATAATCTTCGTTGGAGAATCCGATAGAAGCACCGGCGTTGTCTTCAATAACTACGCTGTGGCCGTGGGAAATAACTTCCTGAACAGACATAGGAGTCAGGCCAACACGGTATTCGTGATTCTTAATTTCCTTAGGTACGCCAATAAGCATAACTATTCCCTTTTCTTTGTGATCAGTAAGTGTATACACCTAGATTAATGCAAAAAATGCAGTGGATGACTCTGTTCTTTCAAACAAAACAGAATTTTTATCTAAATAGGCATTTAAAAAGGCTACTTTTCAGGAAAAAAAACTACAAAAAACCAAACATATAAATTTTTATAAAATTTTCAAATTTGTTTTACTTAGTTTACGCATTGAATTTAAGCAATTACCCAACACACATGCGCTTAATACATTTTTGACCTGCATCAATTACAACAACTTCACACAAAATCGAATCAGCTCATGTACTAACCAGTACGTTCAGATATTGAACAGGCCCAGGTACTTAAGACAACCCCAGAAATATATGATTTCATAATGATGAGTATTTATACTCAGTTAACGACATCGCCCAGACCGGCGGATAGCAAATTAGAATAAGGACATCCCTAGTGGCTGAAATTGAAATACTCCTGAGTCATCCAACTATCTGGATCTGGTTTGTGACTATTCTCGGATTACTGGTTGGCAGCTTTCTGAATGTAGTCATCCATCGCCTCCCCACCATGATGGAGAAGCAGTGGACGTGTGAGTGTCAGGCTTTGCTAAACCCTGATGCCGATACTTCAGAAGACAACTCACCCCGCTATAATCTTTTGGTTCCCCCTTCTTCCTGTCCGAAGTGCGAGCACAAGATTCGCCCCTGGGAAAATATTCCTGTTATCAGTTATCTGTTTTTGCGGGGCAAGTGCGGCAACTGCAAAACCCCTATTTCTATCCGTTACCCTATTATTGAACTGGCCGCGGGTCTGCTGGCCCTGTTAAGCGCACTGGCTTACGGACCGGGCCTGGTTTCCTTTATGGTATGCGTGTTGAGCTGGATGCTGCTGGCAATGTCCATGATTGATGTTGACCATCAGCTCTTGCCCGATTCCATGACCCTGCCTCTTCTTTGGCTGGGATTGCTATTAAATGCCAACAGCATGTTTGTCCCACTGGAAGATGCTGTTTATGGTGCAGCTGCGGGTTACCTCTCGCTCTGGTCTGTTTACTGGCTGTTCAAGCTAGTGACTGGCAAAGAAGGTATGGGCTTTGGAGACTTCAAACTGCTCGCCGCCCTCGGTGCCTGGATGGGCTGGCAATTCCTCCCACTGATTATTCTTCTTTCTTCCATGGTGGGAGCTGTTACAGGCATTGCCATGATTGTTATACGAGGACGGGACCGTAATATCCCTATTCCCTTTGGCCCTTATCTGGCAGCCGCAGGTTTAATTGCCATGTTCAAAGGGGACGAACTTATTTCCAGCTATCTGCAGATGGCTATCTACTAAGGAGTAAACAACGGTGTTTGTTGTTGGAATCACCGGAGGTATCGGTTGCGGGAAAACAGTTGTGACCGACTATCTTGCCCAAAAAGGCATTGTCGTTGCTGATGCTGATAAAGCATCACGCGTTGTTGTGGAATCAGGAAAACCGGCTCTGCAAAAGATTGAAGAGCACTTCGGCAGCAACATGATTTTTGAAGACGGAAGTCTGAACCGTCGCGCCTTACGGGACATCATTTTCCAAAATGCGAATGAAAAAAAATGGCTGGAAAAACTTCTGCACCCACTGATTAACCAGCAGTTAAGGTTGGAGCTGAGTCTGGCTCAGTCACCTTATGTTATTTTGGTTTCACCTTTGCTTTTTGAAACCCGGCAGCATGACATGGTTGATCGGATTCTGGTGATTGATGTGACTGAGGAGGTTCAGATTGAGCGAGCTATAGCTCGCGATAACATATCCCAAGAGCAGGCTGAATCTATTGTACGCTCTCAGTCTTCGAGAGAAGAGCGTCGGAGTCGAGCGGATGATATTGTGAATAACAGCGGCTCTCTTGAGCAACTGTATCAGCAACTGGAAACACTCCATCGTTCCTATCTGGAGCAGGCTCGGGAAGCGCAAAGCGACCACCCTTGAACAGTTCAACATAACGGGTATTGCCTATGCGCTGCCCGTGAGAGACTAACAGTATATTCCCCTCTTCTATTAACGTGACGGTTAGCTTTCAATATAAGTTCAATAGCGCGATTGTTATCGGTTAAAACAGACACTTCCATCTTACCAAATCAAATACAATCCAGAGTTCTGACAAACAACAACCATACAGACGGAGCCTCAGCCCAAAGCAACACTTAACAAACGAAAGAGAATAAGCAAATAGCGAATGAACCTTAGATTGGCATAACAAAAGGTCTACCTTTGTGAACCATCAAGGCCAACCCCTTGTCTCTATTAATGGGATGGCAAAAAACAAAGGGGACGTCACATGGCCAGATCGGAAAAAGCTATACGCTTTCCATTCATACAATTTTTGGGGTCAGGAACACTCATTCTTGTCGCAGCAGCTCTTGGCATTGTGTGTGGGCTGTTGGATATCGCCGCTATTTATAGTGTGGCTGAAGCTGTCGGCGAACTGTTTATCCGGTTACTCAAACTGGTGAGCACACCTATTATTTTCTTTTCTGTGCTTTCAACCCTCACAGGCATGGCCAACCTTCACGATGCTGGTGTTCTTGGTGGAAGGGTTATCCGCTACACTCTGCTCACAACTATTATTGCCGCCACCATTGCCCTATTGCTGTTTTTGTTGATTAATCCGACCGGACAGGTAGATTTATCAACCTCTATAGCTGCTGCAGAGTTAACCGAGTCTCATTCGGGGTACTGGCAGTATGTCATTGAAATCATTCCTACCAGTTTTATCACACCGTTTCTGGAAGGGCAGGTTATCAGTGTGCTGTTTATCGCCCTGGTGTTAAGTCTTGCCATTCTGAATCTGCCTATCCATCGCCGTGAGCGACTGCAGATGCTGTTTGAAGATTTGTTTGCTGCCATTATGAAACTCACCGCAGGCTTTCTGAAACTTTTGCCTCTGGCGGTATGGGCGTTTGTCACTACCTTTATTGAAAGTCTTGCTCGGGAAAGTGTTGGCAGTCACCTATTGCTGTATTTCACCTGCATTCTGCTGGCGAATGTCGTGCAGGCGGTTGTGATTCTCCCTTTGCTGCTGGCCTCAAAAGGCATATCGCCTGTTCAGACATTTCAAGGTATGGCACCGGCTCTCACAGTCGCGTTCTTTTCAAAGTCTTCCAGCGCGGCTCTGCCTGCTGCCATGGATGCAGCCCAGACACGGCTGGGCATCAGCTCACGGGTGGCTCGCTTCAGCTTTCCTTTATGCACAACCATTAATATGAATGCCTGTGCGGGTTTTATTCTGATTACCGTGCTGTTCGTCTCCATGCTCAGTGGCATGACATTTACTGTCGCAGAACTGGCCGCCTGGGTTGTCATCTCGAGTATCGCAGCAGTGGGAAATGCCGGTGTTCCCATGGGTTGCTTCCTGCTGGCCAGCACATTGCTGGCCACCATGAACGTACCTCTGGAACTGATGGGTGTTATCCTTCCTGTTTATGCACTGGTTGATATGCTGGAGAGTGCAATCAACGTCTGGTCAGACGCCTGTGTCACCAGCATTGTTGATAAGGAAACAGCCTAAGAGAGCTCTCGAGAGTTAAAGCTCGTCGAGAGTTAAAGCTCAGCCACGACGTTACGTATTCCGGCACACAGAAATGCCAGATCATCATCACTCATAATGTAGGGAGGCATCACATACACGAGTTTGCCGAAGGGGCGAACCCAGATGCCTTCTTTCACTAGACGTGGCTGCAACGTATGCATATCAACAGGCTCTTTTAGCTCAACAACGCCTATAGCACCCAGCACTCGCACATTCGCCACAGCTGACATTTCCGTGCAGGCCTGCAGGCCTTCCTGCAACCGGTTTTCGATACGGGCCACCTGCCCAGACCACTCGCCTGTCGCCAGAAGATCCAGGCTGGCACAAGCTACACGGCAAGCCAGTGGGTTCCCCATAAATGTTGGGCCGTGCATAAACACGCCCTTATCACAGATGGTATGACTCACCTCTTCCGTGCAGATCGTTGCCGACAGTGTCATCACACCACCTGTCAGAGCCTTACCTACGCACATAATATCAGGCACAACATCAGCATGTTCACAGGCAAACAGCTTGCCGGTACGACCAAAGCCTGTAGCAATCTCATCGAGAATCAACAGCACGCCATACTCATCACACAGCTCTCGCACCCTACGCAGATAATCAGGAGAGTAAAAGCGCATGCCTCCGGCTCCCTGCACAATCGGCTCAAGGATAATAGCCACCAGATCCTGATGATTCTCATCCAGCGCCTGCTTCAGTTCGGTGATATAGCTTTCATCCCACGCATCATGGAAGCCACAGGCTGGCGCACCTACAAAAATATGCTCCAGCAACACACCACGAAACAAAGAGTGCATGCCATTTTCCGGATCACACACCGCCATTGCCCCGAAGGTATCCCCGTGATAACCGTTACGCACGGTCAGCAGACGCCGACGATTATCATTGCCTTTGCAACGCCAGTACTGCACAGCCATTTTGATAGAGACTTCCACAGCCACGGAGCCGGAATCTGCCAGAAATACCGTTTGCAACGGCTTCGGTGTCATTTCTACCAACCGCTTACAGAGCTCAATGGCCGGCTTGTGGGTGATGCCACCAAACATCACGTGGGGCATGGTTTGCAGCTGATCCTGTGCTGCAGATATAAGCGCCGGATGGTTATAACCATGAATTGCACACCACCAGGATGCCATGCCATCAACGAGTACAGTGCCATCCGTGAGTGTCAGATGCACACCGTCTGTTGACTCCACAGGGCACACCGAAATGGGATGGGTCACAGATGTATACGGATGCCAAATATGCTCCCTGTCAAACTGCAAATCGTCATCTGTCACTGTCGCATCTGATGTTAGCGGCACTCTACTCACGCCTGCTCCTTGAACCGGTGTCTTAAGTTTTTGCAAAATTGTTCTATCCTTCGCATCCAAGCAAAAAATAACTGCAAACTTACATGCTGAAAAGTTTTATTTGCTCCAGGCTACGCCAGCAGGGCTTTATTACTCTGGCACTGTTGACCGCATTATCTACCGCTGGTCTGCTGGCTGTGACTGCGCCCGTTTTACCTTATCTGTTGGGTTTTCACCCTGCCGATCTGGAGCACCATCCTGTTTACTGCACAGCCCAGACGCCTAAAATCAAACCCGGCGAACCCATCAAAGTGCTGGACTGGAATATCCAGTTTCTCGCCGGAGGTTACTACCCCTTCTGGCACTCTGACTTCAACTTGCCTTTGCTCACAGAGGGCGATATTCAAAAAAATCTGGAGGGTATTGTCAGGGTTATCCGAGAAGAAAACCCCGACATCATTCAGCTGCAGGAAGTTCACAGAACCCACCCACTCACTTTTCATAAAGATCAGGTCAAAATGCTCCATGGGAGGTTGGCCGACATACTGCCCTGCTACAGTGTTGGCACATACTGGAAAGCTCACTTCATTCCTAGCCGCTATATGACTGGTCAGATTGAAATGTCACTGGTTACCATGAGCCGCTACCGAATGGACAGAGCCACGACAGAAACTCTTCCTTCCACACGGAGAATGCGTATTCTTGTGCCGTTTTATCCTCGACACTCCCTGCTGGAAACCCGCTTTCCATTGGAAGGGGGTGGTTTTTTCAGCACCATCAATACTCACCTTGATGCTCCTACACTGGGCCGGGGCGACATGAGCGGACAGGTACATACCCTGCTCACACGAGTGACTCGCTGGACAGAAAGGCGAAGGCTATGGATGTTATCGGGTGATTTTAATATTCTCCCCCCGGGCTTTTATGACAACTTGCCTGAGAATCAAAAAGCCCACTATACGTCTTACTCACCTCTTACACCGTTTTATCAGAACTTTAAAGGTATCCCCGAACTCAACGATGTTCTTGGACCAAATGGCCATCAGTGGCTGACAGCCTACGATCTAAACCCTGAGCTGGATCTGGTGATTGATTACATTTTCCACCCTCACTACATCCATTCAGAGAACAGTGCAGTAAAACATGTACCACTGGACCTTTCGGATCATATGCCCGTGATAACGACTCTCAAACTCAAGCCCGAAAGCCAGGGCCTGTTGAGCTCGATTATAAAACCTCAAAAGACCGTGGAAGTCAGGGAAAGATCGCCAGATGACAAGAACTGACATACAATCCTGCCACCCAGAATGTATGCAGAGTCAGATTAGTTTTTATAATGAGCGCTTTATTCGTAGAACAACTCACCACCATCGACTTTTCCTACCTGTGCCCAGAACGCGGGCTAACCGGTGAAACCTGGCTGGTTGATGTCGTACTGACCGGTGAGTTGAACGACGAGGGTATGGTCTTTGACTTTGGTCATGTAAAGAAAGAGATCAAAACCATGATCGACAGTTATGCAGACCATGCCCTGCTTGTCCCTTTAGACCACCCGGCTGTGACTATAAAAGACGAGAAAGAATATCGCACGGCCGAACTCTCACTCAAAAGTGGTGGCTTTATCACCTGCCAGGCTCCACTGCCAGCCATATTGCCTCTTCCTGTTGATGGGATTACTCCGGAAGCTATCCGCCCACTGCTGGAGAAACATATTCTAAAAGGTTTGCCTGACAATGTGCAGAGTGTAGAAATGCATCTGTACCCCGAAGATATTCAGGGTGCTTATTTCCATTACAGCCATGGTTTGAAAAAGCATCAGGGGGACTGCCAGCGCATTGCCCACGGTCATCGTTCACAAATAAAAATATATAGCCACGATAAGCGCAGTACCGAGCTGGAGAGCCAAGTTAGCGGCCAGTGGCAGGATATTTATCTCGCCACTCGCGAAGACATTATTGGCTCCGAGGAAATTAACGGTATCAAGCACCTGAGCTTTGGTTATCAGGCCATCCAAGGGCGCTTTGAGTTGCAGATTCCTGCTAAGCGCTGCTACTTGATGGATACTGATACAACCATTGAACTAATTGCAGCTCACCTGGCTCAATCGATTGCTGACGATCAGCAGAGCGGGTCTGTGAAAGTGATTGTAAATGAAGGCTTTCACAAGGGTGCTATCGGTATTGCATCGGCTTAGAGGACTAAGTAGCTTCTACTCACCAGGGTCTATCGAACTTAGCCGTCCGTAACGAGAAAAAGACCGGTTTGAGACAGTTTTTATGCTGATTAAGCCCGACAGGCTGCTAGAGGCCCTTAGAATCAAAAGTCATTCCGTGATAGGGCCATATGCCTGCTATTGGGTCACTAAGGTAATATTGTTGGGGATTGCCAAAGCCAAACAATTCTCTACCTGTCGGGTCACTGCGACTCAAATGCTCTGTGGCTATATAGTGAGTGTTCGGATTTTTAAAGGAGACAGGTATCGGAATAGCTAATGGCAGCACGGTATATTGTTGATGCTGCTCATATAACTGAGGTACCTGAGTGAAAGCTGATGGGAAAGTCATTGCCGTAGTCGAAGCACCCACATTTCCATCAAGATTTATCTGTGGAGGCAAAATAGACGCATTACCTCGCCGACACGAGCCTTCACCTAAAACAATAACAGCCTTCTTCCGCTCGAAACTTCTCAATTTTTCAGGGTCCGACCTACTGACATGAAACTTGGGATAGGGATGATCAACAGTGAGATAAGACAACTGAGACATCTCTTCATTCCTCATCAACGGAGCTGGTGACACCTCCTCCAGATCATCGCTATCCATAGTGCCCACAACAAGATCATCTGAGGTGGAATGCTCTTCCTTCTCCCAGTGCTCCGACTTCATGCAGGGCCATTCCACTCCGGAGGATTGGTTGAACTCTGAAATTTCTCCTTTTTCTACCCCTCCGGGCTTCCAGCGTCCGGTTTTAAACACATCCTCGCAGGCAGAGAAATAAATATTCTTTACTGGCCCCGGCTCTGTTTCCAGGCGAGCATAGGAGACAACGGGGTTGATCATATCCGCTCCCACACCCCCTCGCCGTACGCTGATATCTGTCCACATGTTTGTATCCAGATTTGAAATAAAAGTCCCGACATCTGTTGCTACTGTTAAATAGCCCTTCCGAGTCCCTACCGCATTCGCGGTATAATCAATAGCGCGTATTTCCTGAAACGACAGTTTGCGCTCATCATCCAGAATAAAGTCTGTTGGGGAAATTTCTGTAGATCGTTCGAGCTGCAGGCCATGGGCCTTGGTTCTCCTGTAAAAATACAGCATTTTTGATGTGGCAATAAACAGGCCTATAGACGTCATCTCAACCCCCCGCAGAGGATCTGATGTTTTCAGATTTTTACGGTACAGAAGGTATCCTACCGGATTGACTTCATTAATACTGCTCGTATTCACATCAACACGGTAAAACGCAATCATTCCATCGTTGTCATCAGTAGAGCCCGGCTCTTCAACACAAACAATCACATTAAACTCACTGCTAGTATTATGCGCTCCTTCGCCGGAATCAATATCGTACATTTTTTCATAAGCTCGCAGATGCGTTACCCAAACAAGCTCCTCTGAAATCTTCGTAACCCCTTTCTGGCTGTAGCTTGGAGCATGATGCGGCCAGGGTTCTGTTAATAACTTCTTCGTATAGTGGAGCTGGTACAATGCACCTTTACTTCCAAGATATATCCAGCTTTTGTCATAGCTATTATGAACAGTCAGAGCTCCCGTGAGCTCTCCTGCCCTGCCATCCATAAGAAAAAAGTCAGCGGGCAATCCCAGCTCTCCGATTGACTTACAGTAGGCTGGTGCGTACTCGGCTGTCTGCATGCAGAGCTTAGTACCATCCATACTGACCCAGACAGCAACCTTTTCATCAAACGACACAAGGCTTTTTTTATCCGGTAAATTCTCACGCCCAAATATTCCAAGCGAGGCTTTTGGGAAAACAACAGCCCCTACGCCCATCAGGCATATGACAAAATAAATCAGCTTTGTGCGAATCGTATGAATAACCGTTCCCCCATAACAGTTATAAAAAACCAGATCATTAAAAGTCCATACAGTTAAGACGAAAAAACCGGCTTCGCCACCCTTTCGATACAACAAAAAAAACGGCTCGTGACATAAGACGTCGCAAGCCGTTTTTTTCAGCTGAGCTGAGGAGGGTATAGCGGCTTAACCGCTAACGGGGGATGATTACATCATACCGCCCATTCCACCCATTCCACCCATTCCACCCATACCGCCCATCTCAGGTGCAGCAGGCTTGTCTTCAGGCAGTTCAGCAACCATCGCTTCAGTGGTGATCATCAGGCCAGCAACGGAAGCCGCAGCCTGCAGAGCAGAACGGGTTACCTTAGCTGGATCCAGAATACCCATTTCCATCATGTCACCGAATTCACCAGTGGCAGCGTTGTAACCGAAGTTACCTTCACCATTGCGAACCTTCTCAACAACAACAGATGCTTCGTCACCAGAGTTAGCAGCGATCTGACGGATAGGGCCTTCCAGAGCACGCAGAGCCAGGGCGATACCGGCTTCCTGCTCCTTATTCACACCTTCAATAGAGATATTGCTCAGAGCGCGGATAAGGGCAACACCACCACCGGCTACAACACCTTCTTCAACAGCGGCGCGGGTTGCATGCAGAGCATCTTCAACACGAGCCTTCTTCTCTTTCATTTCAACTTCAGAAGCAGCACCCACCTTGATCACGGCAACACCGCCGGCCAGCTTGGCAACACGCTCCTGCAGCTTCTCTTTGTCATAGTCGGAAGAGGAGTTTTCGATTTCCGCACGAACCTGCTCAACGCGAGCAGAGATGTCTGCCTGGTTGCCAGCACCGTCAACAACGGTGGTATCTTCCTTAGTGATCACGATACGCTTGGCAGTACCCAGATCGTCCAGGGTGACTTTTTCCAGGCTCATACCAATCTCTTCGGAGATCACAGCACCACCTGTCAGAACAGCGATATCCTGCAGCATAGCTTTGCGACGATCACCGAAACCAGGGGCCTTCACAGCGGACACCTTAACGATACCGCGCATGTTGTTCACAACCAGAGTTGCCAGAGCTTCGCCTTCAACATCTTCAGCGATGATCAGCAGAGGCTTGCCGGCCTTGGCCACAGCTTCCAGAGTCGGCAGCAGATCACGGATGTTGGAGATCTTCTTGTCGAACAGCAGGACGAATGGGCTTTCCAGTTCAGCAGACATGCTTTCCTGGTTGTTGATGAAGTAAGGAGACAGGTAGCCACGGTCGAACTGCATGCCTTCTACAACATCCAGTTCGTTTTCCAGGGAGTTACCTTCCTCAACGGTGATAACGCCTTCCTTACCCACTTTATCCATAGCTTCCGCAATGATGGCACCAACGGTTTCGTCGGAGTTAGCGGAGATGGTACCAACCTGTGCGATAGCTTTGCTGTCAGCACAAGGAGTGGACATGTCCTGCAGCTGGGCAACAACAGCGGCAACAGCCTTGTCGATACCGCGCTTCAGATCCATTGGATTCATGCCGGCAGCAACGTACTTCAAGCCTTCATTTACGATGGACTGAGCCAGTACCGTCGCGGTAGTAGTACCGTCACCAGCCTGGTCGTTAGCCTGGGAAGCTACTTCCTTAACCAGCTGTGCACCCATGTTTTCGAACTTGTCTTTCAGTTCGATTTCTTTCGCAACAGATACACCATCTTTAGTGATGGTTGGTGCGCCAAAAGACTTCTCCAGCAGCACATTGCGGCCCTTGGGCCCCAGAGTTGCTTTTACAGCGTCAGCCAGAATGTTAACGCCTTCGAGCATTTTTTTGCGAGCGTCGTCGCCAAACAGGACTTGCTTAGCAGCCATCTTGATGTTCCTTTATTGGGTTAGAAAGTCATGCAACAGGCGTTGCAGTTACTCAGCTTCGATCACGGCCAGGATGTCGGATTCAGACATCAGCACGTGCTCAACACCATCGATCTTGATGGTGTTGGAATCGCTGTGATAACCACCGAATACGACCTTGTCACCCACCTTAACAACCAGCTCGATCAGGTTGCTGTTGTTGTCGATACGGCCAGCACCAGTCGCAACAACCTCTCCGCGGTTGGTTTTCTCGGCCTTGCCTGGCAGTACGATACCGCCAGAAGAAGTCGTTTCACTTTCAAAACGGCGCACGAGCACCTGGTCACGCAAAGGACGAAGCTTCATTGATCGTCTCTCCAACTCTGTTTTTAGTAAGAATGCCAATCGGCTTTTCAAAATATCCACCGCGCGGTACCAGATTGGCTAGCGAGGTGGTTATCGGGGAACAGTACCTGCTCCACCGACGAAAACTGTTTACCACAGGCCTTTCGGATATCATCTTCGATAAAGCGCTGCGGCCGCCCGACATGAATGGGGGCCGTGATTTCGCATTTCAACCCCACAAATCGAAAAAATTATTCTTCTCTTCGGTACTCGCCATCAATCACATCGCGAGGAGTGGGTTGACTGAAAGGCTGCTGGGTGCGGCCTCCAGAATCAGCTCCAAAGCCCTGTCCAAAACTGGCACCAGCAGAGCCACCGGAAGTGTATACCTGAAATCGAGAGCTGCTTGAGAGTCTTTTAATGATTTTTCTACGGATGGGAGCAATCAGACCACACAGAGCGATGCAGTCAGTAATAAAGCCGGGAGCCAGCAAAAGGGCGCCACAGAAGGCAATCACCAAACCTTCCATCATCTCCATGGCGGGGATCTGCCCGGATGCCATTTTTTCACGGGCACGGGTCAAGGCAGAAAACCCTTCCTGACGCAGAAGAAACAGACCTGCAGAAGCCGTGAACAGAATCAGGGCAATAGTAGGCAGCACACCAATCAGACCACCAACTTTAATAAGAATCATCAGTTCTGTTATGGGAAACAAAACCAGAAAAAAGAAACCAAGCCGCACTTTATTCTCCATGGGAGACAGCATCTCCGTTAGTGACAAAGGCTATATGGCGGTGGGCTTTTTGATTTCAAGGCGGGGAGACAGAAAAGTGAAAAACTATACACTTTACATACAAATCGCTTGGATACCAGCAGCCCCCGTTTAAGAGCTGCTGAGAATTTTGCAATCAGGCAGCCTTAGCCATAGCTACCAGAAACTGACGAATATCTCCGGCACTCTCAGCTTTATGTTCAAAAGGTATACGCACCAAACGCTTGTCAATGCGAACCATAAATCCATAAGGGTCGACACCAGCCATTTCCGGTGTTATACCTTCTGGTAGTTCAATACCAGCCTGGGCGCAGTATTTGAAAATGGCATCACCATGATCTTCATTCATATGGTTCACTACGCCTTCTTCCACAAAACCGGCGAAGGGATTAGCTTCCACAATCAAATCATTTTCAAGCCAGTGAATATCACCAAAGCCGCCAATGTAGCGATTGCGCACCGGAACAATGCGATAAAAATCAAAGTTGTGAGTATTGTGATAGCCACGGGATTCCGGGAAATAGTTGTAGTAACGCTGAATGGCTGCTTCATCGGTAATCTGTTCTGCATCGCCTACCCAGGTTAAACGGGCGCCGGTTTGCACATCGTCCATATTGGACTGAGCAACAATTAAAGACACCTTGGTGTTCTTGGCAATATTGCGGGTGTGCTGGGCCAGGGAGCTGATCAGAATAACCGGGTAGCCATCACCATCCAGACAGTAAGGTACAACGGAGCCAAAAGGGTAGCCTTCCAGAACCCGGGACTGGGTGGATAAAACACCGCTGTATTCTGTTCTCAAAAACTCTCGGGCATCACGGGCTGAAACGGTTCTATCGCTCATAGTTTTCGCTTATAAAGTTCGTCGAGTATGGTCTTGAAAGTGGCTTTACGCTCTTCTTACGAATGATAATAATTATCAATTGCAAGTCAACCGATTCTGTTTAGCTATGCGTTGAGTGTCGTAGAAATACATAGATAAGCCAGCAGCTCCCATCCCATAGGCTATACAGCTGGGCAACACTAGGGCTGACAGGCCCCGGAGCACCGTTCAGGCTAACAAGGGAGAGACCAAAGGAAACCAGTATCCCTCTCTAATCCGTGGACGCAGAATAAAGATACGTAGTTATACTTGTCGACCAAGCGCTTGCTTGGTAATCTCACTTATCGTTTTTGAGCTTCCATTTTTCTAACAGTGAGATTCGCACCGTGGCTGATAATAAAAAAACCGTGCGCATAGGCTGTGCCAGCGCCTTCTGGGGAGACACTGAAACTGCTGCCCACCAACTGGTACGCAAAGGCAATCTGGATTATCTGGTTTTTGATTATCTGGCCGAGGTCACCCTCTCCATCATGGCCGGTGCCCGCATGAAAAACCCAAGTGCCGGTTATGCCCCTGATTTTATCAAATACGCCCTCAAGCCCGTTCTTTCTGAGATTGCCGAGCAAGGTATAAAAGTCATCAGTAATGCGGGTGGCGTAAACCCCGGCGCTTGCCGAGAGGCGCTAGAAGAGCTTATTAGAGAATCCGGGCTCGACCTCAAAGTTGCCCTTGTTCTGGGGGACGATTTGATGCCGCAAGTGAAGGCGTTAAAGACAGCAGGCGTCACTGAAATGCTCACAGGCAATCCCATGCCCGGTGGCATCGTCACCATGAACGCTTATCTTGGAGCCGAACCCATTGTTCAGGCGCTCAAAGACGGTGCAGATATTGTTATCACCGGCCGTATTGCCGACAGTGCTGTTGTGACTGCGCCATTGATTCACGAATTCAACTGGCCCAGTGATGAATACACCCTCCTTGCTCAGGCCAGCCTTGCAGGGCATATCGTCGAGTGCGGCGCACAGTGCACCGGAGGCAATTTCACAGATTGGGAAGCCATTCAAGATGGCTACGACGATATGGGCTTCCCCATTATCGAATGTCAGACCGATGGCTCATTTGTTGTCACAAAACCGGAAGGTACCGGCGGACAAGTCACCCGGGAAACTGTTGCAGAACAGCTGGTTTACGAAATTGGTGACCCCCGTGCCTACTACCTGCCCGATGTCGTGTGTGACTTCACCCACGTTGAGCTGGAAGAGGTCGGCACCGACAGAGTACGCGTAACAGGTGCTGTCGGCTTTGCGCCCACCAACACTTACAAAGTGTCTGCCACCTGGATGGATGGTTTTAAATGCTCTGCCGCCTTCCTGCTGGCAGGCATAGATGCTCGCAAGAAGGGTGAAGCTGTTGCCAGCGCCATTCTCAGCAAAACCAGTCGTTTGTTTGAGGAGCGAGGGCTAGGCACTTACACCGGTCACAATATCGAAATTCTTGGCAGCGAAGCGACTTACCATGAACGTTCTCAAGCGCAAGGCACACGGGAGGTGGTAGTGCGCATCACCGTATCCCACACCAACAAACAGGCACTGACGCTTTTCTCGCGGGAAATTGCTCAGGCTGCAACGGGCATGGCACCGGGCATTACCGGCGTGCTGGGTGGCCGCCCGAATGTATGGCCGGTGATTCGTTTATGGTCCTGCCTTGTTGATAAGAACCAACTGAGTGTTCAGGTGGAAGCGGCAGGGCAGACAACAGATGTCGTGGTTTCAGACTCTGAAGGCTTCACACCTCCGGGAGATCAATCCTTGCAGGAGTTTGTGCCCGAAGCCTGCGGCGACTTCTCGGCAACTGTCCCCCTGATCAAACTCGCTCTGGCCCGCTCCGGCGATAAGGGCAACCACTCCAATATTGGTGTGATTTCTCGCAAGGATGAATACCTGCCCTTTATTGCCAGTGCATTAACGGAAGAGGCTGTTGCGAAATGGATGGAACCCATGCTCGATCCGGAAAATGGCAAAGTGACCCGATGGGTTATGCCGGGCATTCATGCCTTTAACTTTCTGCTGGAAAACAGCCTGGGGGGCGGTGGCGTTGCCAGCTTGCGGATTGACCCGCAGGGCAAAGCGTTTGCACAGCAGTTGTTGGAGTTCCCCATTCCCGTTCCCGATGAACTGGCCAGAGACCTTTTATAACTCAATCTATTCAGGCGGAGGTTCTCCGCCGGAACTCTAATCCAAAAAATAATAAAAACTTCGGAGTATCGAATGTCCTACAAATCCATCTTTAAAGATGATGCGTTCAAAGACAAAACCATCATCGTTACCGGCGGCGGCAGCGGTATCGGCCGCTGCACAGCCCATGAGCTGGCAGCACTGGGCGCCAACGTGGTGATTATTGGTCGTAAGCAGGAAAAGCTGGATCAGGTAATTGCGGAAATCAGCGAAGATGGCGGCACTGTCAGTGCATGGTCTCTGGATATCCGTAACGAAGAGGCTGTGCAGGCTACCGTGGCTGAGATTGTGACACAGTTCGGCGAAGTTCATGGTCTGGTAAACAACGCTGGCGGACAATTCCCCTCCCCCATGGAAGCTATTAACAAAAAAGGCTTCGATGCCGTTGTCGCCACCAATCTCACCGGTGGTTTTCTAATGGCCCGGGAAGTGTACAAAGCTTCAATGCGTAAACATGGCGGCAATATCGTCAATATCACCGCCGACAACTGGGGCGGAATGCCCGGCATGGCCCACTCCGGCGCAGCACGGGCAGGTATGGATAACCTCACCAAAACCGCCGCCTATGAATGGGGTCCGGATGGTGTGCGAGTGAACGCCGTGGCTCCCGGCTGGGTGGCATCCAGCGGCATGGACACCTACGAAGGCGTTATGAAGGCTATTATTCCGAAGCTGAAAAACAGCGTACCCCTGGGGCGTATGGCGACAGAAGCGGAAGTCAGCGCTGCTATTGTTTTCTTGTTGAGTGACGCCGCCTCCTTCATCAATGGCGACACAATAAAAGTCGATGGTGGTGCACCGCTGGGCAGCAATATCTTCCCTCTGCGCAAAGCAAAAGTGGAAAACAGCCCGGCCTGGGATGGTTTCCACCGTGCCGTTATGCCCGATGTGCTCAAGGAGGATTAAACCATGCCGGTGATTGAATCTCTGATTGATACCAGCAGCCAGACCTTTCAGGAAAACCGGGAGGTAATGGAGCAGCACATTCGCAGTTTTCGGGATATTGAAAAGCTGATTGAAAACAAGGCCTGGGAAAAGAAAGCCAAGTACGAAAAGCGTGGACAGCTTCTGCCCCGTGAACGCCTTGAACTGTTGATTGACCCGGACAAGCCTTTTCTGGAACTGTCCTCCCTTGCCGGATACAAGATGTATGGGGACAGAGACGGCAGCTCCGCAGGGGGGGGTGCCCTGTGCGGTATTGGCTATGTGTCGGGTATTCGCTGTATTGTGATGGTGGATAACTACGCTATCAAAGGCGGCACCATCACCCCTATCGGTTTGCAGAAGCGTTTGCGCCTTCAGCAAATCGCTCTGGAAAACAAACTGCCCATGGTCGCCTTAGCCCAGAGCGGTGGGGCGGATTTGAACCATGCGACAGAAACCTTCTCTCCCGGAGGCCGTGCGTTCTACAACCAGGCGCGTATGTCTGCTGCCGGGATTCCCCAGATCACTGTCGTTCATGGCAGTGCTACGGCGGGGGGCGCTTATCAGCCCGGCTTGTCGGATTACACGGTCATGGTACGCAAGCAGGCGACTATGTATCTGGCTGGCCCCCCTTTGCTGAAAGCGGCCACCGGTGAGATTGCCACCGATGAAGAACTGGGTGGTGCTGAGATGCACTGTCAGGCGGCAGGTACCGGTGAATATCTGGCGGAGGATGACCATGATGCCATTCGCATTGTACGGGAAATCATGGCCATGTTGCCTTGGGAGAAAAAGCTCCCTGCACTGCCTTCTGAACCTTTTGAAGAGCCACTTTACGATATCGAAGAGCTGTTGGGCATTGTGCCTGCGGATTTGAAAACCCCTTACGATGTACGGGAAATCATTGCCCGCATTGCCGACGGTTCAAAATTCCTTGAGTTCAAGGGCGAGTACGATCAGCAAACCATTTGCGGTCATCTTTCCATTGAGGGCATGACCTGCGGTGTGATTGGCAACAATGGCCCGATTACCCCGGAAGGTGCCACCAAGGCAGCACAGTTTATTCAAACGCTGGACCAAAGCGGTATTCCCCTTTTATTTCTCCACAACACCACGGGTTTTATGGTGGGGACTGAGGTGGAGCGCAGCGGCATTATCAAACATGGTTCCAAACTGATTCAGGCGGTGGCGAATGCCCGTGTACCCCGTATCAGCATTGTAATCGGAGGGTCTTATGGTGCGGGCAACTATGCGATGAGTGGTCGTGGCTTTGACCCGCGCTTTCTGTTTGCCTGGCCGAACAGTACGACCGCTGTGATGGGCGCGGCTCAGGCAGGCAAGGTGTTGCGCATTGTGGCTGAGGCGAAGATGGCTCGCTCTGGTCAGCAGGTGCCTGCTGAGATGATTGATGCTCTGGAACAGAAAACCGTTAAACAGATGGCGGAAGGTTCGTCGGCTTTGGCCTGCACGGCCCGGCTTTTGGATGATGGTTTGATTGATCCACGGGATACCCGGCGGATATTGGCTTATTTGCTGGACATATGTCGTATGGCGGAGGTTCGTGAGCTGAATTCTACGACTTTTGGTGTTAGTCGCTTTTAAATGAGTTCCTCCCTCCAGCACTTTTTTGCGAGTACGCGAATTCGATAACAATAAAATTTGGAGACAAACCATGAAATTCACCCAGGAACACAAAGAGCTGCAACGCACCGTCCGTAACTTTATTGATATGGAAATGAACCCATACACAGAGCAGTGGGAACGTGAAGGGAAGTTCCCCGCCCACGAGCTGTTCAAGAAAATGGGTGACCTTGGTCTGCTGGGTATTCACAAGCCTGAGAAGTTTGGTGGTCTCGGCTTGGATTACAGCTACCAGATGGCGTTCGCTGAAGAGCTGGGAACAGCCCGTGCCGGTGGTGTGGCTTTGGCCATTGGTGTGCAAACCGATATGGCAACACCGGCGCTTGCCAAGTTTGCCAGTGATGAGCTGAAAGAAGAGTTTCTGGCTCCCGCCATTCGTGGTGAGAAAGTGGCGTGTATCGGGGTGAGTGAACCGGGTGCCGGTTCCGATGTCGCAGCTTTGAAAACCACTGCGAAAAAAGACGGCGATGATTATGTGATTAACGGCACCAAAATGTGGATCACAACCTCCACTCAGGCGGATTTTATGTGCCTGCTGGCCAACACGTCAGACGACAAGGTTCACAAGAATAAATCCCTGATTGTTGTGCCTATGGATACGCCGGGAATTTCCTTCTCCGACAAACTGAACAAAATGGGTATGCGCTCTTCCGATACTGCACAGGTGTTCTTTGATGATGTGCGGGTTCCTCAGCGTAACCGTATCGGTGCAGAAGGCACTGGTTTTATGATGCAGATGGTTCAGTTTCAGGAGGAGCGTCTGTTCGGTGCAGCCATGGCTGTGAAAGGGCTGGAGCAGTGTATTAACGACACCATCACCTACTGTAAAGAGCGCCACACCTTTGGCCAGCCTTTGATTGATAACCAGTACATCCACTTCCGTCTGGCAGAGTTGCAGACCGAAGTGGAAGCCCTGCGTGCCTTGATTTATCAGGCTACCGAAACCTATGTCGGCGGTGGTGATGTGCTGATGCTGGCATCCATGGCGAAACTGAAAGCCGGCCGTTTGAGCCGTGAGGTGACCGATGCCTGTCTGCAGTTCTGGGGCGGCATGGGCTATATGATGGAAAACGATGTGAACCGTGTTTACCGGGATATGCGCCTCACTTCTATTGGCGGCGGTGCCGACGAAATCATGCTCGGCATTATCTGCAAAACCATGGGCATTCTGCCCGGCAAGCGCAAGTAACAGGAGAGTGACTTATGTCTTTACCTGATTGCTCAACCCTGTTGCTGTCCCGCCAGGGGCCTGCTCTGGTGATTACCTTTAATCGCCCGGAAGTGCGCAACGCCCTTAGCCTTTCCACGGTGCAGGAGTTGCTGTCTGTTTTTGATGCTGCGTCCATCAACCCTAAAATTCGTGCCATTGTGTTGCGAGGTTCTGGAGGGCACTTTTGTGCAGGTGGCGATATCAAGGACATGGCGGCTGCCAGAGCCAACCTGAACAAGGATGACTCTGATCCCTTCTATGAGCTGAACCGCACGTTTGGTCAGCTGCTGGAAGCCGCTGAACAACTCCCGCAAGTGGTGATCTGCGTGCTCGAGGGCACGGTGATGGGAGGCGGCTTTGGTCTGGCCTGTATCTCCGATATTGCTCTGGCGCACAAAGACGCTCGCTTTGCCCTGCCCGAAACAGGTTTGGGAATTCCCCCCGCACAGATTGCTCCGTTTGTGGTGAAGCGCATCGGCCTGACTAAAGCCCGCCGCCTTGCCTTACTGGGTGAAAAGTTTAACGGAGAGGAATCGGTTGTTCTCGGAGTCAGTCATGAAGTGTACGACACCACGGAGGCATTGGATGCGGCTCTGGTCGATATTCTCACCAAAGTACAGCGTTGCGCCCCTGGCGCTAATGCCGTCACCAAAAAGTTGATGCTCTCTGTTCAGGAAAAGCCCATGAAAGAGTTGCTGGATGGTGCAGCACGGGATTTCTCTGCGGCAATCCAGGGGCCGGAGGGTCAGGAAGGTACTATGGCCTTTATGCAGAAACGCCTGCCCGCCTGGGCGGAGCCAGAAACGGAGGCTGATGGATGAGCCAGTTCCATAAAGTATTGATTGCCAACCGTGGGGAAATTGCCTGCCGGGTGATTCGCACAGCCAAGGCCATGGGTTATCGGACAGTAGCCGTGTATAGCGAGGCGGATGCCGATGCGCCCCATGTCGACCTTGCCGATCAGGCTGTTTGCATTGGGCCTGCACCGGTGAGTGAATCCTACCTTCGCATCGGCAATATCATTCAGGCGGCACACACCTCCGGGGCGGATGCCATTCATCCCGGTTATGGTTTTCTCTCTGAGAATGCAGACTTTGCCACTGCCTGCAAAGATGCTGGTATGACGCTGGTTGGCCCTCCGCCAGAAGCCGTTGCCCTGATGGGCAGTAAACGTCAATCCAAGATTGCCATGGAAGCGGCGGGTGTACCTTGCATTCCCGGGTATCAAGGGGATAAACAGGATGACGACACCTTACTGAAAGAGGCCCAGCATGTTGGTTTCCCGTTGATGGTGAAAGCCTCAGCCGGTGGCGGTGGCCGGGGTATGCGACTGGTGACCGATGATTCTGATCTCGCTGAACAGATCAAAAGCGCCCGCAGTGAGGCCACCAGCGCCTTTGGCAGTGGCGAGCTGATTCTGGAGCGCGCTATCCTTGAGCCTCGCCATGTTGAGATTCAGGTATTCGCTGACCAACATGGTAATGTCGTATATCTGGGTGAGCGGGACTGCTCCATTCAGCGTCGTCATCAGAAGGTTGTTGAAGAAGCACCTTCCCCTGCTGTGGATGAGGAGCTTCGCAAGCGTATGGGTGCTGCGGCCGTTCTTGCGGCTGAGAGCTGCAACTATGTGGGCGCAGGCACCGTAGAGTTTCTGCTGGATACTGATGGTAGTTTCTACTTTCTGGAAATGAACACCCGTCTACAGGTGGAGCATCCGGTCACTGAACTGATTACCGGCACCGATCTGGTGGCCTGGCAGCTGGATGTGGCGGCAGGCAAGCCTCTGCCCCTGACTCAGGATGACATCGTCCTCACCGGTCATGCCATGGAGGTGCGCCTCTATGCAGAAGATCCGGCTGAAGGCTTTATGCCCCAGACAGGCCTGATCCAGAGCTGGCAACCCGCTTCTGGTGAAGGCGTGCGTATCGATGATGGCATACGTACAGGGCAGGAAGTTACGCCTCACTACGATCCGATGCTGGCGAAAGTGATTGCTTACGGCAAAGATCGTGATGAAGCCCGCCGCCGTTTAATTCGCGCGGTGGAAGATTCCGTACTCACCGGCGTGCATACCAACAAAAACTGGCTGGCAGCCATTCTTAAACATGAAAATTTCGCGGCCGGACTTTCCACTACCGCTTTCCTGAATCAGTTTGGTGAAGAGGAAAGCCTGCAGCCTGTTGCACCGTCCCTGGCCATTCAGGGCTTAGCAACTTTGCTTCTTCGCAAAGGGATGAGCTCCCATTCATGGAATAGCAATGGGCAGATCCGGTTTGCATGCAGGCTTGGGTCAGGTGACCAGAAAACCGCACTCACACTTATTAATGGCGAAGGCGGGAACTGGACGGTATCGGCCGAAGAGGATAGTGCAGGCTTTACACTTCATAGCGCGAATGAAACCACTGTTTTGTGCACCGTTGCTGGTGTACGACAGCGTTTCACCTACACCCTCAGTCATCACGGACTCTGGCTGAACACGACAACCGGCTGTTATCACTTCCAGGATCACACCCATGTCGCTGCCAACGCAGAGAGTGGTGAGGGTTCCGGAGAAATCCGGGCCAGTATGGACGGCTTGATTGTAGATGTGCTGGTTGCTGAAGGAGAGGCTGTCAGCCGAGGACAAACCGTGGTGGTTCTGGAAGCCATGAAGATGGAGCATCCGTTAAAAGCCGCCTGTGATGGCACGCTTTCGGGCCTTTCGGTGAGCTCCGGCGATCAGGTTAAAGTGCGCCAGATTCTTGCAACAGTGTCCAAGGATGAAGCGGCCGCATGAAGATATCTTCCATAACAGAACCCGACAGCCCCCGAGGCCGGTTACTGGAAGCTGCAGCCAAGCTGTTTCGTAAAAAAGGCTATGACCGCACAACAGTTCGGGATATTGCTAATGAGGTAGGCATCCTGTCCGGCAGCATATTTCATCACTTCCGTAACAAGGATGAAATTCTGCGGGCAGTGATGAGCGATTGTGTAGAGAACCTGCTCTCATCTATGGCTGATGCACTCAGGCTGGCCAAAACACCAGAGCAGCGAATTCGCACCATGATTCACTGTGAACTGGAAGCCATTCTGGGGGAGAAAGGCAACGCGCTGACGGTACTGGTATTTGAGTGGCGCGCCTTGTCGAAAGAGAGTCAGGGATCATTGCTGGATCGTCGTCATGACTACGAGCGCCTCTGGCAAAAGGAGTTAATGGCTGCAGCAGAGGCAGGTATTACCCGGCGGGCGATTGATCCTCTTATCCTGCGCCGATTTCTCGGTGGCGCCCTTTACTGGACAAGCAACTGGTATCAGGAAGACGGCGATTACAACCTCGAGCAGCTGACGGATCAGGCTCTGCAGTTTATTAAAAGTGATAACAAGATCTCAACAGATTCTGAGCAGCAACTGGAGTTCTCACTATGAATGAGCGAACACTCAACAAACGCATCATTTTTATTACTGGTGCCAGCCGGGGTATTGGCCGAGCTATTGCCTTGAAGTGTGCCAGCGAAGGCGCGAATATTGTTATCGCTGCCAAATCCGATGAACCTCACCCAACGTTGTCAGGTACCATTCACAGTGTGGCAAAAGAAGTGGAAGACGCAGGAGGCCAGGCACTGGCCTTGAAAGTGGATGTGCGGGATGAGGCTCAGGTTCAGGCAGCCATGAAACAGGCCGCCGACCACTTTGGTGGAATTGATGTGCTGGTAAATAACGCCGGTGCCATCAGCCTGACACCGGTAGAGACCACGCCAGTAAAAAAATATGACCTGATGAATCAGATCAATTCCCGTGCGGTGTTTGTCTGCTCTCAGGCCGCACTGCCTTATCTGAAAAAATCAGAAGGCGGCGGACATATCCTTAATCTTTCACCACCATTGAATCTGAATGAAAAGTGGCTTAAGCCTTATGCGGCCTACACCCTCAGCAAATACGGTATGACCATTCTTACTCTTGGCATGGCCAGTGAGTTTAAGCGCTACAATATTGCGGTAAATTCCCTGTGGCCTCGCACCACTATTGCCACAGCCGCACTCGCCAGTGTTGGGGGTAAATCCCTGAACGCCAAGAGCCGCAAGCCGGAGATTATGGCGGATGCGGCCCGGGAGATTTTTGTTACGCCTGATCGTCTTCTAACAGGTCAAGTTCTTCTGGATGAAGATCTTCTTCGGGAACGGGGTATGACGAACTTTGTTCCCTATGCCTGTGATCCTGAGAATGCAGATAATCTGTTTCCGGATCTGTTTCTGGATTAACATCCCAGTCATAGTCATAGTCATCTTCATCAACAGCAGGGCTAATCCATCTGAGAACGCCCCGTTGTTCATTCTCGATTCTGTCCAGAGCTTCCCTGGCTCTGGACAGATCTTCATGCACCAGTACCAGTTTTTTCTGCACTCTCAGGCCGTAGTCCCCGGCTCGAATAAAGTAATACAACGCCCCGGCCATAAGCTGAGCAACCAGATAATGGGTCGCGCTGTCATAGCGCAGCTGCTCTGTTGTAGAGAAACCAGAATCGGCAGGCAGATCATGGGAGAGCCGTTTCATCCACCAACTTGATCCATGATTCTGTTTCAACTGGTGCCAGTTTGCATTCGACACAGAAAAGGTCAACAAGCCAAATAGCTGCCCTGCGCCCATGGCCTCCATGCTGTACTGAATATGGGAGTATATATCCACATGACGACCATGGCTGGTCATGCGAACCAGCTCATAGGCCAGGGTCATCGCCATAGCTGTGTAAAAACTGCTCATGCCTGAGGTGCTATAGAAGCTGTAATCCCTGGCCATCACAGTGCTCATCATTCGTGCAAGCAGGGTTGATAGTGAACCATCTAACAAGCTCAGAGCAGCTGTGGAGGCCAGGGACATTAAGTGTGTCACTTCACTGCCGCTATCATTTTTCTCCAGAGTGCGGGTAAGATAATCAATCTGCCCCAGTACTTCGGCTTTTAACTGAGCCAGCTCGTACTGCTGCTCCCAGACTCCGGGATAATCGGCTCTGGCATATCCACCAGCTATTAATCCCAGCCAGCACAAGATTACACAGACACTTTTTATTGCACAGGCCGTTCTTATTACTTTCACGCTTTTGCCTTACCCCCAGCTAATTGTAATTGGACAACAGGTACATTCGTCCGAGAACAGAGTGTAGAAAGGAATCCACCCATTACTGTAAAACTTGGTTACCCCTAATGAGCTTTATCTCCCGGTGACCATCCTCGACGCTCATGATATTCAAGCGACAGTGCATCAGAACTTTCTGGCGGTTTTTCCCAACTAAACCGTTGCACCGCAATAATATCCTGCCCCCTTCCCGTTGCATGTTGTTGTAGAAGTGATTTTATCAGTTTGAGTTTTGGAGGTAGTTCATAGGGGCTGTTATCTGTCGCTGATATTGTTGGTAACGCAGCTATAACTGGCCGACTCGCAGTTGATTGAAAGACAGATCCAGCACCGGCCAATGGAGGCTGGGAAACCAGCGCCTCTTCTTTCTTAGAAGAAGGCTTCAGGGTGTCCATACCACTCATAATTGAGTCAAGTAAATTATGCGACGGCTTGGGAAGTTCCACTTTTACTGGTGTTCTGGACGGCTGGACTTTGAGATCGGGAGTAATAGCCTCATCAGAAGCGGGTACCTTTGGGGAAGAAGGACTGACTATTTTCTCCCCGTTCGGAAACGTCAATAATGTCTCCGGTTGCTGGTGTCTGGCCTTTCTCTGTTGTAAGTCTTTAAGAGCAGTGGTTGACCTGAGTGCGGTCTTCTTTAAAAGTGCAGCCTGTTCTGCTGAGCCTTCAGAGAAGGAAAAATTCCTGACATCCTTTCGCCATGTTGGTTTCATTCCCAATTTTATATTTCCACCGGCACGCATCTCCGAAGTTCTCAACCAATACGTAGCCAGTGTTCTTTCACTGTCATCGAGGAAATCCCGATGCAGTGCAGCATTAAGGACAAACTTAATATGAGGAACAAGCAATGGATCCTCTTCCAGATCTGAGTCTCCCATATCCCCAAGCGTAACCCTGCTGACACATTCAAAGTCCATATCTGCATTATGTAAACACACTTCCGCCCTATAGAGTGTTTTCAGAGCCAATTCCTCCCCCCCTTCACTGGGTGGATCAGGATCAGGGTAAGCAGATAGAAATAAAAACTTTTTCACAAACTCCGCATCATCATGGGGTAACAAATCTGCCTCTTCTTCCAGTTTTTTTGACGAATTGGCTCGAGGAAAGGGAATTGCTGGCTTTGTTCGCTGCTTGTATCCGGAAGCCAGACTCTGGTATTCCTTCTCCCAGTCAAATGGTGTCAGCCATTTTGAAAGCAGGCGTTTATTCACCCATTCCAACGACAGTCGGAGGTGTGCCTCCTGCTGTTTAGTAAGGGCTTGCTGGTTTATCAGGTGAATCATATGTGCCAAAGCTGGCAGCAAAAGAGGATCACGTTCGCTCAGATAGGTTATTAACTCCTTATCCGCATCGTCAGGCAAGTTCAATTCACTACTTCCTTCCAAAAAATAAGGGTCCTTGTACCCGTAATCTGTAAGCCAGTCCTGCAGGTGTCCTTTAAAGTCCACAAGCAGGACATGCATAGTCTGATAAGGAAAAAAGCTGGGAGGGAGTGGGTGAAGCTCTGGGTAAGCGACTTCAAAAAGATTAATACGGTATTTCTCCGCCTCTTCTCTCATAGAAGTGAGCTCAGGGAAGGATTCAGTCCATTCAATGAATTTTTCCGAATCCAGCAGCTCCTCAACCGGTAAGGGGTCCGGAGCTACTGTCTGTAACCGCCTTTCCGGTTCTTCAACCGCACATCCAAAAGTACTGAACAAAATCAGTGGCAGCAAAAGAGCAACGCCTGAAACAGACAGAACATTTTTCAGCCAGAAAGGCTTTGTCCTGCACTCCTTCATAGAAGTTGCCAAGTGTCTTTGTTGTAAAGCGCCTGCAGTCATACTGTCCGGAAACAACTCTTACTAACGGGACGGCTAGTGTAGTTTCGAACTTAGGATTCGCCAGATATAGTCTCTTCCAATATGATCAGCTTATGGCATAACTTCCAGGGGTAAACCACTGATATCAAGAATACGACTGCGAGCATTGGCCACAACCGCCTGCCCTTCCCGAATAGCATCATGTGCTCGCTCAAAGTCCGTCATACCTATGTCACTGACCCGTGGCGATAACAGCACATCCGGTGGATCTCCCGCCATACGGCTGCGAGTAATGCGATCCTGCATAATGTTGATAGACGCAGCCATCACATCCATGATGCCGGGGTTATCTTCATGGCACTCGTTACGGCTGACCTGCTTACTGGTGGCGGAGGCCAGCCATGATGTAATCCGCTGAAACGGGTTAGACTCGCCATCGCCCGCCCCATCAACAGAAGCCTTGTCTGCCGGAGGGTTATTGCTATGACGTCCCACCAACTGCGTGTTCAGGTCCACTGCAATCACAATATCCGCACCAAGAGCACGGCAGAGAGAAACAGGAACCGGATTCACCAGGCCACCATCCAGCAGCCAGCTACCATCCTTACAAACCGGGCGGAACAGCCCCGGGAATGTACAGGACGCCCTTACGGCTTCCAGCACCGAACCGGTTCTCAGCCAGTGTTCCTGACCGGTCTCCAAGTCGGTAGCCACTGCACCATACAGGCATTCCATCTCCTCAATGCGGGTATCAATGCCCGTCTCTCGAAAAAAACTTAACAGTTTATCACCCCGGACCAGTCCGCCAGCCAGACTGACATCCACCAGCCCCCACACATCCCGGCGATTGAGGGAGCGCACCCACTGTTCAAAGTTTTCAAGGTGACCAAGGGCACTCACAGCTCCTACTAAAGAGCCAACGGAACATCCTGCATAGACATCCGGTTCGATACCCAGCTGCCGCAGCTCTTTCAACACGCCGATATGGGACCAGCCTCTGGCTGATCCTGACCCTAGCGCTACGCCGATCTTTTTACCGTGAATCACACGTCCTCCTTCCTGAAGCCACAGGGTTTACAGATGAAAACTGGCGTAAGCCACCAGAAAAAACTAGGTTTATTTCCCGTGAAAAGTAATGGAATGTAACGCCATCTGTGGTTTATCTTCAAGATGCAACATGGATTCTCCGTATAAGGGTGATTCAGGCAGTTTTTATCTGTTTATTGGTATTACTGCCGGGTATAGCACTGGTTTCTGCGCAAGAGTCAGACACACCGGATGAAGAGCGTCCTTGTAAAGAGGAGCGCCTGCAGCTCGAGCAAACCCAACGCCTGCTGAATGCTTCACCACAGGCACTGAAAAGCAGGGGTTACATCAAACGGTTTCCTTTCCCGGCGAAAGACAGGCTCATCACCGGCGTAGCAAAACAGCTTGTCATTCCCGGAGCCCTGCTGTTTGCCGGAAATTTCAGCCTGGGATTTTTATCCCAGCAACTCAACCAGGCTATTCCCAGCGAGCCCATACGCCGACTGGCTTATCCAATGCTGACTCTCCTCTGGGATCAGGTGCTCTCACCGTCCCGTTCACTGTCTGATGCCTTGTCCCGGGGGGCTCCTGCCATCATAGATGGTGCACTGATACTGGCCACCCAAAATGCCAGCTGGGGTGGACAACTGTCATCCCTGTTCCGCACATCTTCTCTGTTGTACAGCTCCTACCGGGTTCTGGAAAAAGACCTGCTTCATGAGCTCCACAAATGGCAAACCTATAACACCAAACCCATTAACCTTGAGGGAGACAACCTCCCTCAGGGGCTCGCGCTTTTTCTTGAAAGAGGCCACCCTCACCCCGAGCTTGGCGATACACGTCTGGCAATAATTATCCCGCTACTGGAAGAGCACAAACTGGTACCAGCAACCGCCCAAACCCCCATCAGCGCCCTGAACAATCTTGCCGCTATTGTTCAGAACAACGGCATTCGGGCTCTTTATCTTTATCCCTCCAATAACAGCGAGACGCTGGAGCTGTCTACGCAAGCCTGCAAAAGCGAGTGCTCCGATGATGTAAACCTGATTCCACTGCCTACTATACGAGGCAGCTGGTGGACGACACTGGCCAGTAACTACCCTGCCTATGGCAACACCACGCCGCTGCAGATTTTTGATCCGTTGTCGCCTGCCCTTCTGGAAGCTATCGCCGGGTTTTATCAGGCGGATATGACCTCTGTTAAGCACCCTTTGACTGTTAAATCCTCCCAGTTGCTCGTTCGCGCCCAAAAGCGATCGGGGTTGTCAATTCTCAGCGCCAAAGGTCATTTAAATATCTGGCTGGTTGCCGGAGAGTCGGGCATTGTGCCCGGTTACCGGAACCCACTTCCCAATATTTCCCTGCAGGCTACGGAAACGTTTCGCAGTAGCATAAGGCATCTGGAAAAACATGTTGAGGAGCCTGTCGTCCCTGGCTGGGCTCATTTGCCTCTGCAACTGGCCCGCCTGTTTGTCCTGGCAAAAATACAGTCCTGGAGCTGGATGCAGGGCGTGAACACCGGCATAGGTTTAGAAGCACGGCAAATCTTTCAGGGTATAAAAAGGAAGTGGAAGCATACGTTTATTCCTCAGCACACAGACCGTATGACAATCACTTTTAACGATGGTCAGAGTGTGACAGCCAACCTTATTCTCTCTGCACAGCCACAAAAAAAACTGATTGTCCTGTTTCACCCTACCCGTGGTTCATCTGATGATATTGCCAACAGCGGCTACTTCGGCCTGACAAAAAAAAGGGGGATGACAGAAAGTGATATTCCCGATCTGCCGGAAGGGGTAACACTCAAAGAGCCAACCAGACTGGGGAACTACCTGAACAACCATGGGTATGATGTTTTCTGTGCAGAATATCGTGCCTATCGAAAGGAAGGCACGGCTGGTAAGGATTACCTCTATCCCGACAAACGGGATCAATTTTACAGTGACACCGTGGAATCCTTCGATGCCATACTGGCAAAAGGCCGGGAGCTTTATGGCGAGGATGGTTACGAAACGGTGCATGTTGTCGGATATTCTATCGGCTCCTGCGCAGCCAGCCATCTGGCTCGTGTACGGAAGGATAAAATTCGCGATGTCACCCTGCTGGCTCCCTTTCGCAAGCTGACGGAAATCTATCGTAAGTTCATCTATGTTCCGATTCCTTTTGTGGATTTTCTCCTCAAGTTTCCCATGAACAATCAAATAGAGCTGGAACAAACGACAGTGCCTGTTCATATTCTTCATGGGGAAGACGACAGAGTTATTTCACCCGTTTACAGTCAGGAAATGGCCAGCCACCTTCAGCAGGCTTTTGGGGATAGTCACCGAGTCACCCACAAAACGTTCCCGGGCTTAAAGCACGATGGCCTTTTGAAGGATGCTGAACTTATGGATCATATGATCAAAATATTCTCCGGCGAGATTTAAGTAAGTTAGCAGGTTCCTGATCACCCAGATCGATGCGTAATAATAACCACAGAAAATAAATTGACAATTTACTGACAAAACACTTTAATAACGTTCATTACAATTCTGCAATACCTGCAAGACACTGATCTGCTTCCTTGTCTTATCGGGCTTCACCACCTGAACAACCTTGCATTGAATCGCTGTCCTTATTATTTAACCACCCTAGAGTGAACTATGACTACCAAAGCTCCCTCCCAAGGGTCATCCAGCCTTCCGAACCGGCTGGGTGACCGGGAATTCGCCTTACTGGCTGCACTGATGATGGCCCTTATTGCTGTGGGCATTGACATGATGCTACCGGCCCTCCCTGAAATCAGCTCTGATCTCGGTATTACCGGCACAAACAACCAGCAAATGATTATCACAGCGCTGATGGCCAGCTTTATCGTTGGTCAGATTATTTTCGGACCATGGTCAGATAACGTCGGAAGAAAACCCCTGGTCATTCTGGGCAGTGGATTCTTCATTATTGGCGGCCTGATCTGCGCTACGGCAGACACACTGCCTGTTATGCTGGCTGGTCGTCTGGTGCAGGGACTTGGTGTTGCGGCTCTTCGTATTCTGGTACTCAGTATGATACGAGATCTGTACGAAGGCGCAGCAATGGCTCGCATGATATCCCTGGTGCTCTCTCTGTTTGTATTGATGCCTTGTCTGGCACCTATGATTGGCCAGATAACACTGCAGACGAGCGGCTGGCGTATGATTTTCTTCCTGCAAGTCATCGCATCCGCACTGATTCTGGCATGGTTCTGCCTGCGTCAGCCGGAAACTCTGGCACAGCAAAACAAAAGGCCGTTCAGTTTAAAAGGGCTGGTTGTAGGAATGCGGGAAACCTGGAAACACACAGAAACACTGAGCTATACACTGGCTATTGGTATGGTGACCGGTGTTTACTACAGCTACCTGTTTTCAGCACAACAGATGTTCCATGATGTTTTCCACGTGGGGAACAAATTCGTCCTCTATTTCGCAATGCTGGCGTTTATGTACGGTCTTGCCAACCAGGTTAATGCGCGGCTTGTTATGCGTTTTGGTCCGAAGAAGCTCGTGCGCATTGCCAGTACTGTCATGATCGTGGCCAGCCTGGCGATGCTGTTCAGCAGTGAATTTTACGGAACCGAACTGCCGCTGACACTCTTTATGGCCATCATGCTGGTTGTCTTCGCCTGCAACAGTTTCCTGTTTGGCAACCTCAACTCGTTAGCCATGCAGCCTTTAGGGCATATGGCAGGCATGGCCGTGTCTGTGATCAACCTGCTCAGTGGTGTCGTGGCATGGATGATTGGCACCTACGTAGGCCATCTCTTTAATAACACGGTGATCCCTTTTGCTATTGCCGCAATTATTTGTGGTACGGTTTCCTGGGCCGCCATACGACGAGGTGGCCGCCAGGTAGCTACTGCGTAATCCGACAAACTACTCAGTCCCTCAATAGCTTCTTCACAGGCCTTTTTATACTTGTCAAAAACGGCCTGGGAGAAAAGACGTGCCCGGTGCGACGCCGGGCTACGCAGCGTAAGGTTTTTTAGGTGTGGTTTAGCTCTCGAGGAACCACGAAGGGCAGACACAGGAAAAACCATCCTCGTTGTTATAGGTACTATCTGGATTGACAGGCTTCTCACGAATACCTCCTCCTGATACCTGTCTATGCAAGAGAAGATTCCCATTATCATCTTTAGCATAGAGGTAAAATGTGGTTACACGTTCCTCAAGACATAGAGCAGAAGTCACACTTCACCGCCCTCCTTACCACTTACGAAGCCAATGCCGGGCTAACGGCCGCACCGTATGTCGAGTAAGACGGTATTACCAAGATACGGCTAAACAACTGAAATTTTCTTCACACCAGCTCCAAAGAATAAAAGAAGAGGATGCGCTGAAGCTTCTATCCAGCCAGCCTCAACTGGTAGAAAAAATAGCCAGAGTGAAACCCCGCATACCCGGAACCAGAACCCTCAAGTTGTTAGGTAAAGGAGGGTCAAAATCTTGTTACCTTATCCGGTTCAAAGATGCAGACAAAGCACTGCTCACACTTTCTGCGCCGGAATATTTTAAGTACGAGAGGATGATAAAAGAACCGGCCAGCAGCAAAATCATCAGGCGCCTGGGACTGGATTCAAGCTGTCAGTATGAACTGGTCAATGTCCCCTATGGAAGCACACTGGCCCCTGGGATTTTAACTACGCCATTCCAACAGCAAGGTGGTGTGATCTTCGAGCTCAATGGGCCTTCAAACTCATCACTCCTTGGGCAAACTGTAAATATCAAAGGCCATGCTACCAAAATAGAAAGCATCAGCAGTGACGAGGATTATCGGGCATTAATTGACACAGTCTGCAAAGAAGTGGCCCTTCTGGAAAAAGAGCACATAAGTATGAGAAGAGACAGTATCAATCTGCATTTAACAGAAGAAGGCGTTATACGGCTCTTTTTCTTTGATTTTGATGGCCTAAATATCGATCCAAACCAATGCACTTCAGAGCGAGGGATCAAATGGTTTGCAGAGCATATCGCAAGCTGTCTGAATGAAGCATTATGCGATTGCTCGCATCAATGCTCACAATACCTGCAAAGCTTGAACTATGAATCCGCAAAAGCAATGATTGCCGAAGGCATCAAGCACCATTTGGCCACTATGGGACAAAACACTCAAATGGCCGAAAGACACTGATACTCATCCAGCACGAAGTTATCTGTCATCCCGCTCATATAATCAATCACCAGCCGGCAGCGGTAATACCATTCCAAAGCTGGCTGGTCATCTGGCGAGCCACTCAGTCCCTCAACCGCTTCCTCGTAAGCTTCTTTATGCTTGCCGGATAAGCGGTGATACAAGCGCTGGGCAATAAAGTGTCGGCTGGGTTCGCCGTTTACGATATGGGTAAACTCTTCCCGGCTTATATCCAGCAGCGGACGATAAATATCCATTAAGCCCATCAAGGCGGCGTAGCCTCGCAGTTCGGGGGTTTCCACTTCCGGTTGGCTGAATACGTGGCGGCGAGCGACCCATTTCAGGGTTAGCAGTGCGAGATGTTGTTCTGAGCCGCCATCAATCAGAGGCTCGTCAAGGCTGCCGTCGAAGACCTCCTGATGGCGCTCGCAGTAACGCCTGGTGGCGTAATCCACCAGATCTTTCGAGAGCTTGGTACGAAAGCGAGTGATAAACAGGTGAGAGGTGGCATTCTCATCCAGCGCCCGCTCCACAATACCGGGCAGATAACGGCTTACACCTACACCCGCTCTTCGACATTGACTGTCCCACTCTTCCTGCAGCAATGCCTGAAGTTGGCGAAGGTCAAGAATGCCTTTGTCTACCGCGTCCTCCAGATCCGCAATGCAGTAAGCAATGTCATCTGCCGCTTCCATAATGTACACCAGCGGATAACGGTGGCCGGGAGCAATATCGAGATGCCGCCATATCATCTCCAGCAATGGCTCTTCACTGTAATAACACCCCGGCTTTTTGTGGCGATAGGTGTAACCCTTATCGGCTTCGGTTTGCCAGGCAGGGCATGTGTACTTCACCAGTGCGGCAATCTGCGAGCAGGTGAGATTCAGCTTTTGCAGACTGTGAATGATGCGCAAGCCCTGGGCATTGCCTTCAAAGTGGAGCAGGTCGGGTAAGAGTTTCTCTTCAAAGAGCGGAGTTGCAGCCTGAGAACCTGCTGCCTTTTCAAAGCAGGGGCGGGCGTGTTTTTCCATCCAGTCGTTGATGGCGGCCTCACCAAAATGGCCGAAAGGTGGATTGCCCACGTCGTGCATCAGGCAGGCCATTTCCACAAGGTTGGTGAACGCCGTTTCTATACCTTCCAAACCCAGTGATTTGAGCTGACCATTTTCCTTAAATTCGTTGAGAATAGAACGGGAGATAAACCGCCCGGTTTGCTGTACCTCCAGAGAGTGTGTCAAACGGCTGCGCACAGCGGCATTGGTTTCGAGGGGATAAACCTGGGTTTTCTGCTGAAGTCTGCGAATGGCGGCCGATTGAATCACTCGGCCACGGTTACTTTCCGTTTCCTCCACAACATCCCGGCCTTCAACGGTTGTCGGGCGTTGTCGTCGGCAGGTGATTTTGTTGCGATAGCTTATGGCACTGCTTTTGGAATGACTCATGGGCGGCTCGTTTGAGTGCTTTCATCTCCCAAACAATACACGCCTGCAAGCAATTTAAACAACCTCCAGACACGCAGCCTTAAAATGGGCGTAAACCGTTATACCAAGTTTTAACCCTAACCGGTGACGAGACTGTCGTGTAATCAGCGCTATCAGAGCCTGCTCGTCAAGGGTCAGCCTTACCAAAGCGTGATGGTCGTCTATATCCTGAATATCCGTAAGTGTGGTCAGCAATCGGTTCTGAATGCTGATCTGGCTGATATTTTCCAGACACAGGCTGATCTCCGAAGCCGGTACCACCACCCGCACTTGCTGGCCTTGCCTCAGATTGCTCTGATTCACCATCAAAGAACGACCATCCACCTCCAGCTCTGTCATACCATAGGGGCTGTCGGTATTCACAACCCCCGCTTCCAGCACCGAAAGTGCCTGGTCATCCGCCAGAGAGCCTCGGGCACGGTTCAGCATCTGCCGTGTGGGGCCACGCTCTTCAATACAGCCGTTGTCCATCAGTACTACCTCATCAGCCAGACGGGCAATCTCTTCCCGGTTATGGCTGACAAACAGCACCGGTACGCCAAACTCACGGTTAATCTCCCGCAACCGCGGCATGATGGATGTTCTTGAGGCCCAGTCGAGTGCAGAAAGAGGTTCATCCATCAGCAGCAGCTTGGGGGAACCCAGCAAGGCACGGCCAATAGCCACCCTCTGTCGTTGACCTCCCGAGAGTCTGGTAATAGGACGATCCAGCAGCGACACAATACCCAGCCATTCAACCACATGTTCAAAGGAGAGCGTCTCCGAAGCCGTGTCCAGATATTTGCGATTACGCCGCAGTCCATAGTTCAGGTTGCTGCGCACGCTCATATGGGGAAACAGACGACCATCCTGAAATACATAGCCAATCCCCCGCTTATGGGGCGGAACAAAGGCAGCCTCACTCTGCCAGAGGGTGCTATCAAACTTCACTGAGCCTTGCACATGGCGCTCAAGCCCGGCGATGCAACGCAACAGTGTCGTTTTTCCACAGCCTGATGGCCCCATTACACCGGTGACACCGTTCAGGGAAAAGCTCTCCCGCACCTGCAGCTGGAACGCATCCCGTTCGCAGTGAATATCCAGCAACAGCATCAACGGTGTTCCTTCCTTTCAAGGCTGTAAAGGCTCACCAGCAATATCAGTGCAAACAGCAGCAACCCTGCTGCCATGGTGTGAGCGCTGGTAAAGTCCTGGGTTTCCACTGCTTCAAACAAGGCGATAGAGAGCACCTGGGTTTCACCCGGCAGATTACCACCAATCATCAGCACGACTCCAAACTCCCCCACGGTATGGGCAAAACCCAGACAGGCGGCCAGCAGAACCGCTCTCAGGCTTTGAGGCAATACGATGGAAATAAACTGATCCAGCGGACCGGCTCCCAAAGTGGCGGCGGATTCCAGCAACCCCTTGTCCAGCTGTTCAAAAGCCCGCTGCAAAGGCTGCACAACAAAGGGAAGAGAGTAAATCACCGACGCCACCACCAGCCCGGTAAAACTGAAGGCCAGTGTGGAGCCGGTCATATCCAGCCAGAGTTTACCCGGCAGGTTTTGTGGGGAGAACGCCACCAGCAGATAGAAGCCAAGCACAGTGGGCGGCAGCACCATAGGCAGCCCCACCAGCGCTTCAATCACTGGCCGTGCCCGGCTTTTCATATTCGCCAGCTTCCATGCCAGAGGTAGCCCTGCCATCATCAGAATCAGCGTTGTGGTGCTGGCCAGTTTCAGGGTTACCCACACTGCCTGCCCCACAGTTGTTTGCAAAAGCTGCTCCGTCATTTGTGCCCTGTGGGGTGTACTCCGGGGTAGTAACCCGCGTCCTGTATCTGTTTCTGCTGAGCTTCGCCTTCAAGGTATTCCAGGAATTTTTGAGCCAGCCTGGAGTTAGGTGCAGATTTGGGAATCACGGCCTGTTGTTCGATGCGATCATACAGGTCTTCTTTCAGTACCAGATAATCGCCCGTCACATTATCTGCCCGCAGTTGGGAGAGAGCCACAAAGCCAGACGGCACGTTACCGGTTTTCACAAATTGCCACGTTTGAGCAATATTGTTGCCCTGCACCAGCTGATGCTTTTTCGTGTCCAGCAGCCCCATATGTTCCAGCACCTGCTGCGCCGCTAAACCGTATGGAGCTGTTCTTGGATTGGCAATAGCAATGCGCCCTTTCTCTGCCTTGATGGTCTGGTAGGCAACTTTGCCCGCACCGGGCTTCCAGTAGGCCAGCCGACCGTAAGCATAAGTCACCGGCTTATCCAGAGCCTTGCCTGCATCTACCAGCATTTGGGGACGACGCTTATCCGCCGCGAGGAACAGATCAAAGGGGGCGCCATGGCTGATCTGGTTATAAAGCGCACCGGTTGAGCCCACAGAGATTGCCACTTTATCGCCGGTTTGTTTCTCAAACGGGGTAACCAGCTCTTTCAGAGCGGAATGAAAATTTGCAGACACCGCAATTTTCAACACATCGGCGCTGGCCTGAACAGAGATCACGGCACCCAGTGCAAGCCCTGCCAGCCCTTTAATAACTGATAAAATTTTCATTCTGCACTCTCGTCTTCCCAACGCTCTGCTGCCTGGGCATCAGAATCTCGGGCTTCTACCCATCGTTCACCATCAGTGGTTTGTTCACGCTTCCAGAACGGTGCACGGGTTTTCAGATAGTCCATCAGAAACTGGCAGGCATCAAAGGCCGCCTGGCGGTGGGCGCTGGCCGCCCCCACAAAAACAATCTGATCGCTGATATCCAGCTGACCGACACGGTGAATCACCCGCAGCTCATCCAGTGGCCAGCGCTTTTTGGCCTCATTCACAATAGTTTCAAGAGACTTCTCCGTCATCCCGGGATAATGCTCCAGATAGAGGCCGCCTACGGTGTCCCCCAGATTCATATCCCGAACCAGGCCACTGAACATCACGACAGCTCCTGTACCGGAAGATTGGCGCAAAGCGTCATATTCTGCGGCCACATCAAAATCTTCGGCCTGGACACTTATCATGCAAACACTCCAAAAAACATGGGTTCTGAGGGGTGTACAGGATACTGGATTCATGGGATTGGGCAAACAGCCAGTATTCCCAACAATTCTGTTTGAGATTCCAGCTCAGTAAATGGGCAACGAATGTTGTCTGTGGCTGTCTGAGAGTATTGATAATCATGGGTTACGGATACTTCAGACATGTCAGACCAACACGCTTTCGCTTCGTTATATTCAGTGAGCTTTCGTAAAATCTGCATTGCCGTGCTCGTGTGTATTCTCTGTAATGTGCCCACTTTGGTGGCCGAGAATACAGGTCATGCTCCACGTACAATTCCCATACCCGACATAGTGTTTCGCTCCGTCGATTCCAAAGTGTACCCTGAGTTTCCCCAAGGTATGACCTACGACCTTCAATCCCTGCATATCCCCTATGAGCTGAAAAATATGATGGACTTGATTCGGGAGTGGTATCCCCGGCTTCGGGAAATGCTCTGGACAGATGAGGAGTTAAGCACGGATACCATTATTCACATTGAATTTCGGGAAAGGGATGGCAATCAACCGGAACACAAAGGCGCGATCGCTCGTATCACCAGAAATAATGAACTGATTATTTACGACCGTTATCTTAAAAAAATCAAAGCCAGCGCTGCAGACAGCGAACAGAAAATATCCGGTGGAGGGCTGATCCATGAACTCACCCATATGATTCAGGCACGCTTTCGGGTTCACGACAGGCGCCCCCGCTGGATGAGTGAAGCACTGGCCGATTACTTTCGTTATTCCGTTTTTGAAGCCTACGTTTTTGATAAATTCCTCGCGAAAACCAGAAAAGAGATGATCAATCATGTGATTCAGGATCAATTTAAAGCCAGTACCTGCAACATGAGCGGTAGAGATTTCACCTGCGCGGATTTTGAACACAGAGGTTACAGCTTCTACAAGAAGCCCATACATGCGGCCGGTATGCTGGTTATGATGGAACATCGCCATCCCGGGCTGGTAAAAAAAATTCACAGAAAACTGTTCGACTCAGTTGTCAACAAATACGATTTTTTTGACAAAGAGATCAGTGACTTCCTTCTCGTAGAAACCGGTAAGGATCTGGAGAAAAACTGGTGTGAATATATAGCTCTTGTGGATGGAAAATCCGAAGAGGAAGCAACGCTGCACTGTTATCCTGAAGATTCATGGTTCTACGGGCTCTTCTGGTGATGTAGTATTGCGCCGGGCTCCACAAGACATCCCCCCATGACGGCAAATCTTCACCTTCAGTTCCCTATCCTTTCCGAAACTTTTCACGGTCATCCACTGGTTTGGCTGGATAATGCAGCCACAACTCAAAAGCCTCAGGCTGTGATTGATGCAGTAAGTCAATATTACATCCGCGCCAACGCCAATGTTCACCGGGCATCCCACATGCTCAGTGCACGGGCGACCCATGCCTTTGAGGATGCGCGGGATACGGTACGTCAGTTTATCAACGCTCGCTTTACCGATGAAATCATCTGGACTCGGGGCGCAACCGAGGCCCTCAATCTTCTCGCCCACAGCTGGGGCAGAAGCAACCTGAAAGCCGGTGATGAAATTATCCTCTCGGCTATGGAGCACCACGCCAATATTGTACCCTGGCAGCAGATAGCTGAGGAGACTGGCGCACTCATTCGCGTAATTCCCGTGACACCTGAAGGTGAACTGGATCAGCAGGTCTATCAGCAACTGCTGGGACCAAAGACAAAACTCGTGTCTGTTACCCATGTGTCCAACGCACTGGGAACAATCAACCCTGTTGAAACCATGATTGCTCAGGCTAAAACCGTGGGAGCCACCACCATTATTGATGGTGCTCAGGCTGTTGCTCACTTTGATGTGGATATGCGCAAACTGGGCTGTGACTTTTATGTATTCTCAGGGCACAAGGTTTATGGCCCTACAGGCATCGGCGTTTTGTATGGTCGTCGGGAACTACTGAATGATATGCCTCCCTGGCAAACCGGTGGCGAAATGATTGAGCAAGTCAGCTTTTCAGGCACCACCTTCAACAAACCACCGTTCAGGTTTGAAGCAGGAACCCCCAATATTGCAGGCGTGATTGGCCTGGCCGCTGCAGTAACGTTTCTCAACAGCCTTGACCGCAAAGTGATTGCCCAGCAAGAGCACCAGCTGCGTACACGACTGGAACAAGGTATGGAACGAATCCCCGGCATTCACCGTATCGGAACATCCCAGAACAAAACCGCTGTCGTCTCTTTTTTGATCGACGGATTCCACAATCAGGATGTTGGTGTTCTTCTGGACCAGCAGGGGATAGCCGTACGCACCGGTCACCACTGCGCCATGCCGCTGATGGAAGCATTGAACCTGCCCGGCACCGTCCGGGCTTCTCTGGCCTGTTACAACACACGTGAAGATGTAGACCAGATTTTGAAGGCTTTGCAAACCCTGTGCACTCAAGCTGAGAACCATGAGCCAGTACCACACCCTGCTACCGCTCAGGACTCAAAGGCTCTCCCTGACATTTTTACATCTATGCCAGTCTACAATCCACAGGGTTTGACGGAGCTGCAAGACACTCTTCTGACCAAACACAACTGGCAGGATCGCTACCGCAGTATTATGCAGATGGCCAGAAATCTGCCTAATCTCCCCGAAGATATGCGTCAGGAGTCAGCCAAAATTCCCGGCTGCGAAAGCAGCCTCTGGCTGCATCACCACTATCAGGAAGACAGCCACACCCTGTACTTTGCCGCTGGCAGTGATGCAAAAGTGATACGAGGCCTGACCGTTATCGTAATGAGTTGTTTGAATGGCCGTACTCCCGATGAGATTTTAGCCTGCGACATTGAACGCCTATTCGTAAAACTCGAACTGTCCAGTCACCTGAGCCCATCCCGAGGTAATGGTTTACGCGCAATTGTTCAGGAAATTCAGGGGATTGCACAACGATTCCTGTGACAGTAAGGGGAACACCATCATCCAAAGGTTACAAAGTCTGTTATGATGAGGCGACTATTTGATCTTCAACGATGATTCAGACTTTTTAAATCAAAAAAGAGCGCCGAGCTGATGCCTCTAAAGTGATGAGAAATCCCACAGCCTCCCGGACCTTTTGGAAAGGTGTTCAATGAAAAAACTGCAAGACCGCCAGGGGCGAAACTTCCCCTATCTGCGCCTGTCTATCACTGACCTCTGTAATTTCCGGTGTCAGTACTGCCTGCCCGATGGTTGTCACACTCCCCAGCATAAGACTGCCATCAGTTTGGACGAAATTCGTCGTCTGGCAAGTGCATTTGCTGCTTTAGGTACCAATAAAATTCGTATCAGTGGCGGGGAGCCCTCCCTTCGCAGTGATTTCTACGACATTATTCATACAATCAGGAATATTCCCGGTATCGAGACTGTCGCGGTTACCACCAATGGCTATAAGATGGATCGCCGGGTTGAGCGCTGGATTGATGCCGGTATGACTCACCTGAACGTCAGCATCGACAGCCTTGAACCGGCCATGTTCCAGCGTATCACTGGCCATAACCGTCTGGATGAAGTACTGGGTGGTATTGACAAGGCACTTGCAGCAGGCCTGCCTTCCGTGAAGGTGAACACCGTGTTGATGAAGGACATCAACGACAAGGAACTGGATCGCTTCCTCGGCTGGATTAAAGATCAACCCATTACAGTACGCCTGATTGAGCTGATGGAAACCGGTGATATGCCGGACTTCTTCCAGAAACATCATCTCTCCGGGCTGGTCGTTCGCCAACAGCTGCTGAAAAAAGGCTGGACACAAATGATTCGCCCAGACAATGCTGGCCCGGCCCAGGAGTTCAGTCATCCGGATTATCAGGGGCACATTGGCCTGATCATGCCTTACTCCCGGGATTTCTGTAATAGCTGCAACCGCCTGCGAGTGAACAGTCAGGGCAATCTGCAACTGTGTCTGTTTGCTGACAAGGGATACAGCCTCCGTCACTTGCTGCAAAGTGATAATCAGCAAGAACTGCTGATTGCCCGCATTCAGGAAGTGCTGCAGCTGAAAGAGGACAAACACTTTCTGGATCAGGGCAACACCGGCGCAACCACCAACCTGTCGATTATTGGTGGCTGAGATATGTCTAACGCGTTGTACAAAGGGCTGCCAGTTCTCGGATTTGCTGCTTTCAGCGGCACAGGCAAAACCACTCTGCTGGAAAAGGTGATTCCTCTTCTGAAAGAGCGAGGCCTGCGCCTCGGCCTGATTAAGGCCTCCCATCATCGGGTTGATCCGGACAAACCCGGTAAAGACAGTTATCGCCTGCGCCACGCAGGGCTGACTCAGACCGTTCTCAGTATGCCCGGCCGCGCCATGTGTATTACCGAGCGTCCTGCAGACGATCCCTCGCTGGCAGACCAGCTGCGTCTGCTGGATTGCACCCAGCTGGATATGATTCTGGTGGAAGGCTTTCGGGATGCCGATATTCCCAAGGTGGAGCTGCACCGCACAGACTTTGAACGTCCTTACCTGTTTGAAACCGACGCCAATATTATTGCTCTGTGTCAGGATGCTATTCACCCGTCCACCAACCTGCCTCGAATGGATATTAACAACCCTGAAGAGGTCGCAGATTTCACCTTCAATTTTTACCTGCATCACAGGCAGGCTTAAATTATTTGCCTCTTTCTGCAGAACAGTTTGATTCTGATCAACACAATTGACGGTATCGATTAAGGAGTTTCTCACATGTCTGATTGCTGCTCCGCACCAGGGCTGATGCTTCTGGACGACGCACTCAACACACTGTCCGCAGGTGTTACGCCGGTAAAAGAAACCGAAACACTGCCTCTGGCGTCCTGCGATGGCCGTGTTCTTGCGGCTAATATCATCTCGCCGATGAACGTCCCCCCCCACAACAATTCGGCCATGGACGGATACGCTCTGGCAGCCGCTGATCTGGAATCAAGCGACACTCTGCCAGTGGCAGGTCAGTCGTTTGCCGGACACCCGTTTGAAGGCACCTGTCCGGCCGGGCAATGCATCCGCATTATGACCGGTGCAGCGATTCCAGAAAGCACCGACGCTGTCGTCATGCAGGAGCAGACTGAAAAAACCGAAAACGGCATCCGCTTCCTGAAAACCCCAAAACCGGGCAGCAATATACGCAGGGCTGGTGAAGATATCAGCGAAGGCTGCATTGTACTCACGGCTGGTCATAAGCTGCGTCCACAGGATCTTGGCCTGCTGGCGTCTCTGGGTATCGCGGAATTAAAAGTCTTTCGCCGTGTGAGGGTTGCCGTATTCTCCACTGGGGACGAACTCAAGCTTCCCGGTGAAACTCTTGGTCACGGAGACATTTACGACAGCAACCGTATTGTTGTGACCACCATGCTCACCCGCTTAGGGCTGGAAGTGATTGATCTGGGTAAGCTGCCCGATGAGCGGGACGTAATTCGTGAAGCCCTGGTTCGTGCCGACAATGAAGCGGATGCGGTTATTACCTCTGGCGGTGTCTCTGTAGGCGATGCTGACTTTATCAAGGATATTCTGGTAGAGCTGGGGGAAACCGGCTTCTGGAAACTGGCGATCAAACCCGGCAAGCCCTTTGCTTTTGGCAAGCTGGCCAACAGTGTTTTCTTTGGCCTTCCGGGGAATCCGGTGTCCGCTACTATTACTTTGAACATTCTGGCCGTTCATGCACTACGGATTATGTCTGGAGAAGTGGCTGCCAAGACGCCTTCCCTGAAGGCTGCCTCCGGTACCAGACTGAAGAAGGGGGCAGGCCGCAGAGAGTTTCAGCGGGGTATTCTGTCCACTGATGAGCAGGGGCATGCAACGGTTGTTACCACGGGGAGTCAGGGCTCCGGCATTCTGCGCTCCATGAGCATGGCGAACTGTTATATCGTGCTGCCTGAAGAGAATACAGGTGCGGAAGTGGGTGACCTGGTGTCAGTTGTGCCCTTTGACAGCTTGCTGAATTGATCTTCAGGGCTCATTGGGAAAGTGTCGGGTTACGCATTATGCATACAGTAACCCGACATAAGTATTAAGTGGCTTCTGCCAGATAAGCGTTCCGTTCTTCCATACGCTCTGGCCTGTTATAAATCAGCCAGTAGAACCAGCCGAACAGCAGCAGTCCTTTTACAATAGATGTCAGAGACACACTCCACCAGACACCTTCCAGCCCAATACCCTCAAAGCCCATTACTCCGCCAGACAACAGCAGCGCCAGTGGAATCCGAGAGCCGGTCAGCACAATACTGACCAGAGACGGCGGCACGGTTTTCCCAATACCATAAAAGGCACCCGACGTGGAAATTTCCATACACATAAAGACCTGACTCACCGCCAGAATCCCGAGATAGATGCCCCCCAGATGGATAGCATCCGCCTCTGGAATAAACATGCTGAAAATTTCCTCACCAAACCCGAGGAAAGCCAGCGTAGCCATCAGCCCCACCAGTACACTGATAGAAACCGTAACCAGAAAACCCTTATAGATGCGGTACCACTTGTTCGCCCCAAAGTTCTGACCGGTATAGGCTCCCAGAGCTGTTGAAAAACCACTGGCCGTCATCCAGGAAATCGCTTCAATCTGTGCACCTACACTCTGCACAGCAATAGGCAACGCGCCCCATGAAGACACAATTTTCGCAATCATAATAGAGAAGCTGATAAACAAGGCACTGTTAGCCGCAACCGGCACACCCAGCCGGATAATTTTTTGGGCAATCACTTTTGTTAAACGGAAAGACTCTTTCGTCAGCTGGATGATGGATTCACCTTTAAGGATCTTCCAGCTGAACAACCCGAATACAAACAATTGGGCGAGAATAGTGGCCAGTGCTGCGCCGTTTGACCCCAAAGCAGGCAGAGGCCCCCAACCAAAAATAAACAACGGGTCGATAATAATATTCAGCAGCAAACCTGCAGATGTCATACGAAAAGGCAAATGACTATTACCCGCACCAGTGAATACCCCACCCAGAGTAGGGGTGGTGTAATAAAAAGGTGCCCCCAAGGCAATAATCTTGAGATAGGAAATGGCCATGTCATTCACATCCATTTCTTTCAAATCAAAAAAGCCGATGAGTTGCTCTGAGAATAGAAATGTGAAAACCCCGAATACAACAGCAAGAATCACAGCCATTAACACCGCATTACCGGCATAACGGGAAGCTTTATCTTTATCACCCCGCCCGACTTCCTGGGATACGGTAATTTCCACACCGGATTTCATCGCCATCAGCAGCGAGATACCGAACCATGTAAAAAATGTAGCCGTGCCCACTGCAGCAACAGCATTGGCACCCACACGTCCCAGCCAAATCATGTCCACCATGTTGTACGCCATTTGAACAAACGACATGCCAATGATGGGCAACGCCAGACGCACAAGGGACGGCACAATTGGCCCTTGAGTTAAATTCTGATTCATTGATTGCAAGAAGACTAAAATGAGAAGGAACTGTTGTTTATCAGCGGCATTAAGCACGCAATCGCCTCCCCATTCAATTGCGGCAAATACGGATATGGCCGTATTGCGATATACAGGGAGATCAGCAACAATCCCGCCTTTCCCTTACCAGCCCCCTCTACAGGCGCTCTTGCTATGGAAACCCTCTCCAGTCCCTTCGGCATATTTCAACTTCAGCGCGTGCCTGTCCGCAATAAAGAAACCCTGCGAGCCTGGGATGCTGCCGATGAATATTTGCTTCATCACGTCTGGGAGCTGAGCCTTTCCAGTGAGCATGCTGGTCAGGTTCTGGTTGTCAACGACAGCTTTGGTGCTCTCACTCTGGCACTGGCTCCCTTTAAGCCGGTGAACTGGAGTAATTCCTGGCTGGCCCATGAAGGGCTGCGCCATAACGCTCGCTTAAACGGAACGGATATCAGCGACATACAGTGTCTGCCATCGACAAAAAGTTTAGATTTCTCGCCCTCCGTCGTATGCATGAAACTACCCCACAACACCTGTCTTCTGGAAGAGCAGCTACAAGCGATTCGCAAGGTTGTACCGGCTGGTACTATGCTGATTGCTGCCGATATGGCCAAGCATATCCACACTTCCACACTGGAGTTGTTTGAAAAGCACTTTGGCGCCACCAGCACTTCCCTGGCAAAGAAGAAGGCGCGCCTTATTTTTTCCACTGTGGATAAAACTCTGCCGGAGAAATCATCAAACTTCCCCAAAATCATCGAACATAACGGTATGAAACTGGTGAACCACGCTGGCGTGTTCTCCCGACAGAAGCTGGATATCGGTACCCGCTTTTTCCTGCAACACCTGCCAGAGGCCCAGCAGGATGCTTCCATCATTGACCTTGGCTGTGGCAATGGTGCTCTGGGCGTGTACATCGGCCAGTGTAACTCCCAGGGGCGCATTCATTTTGTCGATGAGTCTTATATGTCTGTTGAATCTGCCAAAGAGTCCTGGCTGGCCAATGGCCTGGATGACCGCGCCCAGTTCACACCTAATGACGGCTTAACGGGTTTTCCAGAAAACTCTGTGGATATCATCGTCTGTAACCCTCCGTTCCATCAAGGTAACGCTGTTGGGGATCACATTGCATGGCAGATGTTTAAGCAGTCCCATGATGTCTTAAAGAGAGGTGGTGAGCTGCGGATTATTGGTAACCGTCATCTGGGGTATCACGTGAAGCTGAAGCGACTGTTTGGCAATTGCCAGACTGTGGCAAGCAATAATAAGTTTGTTGTTCTTTCTGCTCGCAAAAAGTGATAGCCAAGGCTACCAAGGTCTTCCAGCACTAGACCGGTCGTCTTGTTATTTTTTAAAAACAGGACAGTCTTTTAATGCAATTGGCCCGGTGTGTATCTGTTATTTGACCGGGCTGAACAACCTGTCAAGCGTCAGCTCCAAGCTGTCTTCCAACAACGCCGGGGTTCCTTCCAGCTGCATTCTCAGGAGAGCACCTTCCCACTGGTTCCAGAACAGATCGGCCAGTGTTTCAGGAGGCATATCACTTCTCACCTCCCCTTGTTCCTGCCCTTTTGCCAGCAGAGCAGCAAAGTGTACGCGCCACTGTTGATACATGCGGCACATGGTTTCTCTACACAGCTGGCTACTGAAAGAAATCTCTGCTGCCATATTGCCTAGCAGGCAACCCCTGTGGCAGCTTTCTTCCATGAAATGAGTAATCATATTGCGATAAGCAAAGCGAATAATCTGCAAGGGTGAGCCAGTATGGTTGTCAATCACCACATTGAACATCTTCAGCAGATGACCCATGTAATACTCAATAATCTCAGAGGCGTAGACTTCCTTACTTGGAAAGTAATTATAGAAAGATCCTTTGGGTACACCAGCCGCATCCAGAATCTGCTTCAGGCCCGTTCCGTTATAGCCATTTTCCGACAGGAGCTTCACCCCCAAATCAAGCAGCTCTTGTCGTATATTTTCACTTCGTCTCGGTCGAGCCATGGTTATTAGTTCATCAATTTATATCTGACCAGTCGTCTTTTAATTAAACTACACGTGAAAATATCTCAGTCAAGTGTTGATTATCACAGGCACAGCGATTATCGTGCCCCAAATTCCCCCGCTAGCATGTAGTTATCCGAACGTATGGAAAGACTAATTGAACGACTGATGTATTCTGCCCGGTGGTTGCTTGCACCCATGTATCTGGGGCTGGCTCTGGTTTTGGTTGCCCTGCTGCTGACCTTTTTTAACAGCATTGCTGATCTTCTGATTGATATCTTCGTCCTATCAGAAATCGCCGTCATCCTTCAGGTTCTGACCCTGATCGACTTATCTCTGGTGGCAGGCTTGATTGTCATGGTGATGTATTCTGGCTATGAAAACTTCGTATCCAAGCTGGATATTGACGAAGGCACAGAGAAACTCAGCTGGCTGGGCAAGATGGACTCTGGCACTCTAAAAGCCAAAGTTGCCGCTTCTATCGTAGCCATCTCCTCGATTCAGCTTTTGAAAATATTTATGGATGCCCAAAGCTACGATAATGACAAACTGATGTGGAACGTGTTGATGCACCTGACCTTTGTCGCCTCTGCATTCTTTATGGGTATACTTGACTGCAAGAGCCGCCAGAGTGGTGCCAACAAGTATACAAAAGCTAAAGGGCCTTGATCCGTAATCGAATATTGCCCCTCCAGGAACTCGCTCACAGTGGTAAAGAGGCTCCCGGTTTTGCCGGGAGCCTTTTTTGTATCACTTATTTACACTGCCACGAGCCATTATGGCTGTTGACGGGTAGCGCTGATTACCAGCTCACGAATACACACATTCTGAGGCATGTTGTAGATAAAGCTGATACTGTCAGCGATATCCTTAGGCACGATGGCGCCCCCGATAGAGGTTTTCCAGTCTTCGTAGCCAGAAATCACTTCATCAGAAGTAGTGTGGCCCAACAGTTCAGTTTCTACGGCCCCTGGCGCGATGGTTACTACACGCACATTGTCGTCAGCCACTTCTTCACGCAGAGTCTCGCTCAAGCCATGAACACCGAACTTGGTGCCACAGTAAGCCATATGGGCAGGGAATCCCTTAATGCCCGCAACAGAGCTGATGTTAACGATAGTGCCGCCCTTACGCTCACGCATGCCACCAACAACCGCATGGATGCCGTACAGCATACCCTTCAGGTTTACGTCGATCATGGTGTCCCACTCGGATGGATCCTGTTCGTGGGCGGAACCTAACTGCATCAGACCCGCGTTGTTTACCAGACAGTCAACTGGTCCATAAACCTCTTCGGCTTCACGGATAGCCGTAACCAGCTCTTCACGGTTGGTCACATCAACCTTGCGGCACAGGGCATTGGGCAGATTCAGTGCTTCCAGACGCTCCAGACGACGAGCAACCAGCAACAATGGGTGGCCGGCGGCACTGAACTGACGGGCAACTTCTTCGCCGATACCAGAACTTGCACCTGTAATCACAACCAAAGGTTTGGACATTGTCATTGCTCCTGTAAACTGTGGGGTCTGACCCCATTGACTTGATGTGCTGCAGTTTATGCAACGCAGCTATAAGTCGGAAATATCGTTTTCGTATCCCTCTCATAACTTCACGTTATGACCTGATGCTATCCCTCTTTTTGGAGCCCGCTTTGGATCTGAAGCTGTTAAGACAGTTTGTTGCCGTCTATGAAGAAAAAAGTATGACCCGTGCCGCCGGCCGGTGTCATATCTCACAGCCAGCATTGTCTAACGCAATACGCCACCTGGAAGATGACATCGGCCGTATACTCTTTAACAGAACCAGCCAGGGCACACAGCCCACGCGGGAGGCTGAGCAGCTTTATCCTGTAGCACTGCGCAGCCTGAAGGATTTCGATCAAATCAGTAACCTGTTCAGCGCGCCGCAAAGCGCTTCACCACTCACTCTTGGAGTGATGCCAGAGCTGCCTCAGCGAGAAGTCGCAAAGTTTTACCGGATAGTTCGGGCGCTCCTGCCTGTCAATCCCCTTAATCTTGTGCATCACACTCAATCCTGTGACGCACGCATTATTCTGGATGTTATGAAAGATGAAGACGAGCTGTTTACTCCCCTTTGGCAAGAGCAGTATTGCTTTGTGACCCACCGGGATCATCCACTGGCCCAGAAAGACCGGGTGGAAACCAAAGATCTGGATGGGCAAACCTTTATCGTCTGCCCGCCCTGTGAATCCCATCAGAGAACCCTTGGTTTACTGGGGCAAATGGGGTTAAGCCCGGCACTGACATTAAGCGCCATGAGCAAAGATATGGTACGCCAGCTGCTAATTGCTAATGCCGGAGTGTCATTTCTACCGGAATATATGAGCACGGAGTGGGAGGAGCTGGTCGTGCGCCCGTTCGATGGGCCAACCCTGGGCAGAACCGCAGGGCTGGCCTGGACAAGTGGTCGCATGCCTTCGCCGGAGCTGGAAACCGTACTGAATACTTTTCGTCTTTAAGCGCCAGAAACAGCCTCAGCCGCCTGTTCCACATTCACTAAGTACCCGGACCATTGCTTTCGCATAATGATGGTTTGGGTACTTACACAGCCAAAGCGGATGTACCGGGCCCCTTGGGAGAACCCATCCCCATACTTTGATAAACGTAATACAGACTCTTACGGCCGCCGAGATACTCGCTGGTATCCCGGCCTCGACAGGGGATCACGTACTCTCTTTTATGGTCGCGTACAGCCAGAAAATGCTGATGTTTTTCAGGCGAAAACAGCATAATGACTGTGCTGTTGCGGGTGTGGTTTGTGCGCCCGATCTCAAAGGCGTCCTTCGGCCTTTCACACAGCATCTTTTTGTTCACTCTTACCTGCATTCCCTCTTGGGGTGGAAAGACAGATTCAAGTGCAGCCATGGTTTCTTTGGAAAAAATATGCTTCATAAAGGTCGCAAGCGTATCGGCAGGAAAGCTGTTGATTCTTTCATAGTCCCAACGATTGAATAGCGGCATTCCAATCCAGTTATCATAAGTATTATTAACAACTACGCCAAAAGGCTCATCAGGAAGAGCGAGTGGCGAGTGAACGTCTTTAAAATAGCTGAAAGGGTACATCCGGCAGCCCAGGAAGTTTTTGAATGTCTGCCAATGCTTACCAACACATTCCAGCTTCTCCTTTGAATACAGAGCTGCGTCTCTTTTCATAAATTCGTCTCGCAACTGCTCAGGAGACCAGCTCCGGACCTGTTGAGGTGTAAGATCAGAGGGAGAATCAAAGCGCCTTAGAACAGGCTGGACCAGCAGTTCAATCAGTGTTTTATAAATACCGCTGGGGCGGTTTGGATGAATGTCATTCACTGAGAGTACGTCCGACGAGCGAGCTTCAGGAGGGATAATGGTTTCCTGCAGTTTACGTAGCCCCATAATATGGCCGATCTGAGTTAGCTCTTTCTCTTTTGTGCGTGGTTTATTAGCGATGACCTGTACTTTCTCAGTCAACTTTTCTCCCATGAGATCACTCATCTTTTTCAACTTCCGGGTGACACCCTGCATTTTTTCTTTATCACCCCGAGCCTCGACAACCTCTTTTGTCTGCTCATCTATTATCCTGAATTTGACTTGGGCCCTGCTTTGTTTTTTTCGGGTAGCAGGTGGTGAAGTCATATCCTTGGGCAGCTCTACCTGACGTTCTGGTTTTGGCGGTTTCACGGCCACGACTGGCTCAATGTGAGTATCAGGAAGAGAAGGCTCGGGAGACTTATATTCTGCTTTTTCCTCCAGAAGCCTCTGCCAGGCATCTTTTGGTTTGTCTTGCTGCTCCGCCAGACGCTTGTTGTAATCCTGTCCAGCCTTGAAGACTGCATCCAGCCCGGCAATAGCCTCTTCGTATCTTTTCTGTGCCCGTGCCTCACGCTCTCTGTCTCTGGTCTCGGCTTGACGAACCTCCTCAGGGGAAGGTTGGGCAGTTATTTCCGCTGTGCCTTCATCTTCATCGGAAGAGTCTGCACTCGGTTGGGAGGGGGCTGATACGCCCGAGATCAAACCATTGACATCACACAGGTACTCTTCAAAGGCCATCAAATCATGAACAGCCAGTAATTCGTTTCTTTCCTCTTCTGAGGAGCAACGCGCCAGCCCCCAGTCTTTCTCAAAATTTTTATAAACACTGCACAAGCAGGATTTTTTCACATCCATCGCCAGCAACTCTGTAGCTTCCGTCTGCATGATCAACGCTTTTTTTACGATGGCTGAGGCATAAGGCTTCTGGGGCAGTGAAGCGGCAATACGCCGTATCTGCTCCATACATGACTGAAATTGAGGAATAACCTCTTCCGGGCAGGGTTTCACAAAACCTTTTGTGATCTGCGCAACCAGCATCTCCACATCTTTCGCTAAAGCCACTTGCTCAGATTTATCCGATACGGCTCCCTTGACTCTCTCTCGCAAAACAGAATCATCAAGGCCAAGCTTTTTGGCCATAGCTTTATGTTGATTCATGGCGATTCTCTGCTTTAGCTTTACAGCAAATACGCCAGAGTCCTCAAGTGACTCATCCAGGTAACTATCGTCCTCCAGTAACGCAAGTTCTTCACCGCATTGCTCAAAATTTTCTTCCAGCGTCTTCTCATCAATGCCAACCAATTGCCATTGAGAAGGGAGAAATTCTTTAACAGCCTTTGCCCGAATGTTTTGCCACTCTTGTGCACGGGGAGACGCCAGAGCTTTACTCTCCGGCAGATGCTTTTCCACGTCTTTTGATTTTATTTTCTCTTTTTCACTCCTCTCCGGGGCCCTCTGATCTTTGGAGTGAGAACCCTTGGTGGTCCCCCGTGATTTCATCGTCACTACCATACGTCCTGCCCCTAAAAAGTGAAATTGAGTTGTTCTGACACTTTGGAGACAAGAAAGTTAACGACGCTCAGCCATCAGAGCTAACAAACCGGTAAGAAAAAAGCCGTTGGAGTGAATAGCCCCAACGGCCTTGTCAATTATGGCGAGTGAGTATGAAAAATCAGGAGGCTTACTTTTCCAGATGCCACCATGCAGATTTCACTGTGTTCTTCATCAGCATGGTGATTGTCATAGGGCCGACACCACCGGGAACAGGAGTAATCTTGCCCGCAACCTTGCACGCTTCTTCGTAATCTACGTCGCCACTGAGAATGGCTTTACCGGTCTCTTCGCTCACGCCGATACGGTTAACGCCCACATCGATAACCGTCGCACCCGGTTTGATCCACTCAGGCTTCACCAGGCCGGGCACACCTGCGGCAACAATCAAAATATCTGCACGTTTGCAATGAGATGCCAGATCCTGAGTACGGGTGTGAACCATGGTCACCGTACTGTTCGCACCGGGGCCTTTCTGCCCCATCATTACAGAGATGGGCTTGCCGACGATGTTAGAGCGACCAACAACCACTACCTCTGCGCCGGAGGTTTCCGTGCCTGAGCGTACAATCATTTCCTGAATACCTGCGGGGGTACAGGGCAGGTAGCGCACCTGATCGCCACCAATCACCATTTTGCCCAGGTTGACGGGGTGGAAGCCGTCTACGTCTTTATCCGGATTAATGGCGTTGATCACTGCATCTTCGTTGATATGCTTGGGCAAGGGCAGCTGCACCAGAATGCCGTGAATGTCTGGGTCCTGATTGTACTTTTCGATCAGGGCCAGCAGCTCTTCTTCGGAGATATCTTCTGGCTGGTTGTCCTGAACTTCATGAAAACCCAGAGACAAAGCAGTTTTCACCTTCAGGGTCACATAACTGATGGAAGCAGGGTTTTCCCCAACAAGAATAGTCACCAGACCGGGCCCTTTACCGTGGGCCTCCTTCATACGAACCACTTCCTGCTCCAGCTCCGCAAGGATTTCCTTACGCATCTGTGTGCCGCTGATGATTTCTGCGCTCATGTTATTGCTCCCATTTTAGAAACAGACGAAACCATGCCTGTCCTTATCCCCACAGGCATGGTTTTCGAGATTTGGCAATCAGTTTGCCATGACGTCAGAGTATGTACAGAACCTAAATCACCAGAATCACGTTTTTCCTGTTCCTGTGCCTAGTACATGATTTCATTCCCATTGACCTTAGCAAAGAGAGCATCCTCTCAAGCTGGCATGATTGAGCTTTTGGTCCAATCATGCCCGTTAAGACCATGGTCATCAACGAAGAACTCAACACCCTGGAAGTGCGGGTACCGATCCGCTGGCTTCGCGTGAAAGAGAAGGTCGACAAGAGCGATCTCGCAAAGATTCTGCGGTTGACGACACTGGCCCCAGATATCCAGAAAGATTTGCTGCTGCGCAAAGGGGAGTGGGTTATCAGCAGGCGGATGTTGAGGAATGGCTTTCCGCTGGAGTGGCGGGCGTAGAGGCGACATCTACCCTGACACAGAGGGATAGTTAGTGCTAAGGTTCAAGCATTATGAATATAAAAACAAGAATGACTTATGCCTACCAACATCAATATTTCCAATAGCGGCTTTTTTTCATCACTTCCAGATCAGGATTATGAATCAAAACTGCGTGAATTTGGCATTTTAATGAAGCATGAAAAACTAATTGGTCTCT
>NZ_SMME01000005.1 GCF_009711465.1 Parendozoicomonas verongulae | reverse complement strand
TTCTGGGAGTTGGCACGGCATTGTCCTATCTCTTTTCTCCCGGAGTCATTCGAGACACCAGATGAAGCCGCACTGGATGCCCTGGTTCACTGTTTGATTCAGAGCTGCCCGCTTCCAGAGACACGCAGGCAGCTGGCCGAACAGTTATATAGTGAGGCTGCCAAACAGGCTAACAACACATTTTCGCACCTGACGGTTAATGA
>NZ_SMME01000520.1:897-1187 GCF_009711465.1 Parendozoicomonas verongulae | reverse complement strand
GTGACCAGGACGGATGCCACAAAACGTTTACCACATCCGGCAATCTTACCAGACACAAGCGTATCCACACAGGGGAGAGGCCCTTTGTCTGTGATCACGAGGGGTGCAACCAGTCTTTCATCCAATCCTGTGCGCTCACCGATCACAAGCGCACCCACACAAGTGGCAAACCCTTTGTCTGTGATCAGTGTGACCAGTCATTCACCCAATCCAGTTCACTCATCGTCCACAAGCGCATCCACTCAAGGGACAAGCCCTTTGTCTGTGATCAGAGTGGGTGCAACAAAGCA
>NZ_SMME01000520.1:620-887 GCF_009711465.1 Parendozoicomonas verongulae | reverse complement strand
ACAAACGCATCCACTCAAAGGACAAGCCCTATGTCTGTGATCAGGATGGGTGCAACAAAGCATTTACCTCATCCAGCAACCTCACCAAACACAAGCGCACCCACACAAGGAAGAAGCCCTTTGTCTGTGATCAGAGCGGGTGCAACCAGTCTTTCACCCAAGCCACTTATCTCACCAGACACAAACACACCCAACACCACAGGAAAGATGAGTGACCCGGTCTGTCCCTCGCACAACCATACCCTGACAGTAAACATCAGCATCACT
>NZ_SMME01000520.1:0-610 GCF_009711465.1 Parendozoicomonas verongulae | reverse complement strand
ATCTGCCACCTATGCATCAGGAGACAAGAGCAGTTCTCTTCACCTTATTACGTTACGGTCATTAGATGTAATATCGGCTGGCAGCATTGCCATACTCCCCGCGGACAGCACATATATCCACCCCGGTGAAACCACATCTTGCACCGTCAACAAGTCTGCTGAACGCCACCTTGTGCATTGCCGTGGGAAAAAACAAGGAACCCAAGTCACACTCACGGAATCAACGGCTGTACAACATCTGGCAGTTGAACTGGACACCACAACATGGATCAGGAATCCATCTACCACTTCCATTAATAATGAAGCTCCTGACATGTTATGCACTCCTCCGTCTTCACCCACCCTTCTGGAGAATCTATTCCCAGAGTTGTCGGGCTTGGAGCAAGATGCCCCTCCACTTTCAAAGTTATCGGATTTGTTGCAGGATGATGTCTTTCAGAGTGCTCTTTTCGCCAGTGCAGGGGGGTGTACATTCGATACAGATGGCACTTTCACTGAAGTGAGTCAGAGCCACTCTGACAGCGATCAGCGGCTCGTGAACATCTCCGGGATGCACACACTGAGAGTCCACACAAGGAAAAGGCTCTTTGTCTGTGACCAAGACGGATGC
>NZ_SMME01000263.1 GCF_009711465.1 Parendozoicomonas verongulae | reverse complement strand
GAAGGCGTCCTGCCCAAGCACTTGTTATGTGGCTGGACGTGGTTCAAAGCTGATTTTAACTTTGTAGCCAATAGCCTTGGCATAATCTTCGATGGTTGAGAGTTTTGGAGAAGTCTTTGAGTTGACGTTCTCAAGTCTGGAGATATTGCTCTTTTGGGTATGGAGCATCTCTGCTAGCTCTTCTTGAGTAAGACCAGCCTCTTTGCGCATGGCAATAAGCTTCTTTCTCAACTCGTAGGAAAGCTCCTGCTGCTCATATTCTTGGCGAACTTCAGGATCAGCAAGTGCTTTCTTCTTAAAATCAGCGAATGATGGTCTGCTCATTTTTTCACCTCCTTCATCCGTTTTTTGGCAAGATCCAGTTCCTTTTTCGGTGTTTTCTGAGTCTTTTTGACGAAGGAATTCAGAATGATAATATCTTGTCCTTTCATCATACAGTA
>NZ_SMME01000119.1 GCF_009711465.1 Parendozoicomonas verongulae | reverse complement strand
GGCTATTCAGTCAGCAGAGCCGTTGCCTGAAGCCGATATGTGGTGTTTAGCAGCCCGCCGGCATGGTATAGACCGGGATAAAATCCCCGAAACAGCGGTGAATAAAATCTATGAGATCTATGACAATATCCCAAGAAACATCACCCAAATAACGGGAGCATTACCCGTTCTGGCTCATGGAGGGGTAGATAACCTGATTGTCGCCGCGCAGCAGGCACAGTCCCATGAGGGTTCCGATAAACTGGAACCCAGGCACTGGCGCAAAGCAAT
>NZ_SMME01000721.1:6521-7140 GCF_009711465.1 Parendozoicomonas verongulae | reverse complement strand
GAGTGACAGTGTTCGGCGGACAAAACGGGGAGGCTCTTCAGAGGACAACGAAAGCCGGGGCAGTTGAGGCGCAGGGGGCAGGTTGTCCAGCCGGTCCAGCCAGTAGGTTTGATCCCGCAGTCGGGCCGGGTGATCATCGGGGATAGCCAGCAGATAATCCCGAAAGGTGAAGGTAAGTGGTAGCCAGGTCTTGTCAGGGTGTTGATAGCGCTCCATCAGTTCGGCAAAGAGCAGGAAGATACTGCCAGCATCCATGATCAGGGCATCGATCCGCAGCAGGAGGCGCCCCTTCTGCCCGGGCAGCTGCAGTAACTGACAGTCAAAGAGAGGCCAGGTACCCGGATCACTGACCCGGTGGGATTCGGTGTGGCGAATACTGGCGAGCCGTGTGGCCAGTGTGGTGTCATCCAGAGCTTGCAGATCGGTGACAGCAATAGAGTACGCTGGTACATCGTCGAGAACCTGCTGTTGCCCGGAAGGCAGGATAACAGCACGCAACATGGGGTGGCGGGCAATCAGACCCTGCCAGGCCTGTTCGAGGCAGGATATATCCAGTTGCCGGATGTCGTCCAGATCAAACTCGATATAGCTCTGGGTGGCCACCTGCCCCAATTCAAAA
>NZ_SMME01000721.1:0-6511 GCF_009711465.1 Parendozoicomonas verongulae | reverse complement strand
GGCCTGCTGAATGGGGTTCAGGGGGAAGGGGGCAAGAGCGTGATCCGGATCCGGAGATGTCTGGGGAAGTGCCAGTGCCTCGTCGGTACTGGTCTGGTCAATATATCTTGCCAGAGATGCAATGGTTGGATACTGTTGCAATTCCGTGATAGTTATGCTTTTTTCGCTATCCAGACTGATTTCATGACACAACCGTATGGCTTTTAAGGAGTCGCCGCCTAAATAAAAAAAACTGTCATGGATAGTAATGGTTTCACCGGGTAAAACAGTTTGCCAGAGCTTGAATAGCCTGGCTTCTGTTGTTTGTGACGGTGCTTCCGAGGAGAGGTTGCGATTCAAGCGTAGTTGCCGCAGGCTGTTTATAATTTGCAGCTGGCCGTTTTGGTAGGCGGCTCTCATACTCCTGCGCTGGACTTTTCCGCTTGATGTTTTATGCAGTGTTCGTTTGGGTATAAGAACAATGTCGTGAAGCGCAATTTGGTGGCAGAGCCTGATATCTTCCTGAATCTGACGAATAAGTTCTCGCTGTTCCTGTTCAGTAATATTGCTTTTGGTTTCCTGAATGGCAACGCAAGCCTCACTCTGCTCAACGGTAATGCTGAAAACTGCCGTATTGTGGTAGTTCACGCCGTTATGGCAGGTAGCTGATACGGTTTCTTCTATGTCCTGGGGATAAATGTTCTGGCCATTGATGATTATCATGTCTTTAAGGCGGCCGGTAATAAAGATCTCTCCATCATTTATGAAACCGAGGTCACCTGTCTTTAACCAAGGTCCGCTGCCATCCTGAGTGATGCCATGAAATGTGTCTTCTGTCGCTTGTTCCTGGTGCCAGTAACCCTGGGCAGTAGCCGAACTTCTTACCCAGATTTCTCCTAACTGGTTTTCTGACTGCGAGGAAAGAGTATCGGGGGCTACGATGGCAACCTGGGTGTCTCCCACCGGATGGCCGCATCCCACAACAGGGTAATCCCACGCCTGAGGTGAGGGATGAACACGGATGAAATTGTTTTTGAGGCTTTCACTGCATAGGTTCAGCACTCTTAATGGCTGTCTGCTTGTACTTATTGAAACACAGAGGGTGACTTCGGCCATACCGTAGGCTGGGGTGAGGGCATTCCTGTTCAGGCCAAAAGGTGAAAGAAGCTCATTAAAGGTGTCAATGTGCTTTGGGTTCACTGGTTCGGCAGCAATAACAATTGCTTCAAGGCTGGATAGATCCATCTCCGGAAGGGGTTGTTTTTGAAGAAGGCTTATCAATAAATCAAGGGCGGTGGGTGTAATACTCGCGTATGTCCCCCGGTATTGATGGATGGCGTCCAGCCAGATACGCGGATCTTCCAGAAAATAATCTGTCGGTATGTGTGTGACTGTGGCGCCTATATACAGGGGCCATAAGCCTGAAGGAATCAATCCGAAATCATGGAACAGGGGGAGCCAGTTAACAAGCTGCTGCTGTGGACTACGCATTGTCGGGCGATAGTAGCCCTCAATATTGGCAACTATATTGGCATGGGTGAGGACGACGCCTTTCGGATTCCCGGTTGAACCTGATGTGTACTGGAGCAGGGCAAGATCGTTAGCTGTAGCCGATGAGGGGCTGACAGGAACGACCACCTGGCAAAAGTGATCGGTTGCAATAGTTTTTATGGTTTTTGATTCAGCACCCGATAGAGCTTCACTAAGGAGCTGCTGGTGCGATTTCAGGCACAGGCAGCCTCTTGAACAGGAATCTTTAACGATGTTGCGTAGCCGTTGCAACCGTCGATGTTCATGGCTTAACGGTATGGGGACGGGAATAATACCTGCGTGCATGCAACCAAGCAGGCTAAACCAGAACTCCATATCGGGCTGGAAAGCAATAAGCACAGTCTCACCAGACTGGAAGTGTTTTTGGATCTCGCTGGCATAGCAACAGATAGAGGTCTGGAGTTGGGAATAGGTGATAGTTCTTGGCGTTCTTTCATTTTTTTTGATGTACCGAAGTGCTATTTTTTCTGGCGTTGTACGTGCGTGGGACCAGATAAGATCGAGAACTGTTTCGACTTGAGATGGCTTATGAAATGTCATTTTTTACGGTACTCAAAAAGGGAGACTTCCACTTGGAAGCGCACTGTATAGACACTAATTATTTACAAGCGGCAGGAAGTGTAGCTGGTTCGAAATATGAGGTGCTTTTTTTTGATAATGACGGGTAATCTTACATCTTTTTATCTGCCGCTTTCCCTGCCTTCCGGAAGCGCTGGGCATGCGGTACGCTTTCAGTACAGCGAGGATGTTTTCCACCTTTTACGGCAGGAAACAAGGCAATATCCCGATGAATATCTTCATTTCTGTGTTTTGAAGCGAAAGATTGAGTTTTTGGCAGGAAGATACTGCACGAAGAACTGTCTGAAGGTGCTTGGATTCACTCAGGATATTATTGTACGTCCAGGTGAAGTGTGTGGTTCCTCCCCCTTATGGCCTCAAGGGCTTTGTGGTTCGATAAGTCACAGTGACGGAGTGGCCTGCTCCGTTGTTGCTGATATGAGGGGCTTACGGTCTATGGGGGTTGATATTGAGAGGATACCTGCAGAGTCCATAGTGAGTGAGTTGCGGGGATCTGTTTTAACAGCGCAAGATGTCCGGCTGGGTGAAGTTTATGCTGATATATTCCATCCCGATGAGTGGTTTGGTTTGGTGTTCAGCATCAAAGAAAGCCTCTATAAAGCGCTTAATCCGTTGATAAGAACATTTTTTGATTTTCATGACATAAGTCTGAAGTCTGTGGATGTAACAGCTCAAAGAATCGAGCTGGCATTCAATAAATCTATTTGCTGCTCCTATCCGGTCTGTCGACACTTTGCAGGATGTTATGCAATTTGTGATGACTTAATCTGGACGGGAGTTTTTATCACAGCATAAGTACCTGAGTCTTTACTTTCACATAGCCTGGTAGCGTCGCTTGTTTGAGGTCGGTTGTTTGAGGTCGCTTGACCTGAGCTTGCAACAGGTCCTTCCTGTTTTTTGACGAGAACTGCTTCGCGTTGCTGGCTGTAGCTTTGAGCATCTGGTATTTTTCCTGATAGTCAAAAATCAGCCTAATTGGATCTCTGTGAAAACTCTTTTGTATAGTGATCTGCAGCCCGAGAAAATAAAAGGTCTGCCCAAAATTCTGAAAGCACTGCAAGCTGGCAACTTTGATCAGGCGGATGTTCGTAAAATTGGCGATAACCTCTACCGTGCGCGCCTGAATCGAAGTGACAGGCTGTTGTTCAGTATGCACAGTTATAAGGATTCAACCTACTGCCTGATTCTTGAGCATGTGCCTAATCATGCTTATGAAAAATCCCGATTTCTTCGTCAGGGTGCTGAGTTGGATGAAGATAAAATTCCTGCTATCAGCGATCCGGAGGCCACGACTCCCGAACCGGCGGTTTACCTGAATAACGATAGCGAACGCTTTCATCTGCTGGATAAAATTATTTCCTTCGATGAAAAGCAGGATGAAATTTACCAAATGTCACCGCCTTTGGTGGTGATCGGCAGTGCAGGCAGCGGAAAAACAGCGTTGACGCTGGAGAAAATGAAGCAGGCAACAGGGGATGTGCTTTATATCAGTCTCTCCCCCTTCCTCGTTCAAAACGCTCGCAGCCTTTATTACGCTAACGGCTACGAGAATGAAAATCAGAATGTAGAATTCCTGTCCTTTCGAGAGTTTCTGGAGAGCCTGCGAGTCCCTGCGGGACAGGAAGTCAACCTGAAACTGTTTGAACGCTGGTTTCATCGCCACAAGAGCAAATTGCGAGACCCCCACAAAGTCTTCGAGGAGTTTCGTGGTGTGCTCACCAGTTCACCATCTCCCACAACAAAAGAAGGGTGGCTCACCCGGGAAGATTATTTACAGCTTGGGGTTAAGCAATCCATCTTTAACGATGAAGAGCGTCATGCCGTCTACGACCTGTTTGAACGCTACCTCAACTGGATGAGTGATGAAGGGTTGTACGACAGTAATATCGTCAGTTACCAGTATCAGGCTCTGGTGTCGCCAAAGTATGACTTTATTGTGGTTGATGAGGTGCAGGATATCACCAATGTTCAGTTGTATCTGATTCTGAAAACTTTGCACAAAGAGTCAGCAAAAACCGGGCAATTTCTGCTATGTGGTGACTCCAACCAGATCGTGCACCCGAACTTCTTCTCCTGGAGCAAGGTCAAATCGCTGTTCTTTAGTGAGCAGGAGCTGTCTGGTAGTGGGGAGATTATTCGGGTGTTGCAAACTAACTACCGCAACTCACCGGTGATCACCGCTATTGCTAACCGGATTCTCAAACTCAAACAAACCCGTTTTGGTTCTATAGATAAGGAGAGTAACTACCTCGTTCAGAGTATTGGCGGTCAGTCTGGCCAGCTTCAGGTGTTGAACGATTCTGACAAAATCAAAAAGGATCTTGATAGCAAAACGGCGCGCTCTACCCGTTTTGCTGTGCTGGTTATGCACCCGGATCAGAAAGCACTGGCCAGCCGCTGGTTTAAAACGCCTCTGGTGTTTTCCATTCAGGAAGCGAAAGGGCTGGAATACGACAATATCATTCTGTTCAATTTTATCTCGGATGAAGAGAAAGCATTTCGGGAAATTGCCACGGGAGTAGACCCTGCCCTGCTGGAGGGCGATACCCTCAACTATGCACGCAGCAAGGATAAGCGTGATAAATCCCTTGAGGTGTACAAGTTTTATATTAATGCCTTGTACGTGGCGATAACCCGTGCTGTCAGCAATCTGTATATCATCGAGAGCAACCTTAAGCATCCCTTGTTCCGGCTATTGGATTTAGAACGGTTTACCGGCGATTTGTCACTCGATCAGCAGGACTCCTCCCTGAAAGAGTGGCAGAAGGAAGCCCATAAACTGGAGCTGCAGGGCAAACAGGATCAGGCTGATGATATTCGCAACCGTATTCTGCAGCAGAAGCCAGTGCCCTGGCCGGTGTTCAACCGGGAGGCATTCGACACGCTTTGTGAAGAAGGGTTGTCTGGCAACAATAAGAAAAAGCGCATTCTGGCCCTGGAATATGCTGTGCTCTACCACCATCGCCCCACGCTCAATGCTCTTGCAAGTCAGAATGTAAAGGCAGCTTCTGCCGACGAGAGTAAAAACCTCAGTCAGCTATTTCGGAAACACTACATGCCTTATGAGCTGAAGAACTTTGGCAGCGTGTTGCGGGATACAGAGAAATACGGTATTGACCATCGTACGATTTTCAATCTTTCCCCACTTATGGTTGCGGTGAAAACCGGCAATACTGGTCTGGTAGAAGCCCTGCTGGAGCGGGGGGCTGCCACTGACCTTACAGGTTCCAATGGTCTCAATGCTTTGCAAATGGCCATGGAAATGGCTTTAAACAATCCGGCCTATGCTAACAAAAAATTACCCTCTATCTTTGAGTGCCTCCAGCCGGATAGTGTGGCAATACAGGCTGAAGGGCGTCTCATTAAGCTGGATAAAAAGCTGATGGGGCTGTTTGTTTTCAACCTGATGTGTGCCCAGTTTTATCGCACCCTTGGCGATATGCTATTTGCTCACCAGGGATTCAATGCTAAAGACCTGGCCGAAGCCGTGGCACACTTACCAGAAAGTGTACTGCCTCTGCGTCGTAAAAAGCAGAGCTATATTAGCAGTATACTGTCCGGTAACGAAGTTGAGCGAGACGCTCCCTACAACCGTAAACTGTTCAAGCGTATCAAACGCGGGCAGTACATCATCAACCCTAACTTGAAACTCCGGTTTACTGAAAAGCAAGAGGAAAAGTGGATAAACATCTACGAGCTTCTTCAGCTGGACGATCTGGATATAAGGTATACGCCTTCATCCGGGATGGATCAAAAGACCCGCAATGCCATGCAACAGTACTACCAACAGCGCTGGCGGGAGTATTTAAAAAGAGCGGTTGCAGAGATAAAGGGGATGCTGGAAAAGTGATGGGTTTGTTGTCGGTGGATGTAACATTCCTCTTTCTTTATCTGTGACTATTGCCTGTGGGTGAGTACCGGTTTTATGAATTTGTGGCTACCGGTACTCCCTTGAGTCAGGAGCAGGTCGATCAGCTTCTCAGTATTTCAACCAGGACTGATATCTCCTCTACCCGTTTCAGCATATGCGAAAGCAATGGTTCGGGTACTTATTTTTATTTGTGCTGCAAATGCAGAGCGGAAAACCTCTCTAACAAAGGCGTTTCTTCAGTAGGAAGGTGGGTTGCTACTGGTTTGTAATTCTTGGACTTGCGGGTTGCCTGCTTGAGTGCATTAATGATTGTTGTATAGCTGTCATACTTAGCAGGGTTTTTTCTTCTGAGAAATGGTCTACCTTCTTTTGCTGCGCTCAATGGGCTTGTGGTGAAAAACCAAAACCACCTCCATCCAATAAATGGATTAGCATCAGCATTCAACAAAATTTGAACCACCTCGACATGGCCATTCGCAACCGCTTGAAACAAAGGCGTCACACCATTCCATGTCTTATTCAGATCTGCTC
>NZ_SMME01000837.1 GCF_009711465.1 Parendozoicomonas verongulae | reverse complement strand
TCTACACGGTTATCGGCAATATTTTTCAGAGCAATAAGCAGCCCCATAAAAACAAACGCGCCGGGGGGAAGAATGGCAAACAGGAACATCTTGTAATCAGGAATGACAACGATCTTCCAGCTGGCCGCTACCGAGCCAAACAGGAAGTCCATATTCGCCATAAGCGTTCCCTGACCCACCAGTTCACGCAGGCCACCCAGAAGAATCAGCACGGCAGCAAAGCCCAACCCCATCATAAAACCATCCAGCACCGCAGGCAGGGGCGCATTGCGGGAAGCAAAGGCATCGGCCCGGCCAAGGATGATGCAGTTGGTGACAATCAGGGGAATAAAAATGCCGAGAATTTTATACAGCTCATAGGTATACGCCTGCATCACCAGCTCAACGCAGGTGGTAAGGGCAGCAATGATCATCACAAACACTGGCAGGCGGATAGTATCCGGCACAAAGTTGCGGAACAGTGAGACCAGCAGGTTCGAGCAGATCAGCACCGTCATGGTCGCCAGCCCAAGGCCGGTGGCGTTCACCACACTGCTGGATACACCCAAAAGCGGGCATAAACCCAGCAGCTGCACCAGGGCCGGGTTGTTTTTCCACAGCCCCTGCAGGGTGATGTCTTTTGCCTGTTCCTGGGTTACACCGCCGGTGGAGGCAATGATTTCCGGTTGTTCCGGAGCATGACAGCTCATAGGTGGCCTCCTGACTGCTTTTGTGATTGACCGATCTGCTGTGTCAACGCCATGGAGCCCAGGGTAAACAGCGTGGTTTTATTAGCATCAAAATACTTCAGAGAGCGATGAATCGCGCCTACAACTGCACGGGGAGTGATAGTGGCGCCGGTGAACTGGTCAAAGTTGCCGCCATCCTTTTTTACGCCCCAGCCCGCACCTTCCGGGTTCAGCAGTGATTTGCCGGTAAAGGCCAGAATCCAGTTGGACACCCGGGTATCAATGCCATCACCCAGCCCAGGGGTTTCTTTGTGGGACACAGCACGCACGCCCGTCAGCACACCATGGCTGTCAATGGAAACCAGCAATTGAATACGGCCGCTGTAACCATCAGGCGCCACCACCGGAAGAATCACTGCCGCCGGATCACCTTCGTGGAATGCGACCCAGCCTCGGGCACTTTCACCCACAGGGCCGAGGAGGGTTGTATCTGGCAGAGGAATGGACGTATCCAACAGAGAATTATCAAAACGGTCTGCTGGCAGCACTTCATGGAGTGCCCGCTCCTCACTGGCCCGCACCTGATCGACAATACGATCCTTAGTGGCCAGCCATGTAAGAGACACCAGCCCAACCGTGAGCAGGGCAAACAGGCCAAGGCTTAAGGCATTGTGGCGAACGGCATCAAACAGGCCGTCTGTTGTTGTCTGTTCAGTCATTCTGATTTCGCCATCCCGCGCTTGGGTTTCCGGTGCCCGTAGGTGCGGGGTTGAGTCCAGTAATCAATAGCCGGTGCCGCCATATTCATCAGCAAAGTCGCGAAGGCCACGCCATCGGGGTAGCCACCCCAGACGCGGATAATGTAAGTGAGGATACCCACGCCAGCACCAAAGATCAGGCGGCCTTTGTTAGACGTTGCACCACTGACCGGATCGGTCACAATAAAAAAGGCACCCATCATGGCAGCGCCAGAGAGCAGGTGGAAAATAGGGGAGCCATGGGAGCCTGAGCCGGTACCGTTCCAGAACAGCAGGGACATAACCCCAAGAGCAGCCAGCATACCCACAGGTGCGTGCCAGCTGATAATCTTTTGTTTCAGCAGAAACAGGCCACCGGCCAGAAAGGCCAGATTCACCCATACCCAGCCGATACCCGTCAGTCCGTCCAGTTGTGGTTTTTCAGTCCACAGCTCTGCCATGGTCAGGCTTTTGTTTTCCCGCACCACATCCAGAGGTGTAGCCATTGTCCATCCATCAATACTGTGGCCTGCGAAGATCGCCTGCAAGCTATCAGTCAGACCCATTGGATCAACTCCCGCACCTTGAGGTGCCAGCCAGCTGGTCATCTCCACCGGGAAGGAAATCAGCAGCAAGACATAGGCGAGCATGGCGGGATTGAACGGGTTCTGCCCCATGCCGCCATAAAGCTGCTTGCCGAAGATAATGGCAAAACTCACACCAACAAACGTCAGCCACCAGGGAGAGCCCGGAGGAATTGCCATAGCCAGCAGCCATGCTGTTACCAGTGCGCTGCCGTCTTTCAGATAAAACGCCAGTGGTCGTTTACGAAGTGTGAGAACAAAGGCCTCCGCTCCCAGCGCCACTACTGAGCACCAGAGTACATTCACCAGAGCTCCCCAGCCGAAGAACCACATTTGCACAAACAGAGCAGGAACCAGCGCCACTATCACCATACGCATAATATGGTTGGTGTGGTTTTTCCCTGAAGCGTGGGGCGAAGTCTGTCGAATCAGTGCCATTACGCCTGTACTCCTGTGTTTTCTGCATCCGCCAGCGCCTGACGCTTCTCGTCGCGAGCCTGACGCAGGGTATCCACTTGATCACTGCCCGCTTCTTCCGCAACGGCCAGTGCACGCTCGGCTTTCTTGAGAGCGGCTTTCTTCATGGCTAACTCGATTTTGCGTTTTTTTTCGTCATCGCTCAGAGCTGGCTTTTTGGCTTTCACCGGTTTCTCTGTAGCTGCCGGTGCTTCTGCCGGAGCGGAAGAGGCAGCATCAAATTCGGTTTGCAGCTGCTCCAACTGTTTTTGCACAAGGGCGATGTCGTCTTTCAGCTTATTGGCTTCCGGACTGCCTTCTTCCATTTGGGGAAGGGCACGCTCAGACTTCTTCAATTGTGCCTTGGCCATAGAGAGTTGAATTTTTAACTCTTTCTGTTTGGGGGACAGTTGTGGCCTCGCTGGTTTTGCAGGCTTGGCAGGAGAATCTGTACCTGCCGCACGAGCGGCCTTTTTAGCCTTGGCTCGCTGAATGGCGGCTTGAATAGGGTCAGCCTCTGCCTCTGCTTTTGCTTCAGATTTCTCCGGTGCAGTGGCCGCAGCGGCCTTGGCTTCCTTCAGCTTACGAGCCTTTTCAGCATTGGCCTTGCGGCGTGCTTCCTTCTCGGCAGCGGCAGCTTCAAGGCGAGCCTGACGCTGCTCAAAACGCACGCGGGAGCGTTCAGACTTTTCTGTTCTGGCTTTGTGGGTGCGAATTTCATCCTTGGCAGCACGGTAATACTGTACCAGTGGGATGGCGCTTGGACACACGTAAGCGCAGGCTCCGCACTCGATGCAGTCGAACAGGTTGTGGTGTTGCAGCTGATCGTGGTTCTGGGATTTCGCATACCAGTGCAGCTGCTGGGGCAACAGTTCAATGGGGCAGGCATCTGCACACAGACCGCAGCGGATACAGGCCTGAGCCGGTGGCGCAGCCGGAAACTCCTGAGCTGTTCCCGCAATAAAGCAGTTGCTGGTTTTGATCACAGGCACGGCCGTGGTATCCAGCGTATGCCCCATCATCGGCCCACCCTGAATCAGGGTGTGGAAGGTGTCGTTATCAATGCCTGCAAACACCAGCAGGTGTTCCGCCGGTGTGCCGATCAGGGCTTCCACATTACCGGGGCGAGACAGTGCAGAGCCGGTCAGGGTGGTGATACGGGATATCAGCGGCTTGCCGTGAACAATGGCATCGTGCACGGCAACAATGGTGCCCACGTTATAACAGAGGATGCCGATATCCACAGAGCGAGAATCATTCGGCACTTCTTTACCGGTGAGCAGCCAGATAAGACGTTGTGCGTCACCGGACGGATATTTGGTAGGCACGGTACACACTTCAATACCAGCTTTACCAGCACAGGCTTTTTCCATGGTGGCAATGGCTTCGGGCTTGTTGTCCTCAATACCAATCAACACCTGTTCTGGTGCCAGCATGTGCTGGAGGATCTCGATGCCGGACACCAGCTGGGCAGCTCGCTCCCGCATCAGCATATCGTCGGCGGTGATGTAGGGTTCGCACTCGGCACCGTTCACAACCAGTGTATGAATCTTGCTGGCCTTGCGGGATGACATTTTTACAGCGGCAGGGAAACCTGCGCCACCCAGTCCTACAATGCCTGCGTCGTGTATGCGTTCAACCAGCTCTTCCCGTTCAGCGGTGCGGTAGTCTTCTATCGGTGAGAGAGAACACCACTCATCCTTGCCATCGGGCAAGAGAATCAGGCAGCTCTCTTCAAGGCCAGACCAGTGGGGAACAGGGTGCATTTCAAGGCTGCTAATGGTACCGGACGTAGGCGCGTGTACCGGGGCACTGACAAAGCCTGTCGCCTTTGCCAACAGCTGACCCTTGAGTACGTGCTCACCTGCACTGACCACCGGTTGTGCCGGTGCGCCGGAGTGTTGATTCAGAGGCAGCACCAGACGGGCTGGCAGTGGTGGAATGGCAATCGGGGTTCGGGTGGATTGCTCTTTGTTCTCCTGGGGATGAACGCCACCGGGAAAATCATGAATAGTACGCAGAGGGATTGCACTCATGCCACTTCCCCCTGTTTGTCGGTTGCAATCAATTGCATGCCTGATTGTTCTGAGGAAGAAGGCAGGGGCCACTGCCAGTTTTGGGTTGTGGTGGCGATGGGCACCATATCGATACAGTCTACCGGGCAGGGTTCAACGCACAGGTCGCAGCCGGTGCATTCGTCGGTAATCACGGTATGCATCTGCTTGGCAGCACCGAGGATGGCATCCACCGGGCAGGCCTGAATGCACTTGGTGCAGCCAATGCACTCATCTTCCCGGATATTGGCGACCATGGGGGGCTTTTCTTCCCCGTGTTCGTCGTCCAGCGCCATGGGTTCCAGATCGAGAAGGTCGGCCAGAGCATTAATAGTGGCCTGCCCGCCGGGAGGGCATTTGTTAATCGGCTCGCCGTTGGCAATGCCTTCTGCATAAGGTTTACAGCCGGGGTGGCCGCACTGACCGCATTGGGTCTGGGGCAGCAGATCGTTGATCTGGTCTACGATGGGGTTGCCTTCCACTTTGAAGCGTTCAGAGGCAAAACCCAGAATAGCGCCAAATACCAGCGCCAGTGCCAGCAGGGCAAGGAGTGCGTAAATCACACTTTCGAGAGATAAAACGTCCATAAACTCGTGTTCCAGCTCTCCTTACAGCTTAATCAGACCGGTGAAGCCCATAAAGGCCAGAGACATAAAACCGGCAGTGATCATTCCGATAGCTGCGCCCCGGAAGGGCATGGGCACATCCGCCGCCGTAATCCTCTCACGCATGGCGGCAAACAGTACCAGTACCAGTGAAAACCCTGCCGCTGCACCAAAACCATAAAGGGCAGAATCAATAAAACTGGCATTCATACGGTGACTGTTCAGCAGGGCTACACCCAGTACGGCGCAGTTGCTGGTAATCAGGGGCAGGAAGACGCCCAACACCCGATAGAGCAGTGGGCTGGTTTTGCGCACGGCCATTTCCGTGAACTGCACCACCACGGCTATCACCAAAATAAAGGAGAGGGTTTTCAGAAACTCCAGCCCCAAAGGCACAAGGATGTACTGATAGGTGATGTAGCTGCAGATTGACGCCAGCGTCAGTACAAAGGTGGTGGCAAGGGACATGCCTACCGCCGTTTCCAGACGGTTGGACACGCCCATAAACGGGCACAGCCCTAAAAACTGTACCAGTACAAAGTTATTGACCAGTATGGCGCTGACCAGAATCAGGGACAGCGAGGTCATGGTTTCCATAAACAGATTGACTCCAAACGGCCGTACAGGCTTTTGTGCGGTTTGTATCCGTGCTCCGGTGGGGGAGTATTATTCAGTAGCTCATTATTCCGTACAACAATGGATGGCTATTGTTGTAATCATTTTTGGGAATATGCTTGTGACTGGTGTGGAAGAGCGCAGCTGAATATCCGGTCCGGATGACGGAGGCAGAATTATAAAGGGTCTTGCACAAATTAACAGTAGTTAGGCTTGCCCTCCGCAAGCCGTGCTGGCTCGCGCTATAAATGTCACGGCCAGCTTTTGGCTGATAGCCTGAAAATCATCGCGCCCGGGCGATGCCATCCACTGGAAAAGAGCGGCGACAACCTGTTCCCCCAGGGCTGGAAAGTCCTGTCGTACAGTGGTCAGAGAAGGTTGATACATAATGCTGTCAGGGGTGTCATCAAAACCTGTAACCAATACATCCCTGGGAACCAGTTGCCCGGCCTCATGGAGTGCCTTGAGAGCACCGAGAGCCATCTGGTCGTTAGCACACACCAGGGCATCTAACCCTGGGTGTTTCTGCAAAAGCTGCCGGGCCAGCTCATAGCCCTGAACGGCTGACCAGTCACCGATGTATTGGGCAACAGGTTCAAGCTGATGTTCTTTCAGGGTTGAGAGCCAGCCCTGCCTTCGTAATTCCGCAGCGGTGGAGTCTTGTGGGCCGTTCAGGCAGGCTATGTGGTGTCTTTTCAGTGCAATGAGGTGCTCAACCGTCAGCTTCGCCCCCAGCTTATGATCGGACATCACAGTGACTAGCCCCGGGGTGGGCAGTGTATCTGTAAAGGCTATGGGGGTGTCGGGATAGGTGCGTACCAGCGCCACAGCCTCTTCAGGAGACAGGGGCATGTTAATCACAATGCCTTCCACCTGCTGGGCAATCAGCTCTCTTATGGCCTCAACAACCTTATCTTTCGCTGTACTGTTAGTAATGCCAATCACCACGCTGTAGCCCCGGGCAGTGGCAGCATTGCGAATGCCTGCGGCTGTCATGGCCGCCCCATAAAAAGCGAAGTCGAGGGTAAGCAGGCCAAGCAACCGCGATTTCTTCCGTCCCAGAAGCTGGGCGCTTTTGCTGGGAACATACCCAAGAGCCTGGATAGCACTTAATACTTTTGCCCGTGTTTCGTCATTTACGTTGTGGGCGTTATTGGTGACTCGAGACACGGTTTGGGTGGAAACACCGGCCAGTCGAGCGACGTCCTTAAATGTTACTTTTCCCATCACTGAATTACTGCTTGTGGTAGGTGGAATGCGCAAAATTTGCACGATTTTGCCTGCTTCTTGGTGGTGGGTAGTTTAAATGATACGTGGGTTGTGCAGAAGTTGATGATGTTTGCGAAAACACTGCAACCTTTGATAGGTGTCAGTGTTTTTTTATTCTTTGTCGTTATTGTTTAAAAATGTGTGTTTTCGCAAACATAGCCTTATTGGAATGCAGGTTGGCAATGATGCAGGTTGTTCATCTTAGAGGTCGTACCTCCAGCTTGATTATCAAGGTGGACGATATGCCGGAAATTCTTCACTGGGGGCAGAAAGTGCCTCAATTGAGTGAAGATTTTCTTGCAGGCACCCAGCGCGCTATTCCCCAGGCTCGTCTGGACAGTGATATTCCGCTGACGTTGTGTCCGGAATCTGGCCGAGGGCAGTTTGGTGCACCGGGTATTGAAGGCCACAGGAATGGACAACACTGGGCACCTGTTTTTTCGATCGCCAGTATCGAACAGCCATCTGATCACGGGGTGATCTTCCATGCACAGGATGCTGTTGCTGATCTCACCCTGAATATTGAGCTGAGTCTCGACCCTGAAAGCGATGTTCTGCAAACCCGTATGGCAGTTACCAACACCAGCAGCCACCCCTACACTCTGAACAAACTGGCTTCGACGCTGCCACTTCCCGGTTATGCGACGGAGCTTATGCACTTTTACGGCAGCTGGATTCGCGAATTCCACACCGAGCGCAAAGATCTGAGTCACGGCTCTTTTATTCAGGAAAACCGCCGTGGTCGTACGTCCCACGAAAACTTCCCCGGCCTGATGGTGGGCCGCAAAGGCTTTACCGAGCAGGCGGGTGATGTGTGGGGCTTCCATCTGGGCTGGAGTGGTAACCACCAGATGCGTGCCGATGCCAAGAGTGATGGCCGCCGCTTTGTGCAGGCCGGTGAACTGCTGTTTCCCGGTGAGATGATTCTTGACGTCGGTGCAAGTTATACGACTCCCTGGCTCTATGGTACGTTCAGCCGAAAAGGTTTGAATGGGGTGTCTCAACATTTTCATAAATATGTTCGCGAAAACATTATTAAATTTCCCAACGGTAAACCACGCCCCGTTCATTTGAATACCTGGGAAGGTATCTACTTCGATCATAGCCCTGAGTACATCATGAAGATGGCTACAGGCGCTGCGGCTATGGGGGTTGAGCGGTTTATTGTGGACGATGGCTGGTTTATTGGTCGTGACCATGACCGCGCCGCGTTGGGGGACTGGTATCTCGATGAAGTGAAGTACCCTCAGGGGCTGGAACCGCTGATTGGCCACGTCAACAAACTGGGTATGGAGTTCGGCCTGTGGGTTGAGCCGGAGATGATTAACGAGGACTCCAATCTGTTCCGTAATCATCCGGACTGGCTGCTGAAGCTGGAAGGTTACAACCAACCCAGTGGGCGCTGGCAGTATGTGCTGGACCTGCAAAACCCTGATTGCTTTCAATACCTGTTTGATCGTCTGAATGATCTGCTGACTCGCTACAATATCGGCTATCTCAAGTGGGATATGAACCGCGAGCTGGTTCAGCCCGGCCATAAGGGACAGGCTGCTGTGCACAAGCAGACACAAGCTCTCTATCGCCTGATTGATGAACTGCGCATGCAGCATCCGGCTGTTGAGATTGAGTCTTGCTCATCAGGCGGTGGCCGTGTGGATTACGAAATTCTCAAGCGTACCCAGCGGTTCTGGGCATCTGATTGTAACGATGCACTGGAACGCCAAACCATTCAAAAAGGTATGGGTTACTTCTTCCCGCCAGAAGTTATAGGTGCCCATATTGGCCCTGAAGAGTGCCACAGCACCAAGCGCCGTCACTCCATTAACCTGCGCGGATTGACTGCCCTGTTTGGCCATATGGGCGTTGAACTTGATCCGGTGAAAGAACCTGAAGAGCAAAAGGCGGGCATGGCTCGTTATATCGCTCTGCATAAGCAATTCCGCCCTCTGATTCACTCTGGCCAGAGCTTCCGTCTGGATTGCACGGACCCGAACCGTCAGGTCTATGGGGTTATGAACGATCAGGAAACCCTGGTGGTGATTTGTCAGGAGGCCATGAGCCAGCATGTGATTCCTGAACCTTTACGTTTTATCGGCCTTGATCAATGTGCCCAATACAAGGTGTCTGTCGTTGATATGCCAGAAGCCAGCTTCCAGCTTATGAAGGCCAGGCCTCTCTGGCTGGAAGAGGGACTCACTCTTACAGGTGGCGAACTGATGGACATCGGGCTGGCAATGCCTCTGCTGGACCCGGAGGCCATGATGTTGATTCACCTTGTGGCCTGCTAACAGGCCACGCAACACCCTTGTTTTAAAACTGCTCACTCACTCAATCAGCCATACGGCAACGGCCGGGAAGAATAAGGCTTACGCCGATAAGAGCCTGATGTCTTAGGAGTTCAATAATGGACAAAATCATCCAGTTTGGTGTCTTTCTGTTTCTGACGTTACTCGTCGCCTTTCTAACCTGGCGCAAATGCGCGCAGTCTCCGAGCCGGGGGGAGAGCAGTAAGGATTACTTCCTTGCCAATGGTGGTCTGTCCTGGGTGTTTATCGCAGGTTCCATCACACTGACTAACCTGAGTACCGACCAGCTGGTGGGTATGAACGGTAACCAGATGGCGCTGCTGGCCCTGTGGGAACTGTCTGCAGTCGTTGGTCTGTTCATTCTGGCGAAGGTGTTTGTGCCCATCTACTACAAGTACAAGTGCACCACCACGACTGAGCTGCTGGAAAAGCGTTACAACAACCATCACATCCGTGCGACAGTGGGCACCTTGTTCCTGCTGGGTAACGTATTCATCTATCTGCCAGCCATGCTCTACAGTGGCTCCCTGTTTATGCAGAGCATGTTCCAGGTAGAACTGGGTATTATGCCTCTGTCTATTATGTTCGCTCTGGTGGGGGCGGCTTACTCCATCTTTGGTGGTCTGCGTGCGGTTGCCGTTTCCGATACCTACAGCGGCATCGGCCTGCTGGCTATGGGTATGCTGGTAGTGTTCCTGTCTCTGAAGGCGATTGGCTTTGACTTCTCCGGTATTCCTGCGGAGCGTCTGACCCTGATTGGCGACGATAACTCCCCAATCCCCTGGCACACTCTGCTCACCGGTATGCTGTTTATTCAGATCTTCTACTGGAGCACCAACCAGACTATCACTCAGCGTGCCATGGCGGCTCCAACCATTAAAGAAGCCCAGCGTGGTGTTCTGACTGCGGCCGTTATCCGTCTGTGCATCGTTCCTGCCATGGTTGTTATTCCAGGTATCGCGGCTTACAAACTGTACGGTCAGCTGGGTGATGCCACTTACGGTCACCTGGTGGGTGAGCTGATGCCTCACTGGATGTCCGGTGCCTTTGCAGCAGTTATGGCGGCGGCAGTTCTCACCAGCTTTAACTCTGTGCTGAACTCTTCTGCGGCTCTGTATGTGTGCGACATTCACGAGAAGTATTTCAACAGCACGCCAGATATCAAGAAGCTGAGCACCACTGTGTCTCTGACTTTCGTGGCTATCGCTCTGGTACTGGTACCTGTATACAGCGGCGCAGAAAGTATCATTAACCTGCTGCAGCAGCTGAACGGCCTGTTGAGCATGCCAATCCTGTCTGCCTTTATCACTGGTCTGATCTTCCGTGGTGTGGATGCGCGCTCTGTAATTCTGAGTGTTGTGTTCGGTACCCTGCTGTACGCCTTCTTCACCTTCGGTTGGGCTCCATTCCACTACATCCACATGATGTTTATCACTCTGTTGAGCTGTGTAGCCTTTGCACTGTTCGTAAACCGCTTTGTGTTCAAGAAGAGTGCACAGTTTGTACTGAAGAAAGGCGCAGGCGACATCGCCACCGCTTAATCTTTAATACATTTGCTGGAAAAGAGCGTTCAGGTTCCCTTGGGGGCCTGAACGCTTTTGTATGTGTGGTCGCTTTTGTAGAGAGACGTTTGAGCGGAATATTCTGACGGCATATAACCGGTAAAAAGCGCAAGCCCACCCATCGCCAGCAGAATTAACAATGCAATAAACTTCTTATGGCTGGGGGCTTTTGTGTGCATAACGCTTTCCTCATAATTTATGTTTTTCATTATTTCGGTAGAGCATAAACAGGGGGAAAACAGGAATCACTGACAAGTTTGTTGGGGGTACTGACCTTACCGACAGCTGGCTCCAGCGGTATTCACTGAACCTTGGATGCAAATATTTATCTAAGGGATTCAGTAAAAAAAACAGAGAGGCCGCAGCCATGTACAATCTGTCCAATCCATCCAGCCCATCCAGTGTACTCTGCCCTGCATACTCTCTTGCAACAGAGGGAGGCTCCTCTGCGAGGCTAAGCCCTTCGGGTATCGGTGAGAATCTTCAACCTGCAGCCACTCAACCTGTCACTGTGCAGGAACGGGATGCTCGGGAACTGGCTTTGTCGGGTCTTTTGGCACTATCAAAACCGGAGCATGGGCAGGCAAAGCAATGGGATAAGGATATCTCTGCCTTTAAGCAGCAATTGCTGGAATGGCGCAGTTTTGTCGGGCTTTATGAGCAGGCCTGCAGGTTAAATCTTCCTGAGAAGACGCATTCACAGTTTTATTGGTTGTGTGAATCGTTGCAGCGGGCGGAGAAGGATGCTTTCACACGCATCATTGACTATCTGGAGAATCATTACTCATTCAGCCGTGCCAAGGTGTATGAGCAATTTCAGGATATGCCAGTAGCGGCTTACAGCTTTCAGGAGGCGTTTCCCCAGAGTCAGCAGAGCCACTCCGATATTGAGTATGGCCTGTGGGCTTATAATAGTGAAAGTGTGTCCCATATCACTTTCACCGGCCCGGAAACAGAAGCCATGCTCAAGGTAGGGTACCAATTGCACTGGCTAAGGAGTTTTGTCCAAACTCATGGGGGTATGGTTCACACTCTGGCTGACCATGAATCTTTGAGAACTGAATTTCAGGCTGCCACACCTTGGCTGAAGAAAGCTTTTCAAGACTGCAAAGAGGTCGTGGTGAAAATTCAGCAAGCGCAGCTGGGTATCACCTATGAGGAGGCTGAGTCTGTGATGTATGAAGCCACATACGGGCGTTCACAGGGTGTATTTTTTGAGTTGTTTAAAGATGTCCAGGCCGAAACAGGAATATTCTGTACGCTGGAAACAGAACGGGATCGCATGAAGCGGGTGTGTGTAAAATGGTTTCTTGATCACAAGGACGATCCCTATCCGACAGAGGGAGAGCGTGAAGCACTTGCAGAGGAAATTGGAACAACGGCTAAAAAAGTACAGACATGGTTTAATAACAATCGCCGTAACTATCGTGAGTCAGGGGGCTTCTCCAGCACGCCAGCTGCACGTAGAAAAAGAGCCGAGCGTGTTAAGAAAGCTCTTGAGGATGACAGTGGAAATGTGAGCGAAAGTACCAGTAAAAGAAAGTGCCAGTAAAAAAAGGGAGTGGGAATGAGTGGCTCTCCACTCCAGCGCATTAAGCCTAAGTTCTGACAGCGGCAACGTCTCCGCGAAGTGCAGGGATGTTTCTTGGCAAAGGCCCGGGTACTTACCAGGCACGGAATGTGTTTAGCTGTTGTGCTCTGGCGGAATTATTCCTGAAAAGGGTTGCAATACCAGGAAGAGGGGCCAGAAACAAAACGCTGAGTGTGGCCACTTGCAGTAGCCACGATCCTGCTGTGGCAATCATAAATAGTTACTCAATTCCGGCGATTACGGATTAACCAGATGGGCAGATTGAAAAATAATGGATGTTTTTATGAGCCTTGGTGCGAGTTCTTAGTAAAGTGTTCGCGGCTTACCCATGATTATCATTCGTCTGGCTGCAGCCTTTCTTGATGGTGGTCAACGCTTTGCGTGGTTTTATGGGTAAAAATGCGTACCTTGGCATGTGATGGTTATTATACTTTGGAAAATGCTGTGTCACGACACCTGATTCTCTATGCTTCTCACGATGGACAGACTGCTTCCATTGCCCGTGCAATCTCTAAAACCATGAGTGCTGAGGGATTGGACATTACCCTGTCGAATATCGAGGAGAAAGAAGACAGTGTAACACTGTCAGACTTTGATTCGGTGCTGATTGGTTCTCCCATTCGCTACGGGCATCACCTGCCAGCCGCGCGAAAGTTTATCGAGAATCATCAGTCGTTCCTGAATGCTGTGGAAAGCGGATTTTTCAGTGTCAACCTGACTGCACGAAAGCCTGAAAAGCAGGATCCAGACACCAATCGTTACATGCAGCGTTTCCTGAAAACCTGTCCCTGGAAGCCAGGATACCTTGGGGTGCTGGCAGGCTCACTGCAATACAGCCGTTACCGTTGGTTTGATCGGGTGATGATTCAATTGATTATGAAAATCACTGGAGGCAGTACTGATGCCTCCAAAGATATTGAGTTTACCTCGTGGCAGCGGGTGGAAGCCTTTGCCAAAGGTTATGCTGAGTATCTGCACTCAAAGAGCATTTGCTGAGGAGCTGCTCCTTACCTTTCACCGCACAGGCTTTTTTGTACGGGCAAGCTGTGGCTGGGTATCAGCCTGATCGTGGCGGGTATCCATCTGCAGTGAAACAATAAGAGCCACGCAGTACATCACGGGAAAAACGATGGACATAGTCAGGATGATGTGGTCTGTGGTAGACGGTTCCATAACAATACCTCTTGTTCGCTTGTCTTGTTGTTGATTTTATTATCGACACGCTCGTAGCTGTATGTTGACGACACCTTTAATATATAAATAGATAACACATCTGTCAGGAATAGGGAGCCCGAAAGTGAGATTTTTTTCATTTCTTGTGCGAGTTGCGTGCGTGTGGCTTGTGGCGCTGCCGGTGCTGGCACAGCAGCCTCTCACCCAGGGCAGCCTGTTTCTGGGAAAAACGACACCCGGCAACAAAGTGTTTTATAAAGATCAGCCGGTAATGCTCACCACGGAAGGGGACTTTGTGATCGGCTTTGGCCGGGATGCCTCACTCGAGCAAAGCTATATTGTTGAAACGCCCCACGGCAAACAAACCACCTACACCCTTCAACTCCAGTCTCGGGATTATAAAATTCAGCGTATAGAAGGGGTTCCTGGAAAATATGTGGTGCCTCCTGAAAGCCGTTTGCTGCGGATAAAAGATGATAACCGCCAAATAGGTGAAGCCCGTGCCAGCCGCACAGAGCGGGATGACTTTTTATCAGGCTTTCTGCAACCGGTGGATGGGCCGATTACAGGTGTGTACGGCAGCCAGCGTTACTTTAACGGTAAACCCCGCCGACCCCACTATGGCCTCGATTATGCTGCTCCCACCGGCACCCCTGTGCTCTCTCCTGCCGCAGGAAAGGTAGTGCTTGCTCACCCGGATATGTACTTTTCCGGTGGCACGATGATTATCGACCATGGCATGGGCGTAACCAGCAGTTTTCTTCATCTCAGCAAATTATTGGTCAAGCCGGGGGATATTGTTAAACAAGGACAGCCTGTGGCAGAAGTAGGAGCAACAGGGCGGGTAACCGGTGCTCACCTGGACTGGCGTATTAACTGGGGCAATGTTCGCCTTGATCCTGAACTGGTTATGCGTGACTATCCCATGATTTCAGATTTAGACGATGCTCCGAAGTAAAGGGGATGTTATGGCTGGTATAACAACTATGGTGGGCGCTGAGCAGGCGCTGCCGGGTTCTGTAGAACCTATGGGTGTAACGGAACCCCATGTGGTCTTTAATCGTTCGTTGCTGGCCCCCTGGCCGGATCATTGCCAGGAAATTGTTCTGGGTATGGGCTGCTTCTGGGGTGCAGAAAGACTGTTCTGGCAAAAGCCCGGTGTCTATCTGACTATGGTTGGCTATGCAGGAGGTTTCACCCCTAATCCGACTTATCAACAGGTTTGCACTGGCGAAACCGGCCATGCCGAAGTAGTACGGGTGGTGTTTGATCCCGCAGAAATCTCATTGGCACAGATTCTGGCCATGTTCTGGGAACAGCATGACCCCACTCAGGGTATGAAACAGGGAGGGGATGTTGGCACTCAGTATCGCTCTGCCATTTATATAACGGATGAAGAACAATCTGCTCAGGCCCGGGAAAGCCTGCACATGTTCCAACAAGGGCTGGCGAAAAAAGGGCTTGGGGACATTACAACAGAAATCAAACCGCTGGACACCTTCTACTATGCAGAAACCTATCACCAGCAGTATCTGGCACGTAACCCGGAAGGCTATTGTGGTCTGAAAGGTACAGGGGTTGTTTGCCCGATTTAGCAGGTGCCTCTCTCCGGTGGGAGTGAGGCGCTCATTAGCCTTCACTTCCCCTTAATTAACCGACGAGCTAAAAAACGACCGGGACGCAACCCCCGAAACAACTCGTCTGAAACCGGTAAAGCCTCTCCACAAATTTCACTTGCCAGAAGTTCCCCCGCCAATGGACAGGTGATCAATCCACGGGAGCCGTGGCCCGTGTTGATATAAAGCCCCGGATAAAAAGGCACATCCGCATCAATGTGAGTTTTGGCATTCTTGCCCAATGCCGCAAATCGGCCTCGAAACTCTGTCTCGTCCATAATAGGACCAACGGCAGGCAGGTAATCCGGTGTTGTACAGCGGAAGCCGGTACGGCCTTGCAGAGCATCTGTATCCAGCTCGTTAAACGACAGAGCCTCACCAATAGCAGGAGCAAAGGAAGCAATGGTGTCCAGATTGGTTTGATGATCTTTAGCACGTACAGACTGATCATCATCATTGAAATGGAATGTAGCACCCAGCGTATGAAATCCATCATGCTGGGGGGCGATATAGCCTTCTTCACAGAGCACAGTTTGCAGATTTTTACCTTCATTGGTCGTTAGTACAACAGTCACCTGACCACGAATGCTTTTTAAAGGCAGATGAGCGGATTGGGAAAGCTGTGCGGCCTGATGACCGCAGGCAATAATGGTAACCGGGCTGAGAAGGCTTGTGCCATCCTCCAGCTGCACCTGCCAGTTTTCACCATCATGATTCAGCTCTTTGACCTGACTGCTGCCTCGGAAAGTGATGTTCTTGTGATTCAGCAGGGCACTGACAACCCTGGGAGGGCAAACCCAGCCGCCATCCTTAAACCACAACCCATCTTTTTCGATAGGCAGGCCAGCAATCTCCGACAGCTGCTCTTTAGTCATGCCTTTGAGAATGTCATCAAAGCGATGGCAGTCGATCAGCTCCTGCTGACGCGCCTGCTCTTTTTCTGTATCCGGTAACTGGATAATGCCCGTTTGGTGGTAAAGATCTTCCGGTAGATTCTGGAGCAAGTTGGTGGAGTGGCTGTAACCCTGTGCCACAAGCTGGGTAAGCAAGGTGTTATGGGCCGAAAGCCGTGTATAGAGCATTCCCTGAGGATTGCCAGAGGCTCCATCGGCAGGGCGCTCATTTTTGTCGAGAACGGTCACCTGCCAGCCGCGCTCGGCGAGGGCGTGAGCTGTGGAAGCTCCTGCCAGCCCTGCGCCAATAATCAGCGCCTGACGTTTATCTCCCTTGTAGGCCACTGACTCCAGCCATGGTTTATTCACATTGGTTGTTTGGTGAGGGATTTGCCCACGAATCATTTCCCGTTTTTTGCCATAGCCGGAAACGCGAGTCATCGTCATACCTACCTCCTTAATCCCCATACGCACCATGCGAGCCACAGCAAAAGTGGCGTAGGTGGCTCCGGGAGCCGATTTGGCGGCAATGTTATGGAATAGCTCTGGTTGCCACATCTCCGGATTCTTGGCTGGGGAAAAGCCATCAAGAAACCAGGCGTTAATGGCTGGGTTTATTTTGGGAAGCGCCCTGTGCACATCATCAAAAATCAGAGTGAGCTTCACTCGTCCACTGTCAAATGTGCGACGATGGAAGCCTGTAAGCCGAGGCGGGTAACTGGCAACCAGTGCATCAGTCATCTCCTTGAACTCGGGCCACAATGCCAGTGCGCGCGCAAAGTCTTCCTGAGTCATGGGGAACTTTTCCACCGTCACAAAGTGCAGCTGTGCCGTTGCCGGAGCATGTTCGAGGAAACAGTGCCATGTACAGAGAAAATTCAGGCCAGAGCCAAAGCCGGTTTCGGCGATGGTAAAGGTTTCGTGTTCTTTCAGTGCCGCAAATCGCCGGGGCAGATCATTCTGCTCAATAAACACATAACGGCTTTCACTCACACCACAGTCCGTGGAGAAATACACGTCATCAAATTCTACCGAGAAGGGTTGGCCGTCTTCGTTCCAGGAAATTTTTGCGTTCTGGATCTGGGGTTGAGTCAGGGTCATGAGCTGGCTTGTAGTTCCGTCAAGATACTTTGTGCACAGGTTTGGCGCTTAATAATGTTGAACAGCTCCGCGGCTTCCTGATGGCCTTTAGTCATCATCCGCAGCCACTGTTTAATACGATCCTTCAGATACCGCTCCGGATTCATCAGGCCATAAAGGTGCGCCTCGCCCTCGGAAACAGTCAGTGTCTGCTCAGCAAAACTTTTGAGGATTTTCAGGGTATTTGGCCAATTATCAATAACCGTATGATCTTTATTGTTCTGGGAGGCTTTGATTTCACAGCCCAGCAACGGGCGGCTGACCGCACCACGGCCAATCATGACATCTTCACAGTTACTCGCTTCCCGGCATTTGTGGTAATCCTCGACCGTCCAGATTTCACCATTGGCTGTGAGAGGAATGGTGAGCGCTTCCCGAATCTCTGCCAATCGCTCCCAGTGCGCGGGTGGTCGATAGCCCTCTTTGCGGGTGCGGGCGTGAATGGTGAGCCCACTAGCACCTGCTGCTTCAATCCCCTGTGCGATCTCAAGGGCTTTCTCTGGGCTGTCGTAACCCAGACGCATTTTGGCCGTAACAGGTGTATCAGCAGGTATTTGCTGGCGCACCGCCTGCACCAGCTTGTAAATAGTCTCCGGTTCTTTCAGCAGAGCTGCACCGCCTTTGTGGCGGTTCACCGTTTTTGCAGGGCAGCCAAAGGGGATATAATCTACATACATATAGGAGCAGGCAGAAATAATGAATAAATCCAGAGTTTACAGTTACATACGATTCAGTACACCGGAGCAGGCCAAAGGTCACAGCTCCAAGCGGCAGGCGGATTATGCCAGAGTCTATGCCGCAGAGCATGATCTTGTTCTGGATGAGTCCCTCACCATGAAAGATGAGGGGTTGTCCGCTTTCCACAGTCATCACATCCAGCGGGGAGCGTTTGGCTTGTTCCTGGCTGCTGTTGAGGCCGGAAGGGTGCCCACTGGATCGGTTCTGATTGTAGAGGCTCTGGACAGAATCAGCCGGGCTGAGCCTATTATCGCTCAGGGCATACTGACCCAGATTATCGTTGCCGGTGTGAAAGTGGTCACTGCCATTGACGGTCAGGAGTACGACCGGGAGAGCGTTCGCAAGGAGCCGATGAAACTTGTTTATTCTCTGCTACTCTTTGTCCGCTCCAATGAGGAGAGTGAAACCAAGCGCCGCAGGGTGCGGGATTCTATCAAGTCCCAGATTCGCGGATGGATTGAAAACGGATCCGGGAAGATCATTCGCAATGGTGCCGATCCGCTCTGGTGTGAACCCAAAAAAGACAAAACAGGCTTTGAGCTGGTCCCTGATCGGGTCGATATCGTTCGTCTTGTTGTTTCACTCTATCGGGATGGTTGGGGCTTTAATCGCATCATTCATTACCTGAACGATGAGAACGTCCCCACATTCAAAAAACAAAAACGCTGGTACGTGCAGTATTGGCACAAGGTTCTGCGGAACAGGGTTTTGATAGGTGAGCGTGACTTTGAAGTGGATGGTGAGAAGTTCGTCATAGAGAACTATTATCCGGCGATTCTCACAAGAGAGGAGTTTGCCACGCTGCAACATGAGATTGATAACAGGGCCAGCACCAAAGGTCAGAGAAAAATACCAAGTCTGTTTACCGGTATGAAGGTCGCCTACTGCGGACATTGTGGGCACGTTATGAGCGCACAGAATTATACATTTAAGGCTAAGAAAGATGGCCACCTGTCTGATGGGTTTCGTCGTATTCGCTGTGCTGCCGAATCCACGACGGGGCAGCGGTGCAAGAACACAAAGAGCTTGCAGGTGGTTATTTTTGAGCGGGCACTGGTGAACTACTGCAGCGACCGAATGGAGCTGTCCTCCATGCTTCAGGGGGATGATAAAGCCAGCGGAGTGAAAACCCGTGTCAGCGTGATCCGGGCTGATATTGATAAGGTGACGAGAAATATCAACAGCCTGGCTGATAAATTCATTGCTTTGGACAACCCTCCTTCTTCGCTGGTGGAGCGGCTGAGGAAGATGGAAGAAGAGAAAAAGGCTTTGGAGGTGGAGCTGGATAAAACAGAATCAGAACTGGTGACACTCACTCACGTCGATCGTCCTGATCTGGTGGAGCAGTGGCAGGAAGTCGCCGCTTCGGCCTTGGCTATGGATGAAGCCGCACGTCTGAAGGTTCGCCAGCTGGTGAAGCAGACATTCAAGCGTATTGAGATATTCCGGCAGGAGTCCAGTGTTCGGATGATTCTGCACTTTCACAATGGTCTTTCCCGGATTCTTGATATAGATCAGGCTTCTGGTGAATTGTTGATTGGTGGGGATGTTGAGTCTCCGCCTTGGTTTGCATGAGTGCTTACTGTGCTTCCATGCTGTTTATGGAGAGAAGATGATTACTGATATCAATCGAACTTCTGTTAAGAGTGAGCTGAACAAGGAATCGCTTGCCGACTACTGGGAAGGTTATTTCCACTACAAAGAAAACTCTCCTGAGCTATATCAAATTGCTCAGGGAGGTCTTGTTGCGAAGGTTGAGGAGATACGTAAAGAGAAGAGGCCTTTTGTAGATTCTCAACGGGTGATTGGAAGACTTCTTACAGAGTTGGGTAGCTCTCATAATTTCCACCGCCAGTTTAGAGAGCAGCTACCTGATTTTCACCCCAATCAAATCTTGGGAATGCACTTGTACGATATTATGATTCAGAATACCGACACTTGGACTTATATCGAGACTAAGCCTTCAAAGCACGTATACCCTCATGCGACATACTTTAAGCCAGATAGAAAATAGGTGGCAGGGAAGGTGTGGAGTTGAATCCACACCTGTCATACTGAAGAATAGACGGCCTCGGTGCTCATCATTTTCTGGGCACGTTTTACTGACGCAGTATCCCATCCAATAAATGTTTCATCAAAACAAGCATCAACATCCATTGCTAAAAAAGCATCGCGACTATCTATCTCGAATTTGAATGCAATAACAAACGGTAGGACTCCTTTTAGATCGTAGGTCTTCAGCAGCGCAGCAAAATCATGCTTTTTATTTTGCTCAGCCTGCCATTTTGCATGGGCTTCCTTTGTATATAGTCTGTTTTCTTTTTGTTCTTTATGAGCTTGGCACTCAAACAAATCTTCTTGATTCATTATTCTATCCTGTGTTGTTGGGACGGCTGTGCCGCCCCACATGCCTATCAGTTATGTGTCACTCATTCCAATCACTGATATACCGCAAGCCATCGCCTTCGCTCTGTATATCACCATTGCTGTTTTCGTAGTCAAAGCCGACACCGTGACAAAGGGAAACGTACGAGTTAGCGTTTTCATCCCAAGCGTAATCGCAAACATTTCCGCAGTGATGGCAGCACGCCTCTTTAATATCCAGCGTATATTTTGGATTATTTTCTTTGCTCATTAACTCACCCGTTAGCTCATGGCATCCCATTCTTGCTGAGTCATGCCACCTTCTCCTTCACCTGCCCTTTCACAATCGCACGCTGCGCCTTCACATCAACAAAGGCGTGAAAGAGCTCACCAGTAATACCGGCCTGCACTTGAGGCGTGAACGGCAAAAGGTCCTTAACAATCTTTGAGAACTGCTCAAAGCTGACCTGGTACTTCCCATGAAGAGCTTCATCAATATCGCCATCATTGATGGCCTGCTCTGTTTCTTCTTCTGTCTTGCCCATGGCTCGGTAAGCCAGCTCTTCAATATCCCACTCAATACTCATACTTGTTCCTTCCTGTTGTTGTCGCATTCATTTGGTGTAGTGTCTTCTGCAGCTTCAATGGCTTCATTCAGGTCGTACCACGCTGTAAACCCGAGCTGCACTGTGTCTTCACCGCGCACATCCGCCCGCATAATCAGATCATCGCGGGCTTGTTTCAGTGCCTCCAGCATCGCTGGAGCAGCCGCAGCCAATGCCGCCCCTTCATCGCTTTCTAAACGCTTACTGGATTCTGTCAGCTGAGCCTTCAGCTTCCGGATCTCGGCATTGAAAGCATGTTGCTCGCAGTAGTGTTCACAGGGGGCCGCTCTTTTGGTGGGAGCCCTGTTGTTCCATGTCTCTCTGTCAATCTCAATTTCGTTGATAGGGCACTCGCCGTTTTCACAGTAAGTGATGGATGGCATATCCCACCGTGGTGGTGTGCCGCAGAAGGGGCAGTTTTCCAGAGAGGAGTCCTCTGCCTCTGGCAGCGCCTTATGAGTCGGTATCCAGTGATTATTCATACCAGTTCTCCCTAAAACGGAGTCTCCCCCGCTTCACTTTCCGTAAAATCACCGCTCCCCCAGGCAATGCCGTCACCCTCATCATCCCAGTCCCCGAAGGCTGCCTCTGCATCGCTGAAATCATCCACCTCCATAGGTGGTTGCAGTTCCATCTTTGGCTTGCCTGCCGGGTTGTCATTCCACTCGCTGGGAGTGCCGACAACGCTGGCCATGTCGTAGTTTTCAATGCGGTTGAACTTGCCTTCAGGTCGCACCAGTATTCGGCTGGGTATCAGGAAGGGGACGGCCTGCTGTTCAATCTTGTCTATGGCATCAGCCGTTGTGCGGGGGCAGGGAGCCTGAAAACCGGCACGGTTAAACCACCAGATCTGCGCTTTGCTCTGGGCAAAGCCTGAGTGCTCAAAGCAGACCCATTCCGAATAGGAATCAAAGCCACAGCGATAGGTCACCCGCAGCGAGGGCGGCTTGTCCTTTTTCTGATGGACGGTGTAAAGAACGTCTTCCACATTCTGCCACTCCGCCTCTATCTGGCTGGCAAGCACTGCGGCCTTACTGGCGCTCTCCTCGTGCTGGGGTTTCTCTGGCCACTGGTAACCGCAGTCGGGGCAGTCTTTGGTAAAGGCCAGCACAAAGCTGTTGCACTCCGGGCACTCTTTCATCGGTGCTTCGCCTGGCTCGCCCTTGCGCTTTTTCCGGATACTGTCCACGCTGATCCGGTCGATGGGGCCGTGCCGTTCCACATTACCCGCGTAATCCAGTACCAGGCAGTTGCTCTTGCCAGTCTCCGGGCTGATTCGCAGGCCCCGCCCCATAATCTGCACGTACAGGCCGGGGGACTTGGTGGGGCGCAACAGAGCAATCATGTCAGTGAGCGGAGCATCAAAACCCGTGGTCAGAACCCCCTGGCTGGTCAGCGCCCGAATCTTGCCCGCTTTGTAGTCTTTGAGAATGCGCTCACGCTCTGCGGCAGGGGTGCCACCGTGCACACACTCGCAGCTGATCCCCTCATAACTCAGCAGCTCTTTCACTTCCTCGGCATGGGCAACAGACACGCAGAAGATCAGCCAGGCTTTACGGTCCCTGCCGTACTGGAGGATCTCCCCCACGGCCTTATCGGTCACATCGTTCTTGTGAACAGCGTTTTCAAGATCCTTGGTCACAAACTCACCGGTACGGGTGCGAACGCCGGTCAGGTCGATCTTTTCAGAGCCGCCCTTGGTCACCAGTGAAGACAAAAAGCCCTCATCAATCAGCCGCTGAATATCTGTCTCATACACCACCTCATCAAACAGGGCACTGTCGCCTTCTGTCAGCAAGCCTGATTTCATCCGGTAAGGGGTAGCACTGAAGCCGATGACCTTCACCTTCGGGTTCATCATCTTCATATCCCGGAAGAAGCCCGTATACATGGTGTCGTCTTTGTCGGCGTTGATCAGGTGACACTCATCCACAATCACCAGATCAAACGCCCCCAGGTCAAAGGCCTTTTTGTGAACCGACTGGATACCCGCAAACAGAATGGCGGAGTCGGTATCCCTGCGGTTCAGGCCTGCGGAGTAAACCCCCGCCGGAGCCAGAGGCCAGAGCGCGGTAATCTTGTCGAAGTTCTGCTCCAGAATCTCTTTCACATGGGCGAGAACAAGAATCCGCTGATTCGGCCAGGCTTCCATAACCTGCTGAATAAACGCCGCGATAATCACCGACTTGCCCCCGCCGGTGCTTACGCACACCAGCGGGTTACCCTGAGCTCTGCCAAAGTATTCATAAATGGCGGCAATGGCGTCGGTCTGGTACCAGCGCAGATTAAAGGCCATTTGCCTGATCCTCCCCGGCCTCATTCGTCATCGGCAACCAGTAATCGACCTCCGGAAAAAACCGGTTGTTGTCGCCGTCGAAAAGCGTCAGGCAGATACCGTTCTCGGTTGAGTAGCCGATGTACTCGCCCGGGCTTTCTGGTTGTTCGCTTGCGGGGCGGAAACGGTACCCCTGAATCACTTTGGCCATGGCTTCGTATTTCCTGTTCATTGTTCTTTTTCCTTGAGCTGAAGATGCGATTTAAGGCTTCCAGTTTCTCGGCTTCGTCTTGCTCATCGATCCAGCGAAGAAGCTCACGCTCTCCGCTGACCGTCATGACCAAACACCATCTCATTCAAGTTATGAACAGCCACCGGCAGGTTGGGCGTTTTGCTCTCTTCCGGAAGCTCAAGGATTCCCTTCTCAATACCTTCCGGCCAGGCCTCCTTGAGAGCCTTTACCGTGTTGCAGGACATCATCAGACGCTGGAGTTCGCTACGGGTATTCTCCAGCCGTTTCACCAGTTCTCTGGTCTTGTTGCTGTGCTCTTCCAGCTTGCGCAGTTTCGCCGGGCTCTTTGCCAGAAGTATTCCCAGCTTCAGGCAGGGGTAATTCTCGTAAGGCTTGGCAACAACCGTTGTGTGAAGGCTCAACAACGCAGTCCGGATATCGAGATTGTTTTCCCGGAGCTTTCTTTCCCGGCTTTCCTTATTCAGAAACACCATGTTGCGCCACTGGTGGTCTCCGACTTTGTCAGGGAACGCCAGACGCACACGGGAAGTGGTGACAAGAAAGGCTGGGTTAATGGCCTGCCAGGGGCCGATATCCTTTTCATAAAGAGGGATAAGCTTCTGGGTCATCTTCACCAGCTGCTCATTCAGCTTGTCCATCTCTTTGCCGAAGATGGTTTCCAGCGCGTTCACCAGCATGATCTGTTTGGCTTGCTTGCTCAGTCTCATTTTTCTTTTTCCTTCTGTTGTATTTGGGATCAGGGTTAGCCGACAAGCCTTCCCTGAAATTCGGAACGAATGGCCTGCACCGCCGGATCGGCAAGAATGTCTTTGCTCTCGGTGGCGTGAATTTCCTGTGAACTCAGCTGGTCAGGGGATTCACCGGTCACAAACTCCTGACCTGTACTTTTCAGCTTGTAGCGCACCCAGTACTCACCGGAGTCCATCACATCGGCAAAGCTGTACAGCAGGTGCGGGATATAAAGGTGTGAGGCACAGCCCTTGCGCTGGTTGGCCTCCGGAACCGGGCAGTCATACCGGGCGCAGTGCCACTGACCGTTGTCAACCGGCGTACTGTGCAGACAGGTCCGGCAGTTGACAGCCGGGGCCTGCTGGCCGTGGCAGGTATTCCGGTGGTCGCAGAACTTGCACTGGTACCAGGTGGGGTCTTCATTCAGCTTGGGCAGCGGGGTATCGCTGGCGATAATCTGCGCCGCTTTATGAATCAGTCTGGTGGCGGCGTCCTTGTCATACTTCACCCGCTCGCCGTAGAGCTCATCGGTGTTTTTATTCACAGCGATGTAGTAAGCCCGCTTCATGGGGCCATCGCTGGTGGAGGTCAGGTGCATATAGATCTGCATCTGGGCGAAGTGCTGGGGCTTGGCTTCCTGAACGCCTTTTTTCTGCAGGTCTTTGAACGACTTTTCAGAGTGGGTTTTCATCTCCACCACGTGCCAGGCTTTCGGGGCTTCAACAAAGCCCTGACCAATACCATCCAGCGAGCCGCCAAAGTGACCGGCACAAGCCTGAACCCGGAACTGCTGGCGAGTTTGCGGATCTGTCTCGAAAATAGTCACTCCGGCATTGCGCAGGTTTGCCACAAACCGGTCTTCTGCCATCTGGCCGGTTTCAAACAGGCGCAGCATACGACCGTTGAAGCTGGCCGGTGTGCACCAGTGGAAGTCATACCACAGGGCGCGGGCGCAATCCTTGCCGATGATGGAAGCACCGAGATGCGGGCGAAAACCATCCTCGGCATGATCTTCATAATGCTGGTAGATGGCGCTGATTGTTGTTTTGCTTTCCGGGATCTTCATGCCATGTCTCAGTAAAAAAAGCGGATGGGAACTGTGGCCACCGGTCAGGCGGCCACTGTCTTACACAGGGTTACTGGTTCCAGGGGGGCGCTGCGGCCGGAGCCTGACCGGGAGCGGGTGGCTTGGCTGCGGATGCCTGCTGAGCTACTGGCGCACCCTGATACCCGACCGCTGCTCCTGCCTGCGGCGCTGGCGCCATTCCCGGAGCCGCTGCTGCTGGAGCTGCTGCAGGCTGGGGGGCTGCTTGCGCTGGTGCGGGGGCTGGGGCATGGGATTGTGCGAAAGGGGCTTGCTGTCCGGGAAAGGAACCCTGACCAACAGCCTCCCAGTTCTTGATCTCGTTCTGAGGGTCGCGGCCCGTCTCCTGCTTGATCTTTACCTTGATCTTGCAGGGTACGTTCATGAACAGGTCGGTGTCGCTGGCATCAGGGCGGCCGATCGCGTGGGCAATGGCGCTGATCTCTTCCCGGCCAATCTTCTCAGCCGTCGGGTTGGGGTTGACGATATTGTGGTTGCTCCACAGTTTGCGGTTGGCGTACTGGCCGTCCACAATCGCCCAGGTGAACTTCACATACTGACCGTTACCGGCCTTGGTGTTCTTGATCTCCGCTTCGGTGATCATGGCGATATACTCGCCATTGGGCAGTGGCTCGAAACCCTGTGACGGGTTGTACTGGTTTGCCTGAAATCCTAAACCGGCCATGGTTATGCTCCCTTCTCTTGCTGGGGTTGTTGTGTTTGCGTATGTGGTTGGGTGGATTGTCTCAGTGCCTGGCTGAATGCCTCCCACGACAGGGGCAGCTCACCGGGCAGGGAGTAACGGTTTTTCGCGACGAAAGCCGGGCGGGCTTCGGTGTACAGCACACGATCCCCCGTAGACACGCCGCGGCTTTTCTTCTGGCCGAAGCCCTTGTCTTCCTTGTGGACAACGGTCTTGTAATTGGCGAACAGCACGCAATCCATGCTTTCCTGAATCAGGTCGCTGGCCTTCTTGTGCAGCTTGATCTGATAACGGTCAAAGCTGTCCACTTCCGGAGACTCAAAGCGCCGGATCTCCGCATGACCAATCAGCACAATACCCATGCCCCGGTCATTGCGAAGGGCGTTCAGCCACTGAATCAGCAAGCGCCACTGGGACAACGCTTCCACGTAGCCTTTGCCGTAGCCGAAGTCTTCAATGGAGTTCTTGTTGTGCTCGGCGCACACCTGCTGCCAGATCAGAGGCTCAAGGTGGTCTACGCTGTCCAGCACCACGGTTTTGAACTCGTGCTGCTCGTTATAGAGTGCGGACAAAGCTTCAATCACGTCCCCAAAGCTGTTCAGCTTCGGGAAGGCATCCACCTGCAGGGTGCCAAGGCCATCCTCTGTGCAGAGAAAGATCGGAGCATCCGCACCAGCGGCGAAGGTGGTTTTACCCACACCGGCATCGGAGTAGATCAGCAGGCGGGGGGCAGACAGCCCCGCCGCACGGCTGATGGAGTTAAGAGACAGCGCCATTACTTGTCTGCCTCCAGTCGTTCAATTTTCACAGAAGCCTTGCGGGGCTTGGTGGTCACAGCTTCCGCCATGATGCCGTAAAGCTCAGGCTGTAGATCGGCAAGGGCCTTGAACTGGCGGGTGTCCAGTTCCGGCTTCAGGCGCACCACCTTGGCGGCTATCTGCTCAGGCAAACGACCCTGAACGTCTGCCCACTTTTTGGCATCCAGAGAGCGGGTAACACCGCCAGTGGTGGTGACCTTGTAGTAGTCACTCTTTACCGTGGCGCTGCCTTCCTCTTTCACGCCCACGTTCTTGAGGATCTCCTCCTCAATGGCGATACGTGCACCGCGGGCTTCCGTCTCAACCTTCTTGGCCTGCTCCAGCTGGTAGGCCAGGTGATCCAGTCGGCCAGGCTGAGCCAGATCATGTTTTTGAGGTGCCTTGTTGTCGATCGCTACTTTCAGTTCCATGGTCTTCTTACCGTTTGCTGTTTTTATTGGGGTTTAGGGCAGCTCAGTCCTGAAACTGGCTGGCGTCTTCTTCGTCCGGGTTCATGGTGCCGGGGCAGTCGATAGCGTCATGACTGGCGACCATGGCCTTCAGTTCTTCCTCGATTGTGGAGCTTTCTTTCCAGCCGCAGGCGTCGCAGGTGTGCCGGTATATCTGGCCTTCGCTTCTGGCGAGCACCGTGCGGGTGCCATCCTTGCTGGCAGCTGAAACAACACCGGTGGCTTCCATGGCATCGACCATGTGGGCCGAGCGGTTGTAACCGGTTTTCAGATGGCGCTGGATGGCGGAAATGGACGCCTTGCCAGACTCCATAACAAACGACACGGCATCCTGATAAAGCGGGTCGGAGGTGCCGGATTCAAAATCCATAAAGCCCTGATCAGGGTCCGCTTCCGGTGTTTCGCCGCCCAGGTAAGCCTCGGTCTCAGGGATAACGATCATCACGATTTCCCCTTCCGCGTCCGCCAGATCGTGACGGCCCGGTGTGTTGCCCGGCATCTTCAGCACCGCTTTCACACCATCCTTGAAAGTGACCGTATCCACTGTGGCATTCAGGGTGGCCCGATCCTGAGAGGCGATAATGTGCACAGCCTGAACGACGGCGGACTGACACTGCTTCTGCACCCGGTCAATCACTTCCTGCTGTTGCACTTCCGGCAGCTTCTGCCACACATCGGGCATCGCCTTCATTTCATCGACAACCACCTTGATCAGGTCGCCGAGCATGGTGGTTTCGGCGACATCGATAGCCGCCAGAGCTTCATTGCTCATGACTGTTCTCCTTCGGTCATGGTCTTGTTGTTACTGCTGGAAGCAGAAAGGGTTGCGGTCACGCTGGACAGGCTGGGGATGCGGGTTACGTTGACGTCGCCATCTTCGTCTTCAAACTCAACGATGAGGTCGTCAACCATGAACGTTTCAGGCAGGCAGTTGGCCAGATACAGTTCCTGCTGCTTTTCGTGATCAAAAATGCCGCCTTCCTCTACACGACACTCGTTGAATACCGTGTCGTTGAACACCGCGTAGAGCTTGTTGATTTCCTGACTCAGGGTGTCGATTTCTTCCCCCAGCCGCTGTTGTGCTTTTTCAAAGGAACGACGTTGTGCAATGCGCATGTCTCGCAGGCTCGCCATGGCGGTAACCTTTTCGCGAATCTGGAGCAGCATGGTTTCCTTGTTCATTGGTTTTTTAGGCACAAGCGAACCCGCCAGACGAATGTCTGATTTTTGTGTTTTCATTGTCTCTTCCGTTAGATCGTTGTTTTGTTGATCGTTGTGTTAACGGCTTTTGTTATAACTGCATCTGTGGCTTCACAGTTATGGGCACTGCTTTAAAGGGGGCAAGGTGATCAGTCATCACCAAAGCGAATAAACTTTTCAGTCACCCCCAGTGTTTCGGCAAAGGCTTTTAAACGTCGGGGGTTTTTGGTTTCACCGGTTTCTATTCGGTGAATGCTTTGCTGGGTGATACGGGTTTCAGTCTGTTTCCAGATCGCGTCAGCCAGCTGATCCTGGCTCCATCCTTTGTCTTTGCGAAGCGTGGCAATCCGTGAACCAATGACATTCGCATCACTCTCTTCAACCGCAGGTTCTTCTTCCTCGCTTTCTTCTGCTGAAGGTGCAGGCACAATGGCCGTGAGCCGGGGAATCACTTCAATGCCGACATGGTCTGCGGTTTCAGCATCTTCAGGGATTGTGATCAGCACATCTTCAATCAGGAAGGTGTAGGGAAGTTCCTGATTGACAAAGTCCTGAAGGCTGTCAGAACTACCCTCAGTGCAGAAAGAATTAAACAACTCATCGTTGAAGCGAGTGTGAACAGCCAATATTTCACTTTTCAGGCTGTTTAACTTGCTTTCCTGCTGGCGGATACTATCTTGCATGTGCTTGATATTTGCGGTGCAGCTCAGAGCCTCCCAAACAAGCCTCTTGATCTGACAGGTGGTTTCATTCCATGTTTCTTGTGGGGGCGTTGGGGCGCTTATAGCATTGTCAGAGTGCTCGGTGTCACCAGTAAGAAGCCAATAGGTGTTGACGCTGGTAGCTTCTGCAAGTTTGCTTACGTTATGCTTGCTAATCGAACCACTTCTTATCCACTTTGTTATGGTTTGAGGTGGCACACCAATTTCGATAGCTATTTGTCGTTGTGACCTATCTGAGCTGCAGATTGCTTCTGCTATACGGTCTGCAAGCTGGTGATTGGTGTCTTCATCAAGAGAGTGACGATATGCGTCTAGCCAGCCATGGGGCTTCTCGCAGGCGGCTTCTATTTCACGAGCAATCTTGGGGCCTATTCCCCGGGTAGGGGTTTTCCCCATGAATCGACTGACATGACTGTGCGTACGGCCTATTGCGTTAGCAAAAGCACTCAGATTTTTAAATGTCGCAGCTAGTAAACGTGCATTGTGTCGTCTGGTTTCTTGTATATCTCTTTCTGAGCTTTCAAATTCACACTGTATTTGATTTGATGATGGCTTGCTTTTCATTTTCCTTTAATCCCTTCTTTGGTGTTTGATATTACTGAGGGCTTATTGTGATGTTAAACATAACCAACGGTTACTATTTCAGTCAATACTATTTTTAATGTTTTTTTTGAATTGCTATTTTTTAGTGACTATCTTCTCCTGCTAGCCGTCATTTGGCGGCACCTTTACCAATAAGCAGGAGTAAACTGAATGCGGATCAAGCTACCAACACTGACAGCAACACTGTGTGAAGCTGGAGTTAGTCATGAGCAGGCTATTGAAGCGGGTAATGAGGTGGGTTCGTTGGTAGATGGCTATCGGCAAGGGGTCAGAACAATGCTGAATGAAATGGATATGCGCCTGAGCCGCCAGTTGGCTCACTTAATGAGCCAGACCATGAGCCGTATTGATAATCACTTTATTCATATGGGCAATGTGCAGATGGAGCAGCACAAGCAGTTGCAGCAGGTGATAAGCGGCCTGACTCATCTTAATGAACGACAGGATCGTTTTGAAGAGCGACAAGACCGCTTTGAAGAGCGACAGGGGCACTTTGAAGAACGACTGAATCACTTTGATAATCAACTGGTCGGGATGGATGGCAAGCTGGATAAGCTGTTAAAGCTGCTCTCCTAGCGGCAGGTGCCGTTGAACCGGCACTACAGAATGTTCATGGAGACCCCCACCACCACGCCACAGACATGGCCGTCTTTCGGAAATGGCTGGGTAAGGTATTGGGGGTTCAGAGGCTTCAGGAAGAGCTGCCCGCCGTCCTGTACAAGTTGTTTGAAGGTCACCTCATCACTGCCGGGAAGGCGCACAACCACATAGTTTCCTACTTCCGCCTCCCTGCCCGGATCAACGATCACCCGACTCCCCGGTAAAAACGTCATCTGTCCGGCATGTGGGTTAGTCATGGAGTCCCCCTGGACTATCAATGCATAGGCACTGTAACCAATCTTACCGAAGTAGGAGACGAACTCAGTCACTTCGTCAATGGGTGGAAAGGGGCCGCCACTGTCACAAAAGGCACCAGCCTGTACCCAGGACATGACGGGGATCTGGTGAGCTGAGCCGTCGCGCGTGTACAAGACAGTAGTTTTACTTTGCTCTGATGGGGTTCTGTCCTTGCCGCTAAGAAGCCATTCCGTACTAACATTAAGTTTTTTTGCAAGGTCAGGCAGGCGTTTAGTGCTGGGCATGGAGTCGCCAACCAGCCACTTTCTGGCAGCATGTTGAGTAACTCCAAACAACTCTGCCAACACTATCTGTCTGCCCTTCCCTTTCTTTGGGAAGTTGATGTCATCTAGCGCTTTGTTAAGCCGTTTGGCGAAATCTCTCTTTTCTTCGTCATGAGACATTTAAAAAATTCCCTCTCCAGTCTAATTCCCTATTTTCCCAGACACTTCGGTTGACTTTCAGTACTCGGCATTGTTATTTTTCATATAACCAATGGTATCTTTTTCGGCTATAAAAAAATGAAGAACGAAAACAAAAAAATCGTCGAGGCGATTGAGGAGCTCGGTCTACAAGGAGTTGCCAGTGTTTGCGGAGTCACATATCAAGCGGTTAGGAAATGGAAAGCCAAAGGTCGTCTTCCAAGAACCGAGTGGACAGGGGAAACCAATTACGCACTTCGCATTGAAAAAGCAACGAACGGAAAAATAAAACAGAGTGATCTCTGTCCAGGTATCTCCAAAAAATAGGATTTAACTCGATCCAACAGCAAAAAGCCTGATGTGCCAGGCCAGAAAATAGAAAACCTATAAGAAGAAAAACCCCGTACGGCGCCAACCAGATACGGGGTTTTCACGGAAGAGAGAAAATAATGACACAGAAAATTACTAGGGGGAAGCATGGCCGAGCTATTCGCAGCCTTCCCTGACTTTCTTCAACAGTTCGCCCGTGCTATGGAAGACGCCGGTCTTGCATGTCCGGATACACCTGTTGCCGATGGCAGGATTCAGCGTTTCCATGTGGAAGGCGACAAGGCCGGAAAAAAGAACGGCTGGTATGTGCTGTTTGGTGGCCGTTACCCGGCAGGTTCCTTTGGCAGCTGGAAGACAGACGACAAGCACGCATGGTCTCTCCATAACAGCCGTGAACTGACTCCCGAAGAACGTGCGGAACAAGAGCGGGTGATGGCCATGCTCAGGGCCGAACGGGAGCGGGAGCAGCAATGGGTCTGGGCGGAAGCGGCCAAGGTATGCAATGAGCAATGGGAGCAGGCCAGAGCAGCCGACCCCGGGCATCCTTACCTTGTTGCCAAGGGCGTGAAGCCTTACGGCATTCGCCAGCGTGAACAAACCCTTCTGATACCGGTCCACGATGAGCAGGACAATATCTGCAGCCTGCAGTATATCTGGCAGGAACCGGACGGCACTTTCCAGAAACGCTACAAGACAGGCGGCAAAAAAGCCGGCGGCCTGCACCTGATTGGTGAAATCACCGAACCTCTCTACGAAGCGGAAGGCTATTCCACGGCCGCCACTATTCATGAAGAAACCGGATGCGGTGTCATTGTCGCCTTTGATAAAGGCAACCTGGAAGCCGTCGCCCGCAGAATGGAAGGCGTTGCACAACAGCGGATTATTGCTGCGGACAACGACAGCAAGACAGAAGGCAACCCCGGGCTGACCTTCGCCATGAGGGCGGCGGATCTGACCGGCGCAACCGTGGTATTCCCCCAGTTCCCCCCAGGCACAACCGGCACAGACTTTAACGACCTGAAGGCTGTTGCCCCGAACCTTCTTCGTGAACAGCTCAAGTGCCCGGCTGGCAAAGTCACTTCTTCATTCGGCTTTGTGCCTGTAGGGGAGATGATCAGTCAGCCCAAGCCGATCAGCTGGCTGATTAAAGGGTTTCTGGAAACCGACAGTCTGGCACTGGTGTTTGGTGAGCCCGGTTGCGGCAAGTCTTTTGTGGCGATTGATATGGCCTGCTCTGTGGCAACAGGGACAGACTGGCACGGCTCACAAATCAAGCGGAAGGGACCTGTCATCTATATCGCCGGTGAGGGTCACAACGGTTTGTCCCGTCGTTTCAAGGCGTGGGAGATCAGCCGGAATAAAAGCCTGCAGGGAGCGCCCATCTACGTGAGCCGGTTTGCGGCCAGCTTATATGAAGAGACCAGCGCGGTTCAGGTGTGTCAGGGCGTTGAGGAAATTGTCTCTGGTGCGGGTGAGCCTCCGGCCATGGTGATTGTTGACACCCTCGCCCGTAACTTTGGTCCCGGTGATGAGAACAGCACTCAGGATATGAGTCAGTTCGTGAAGCACCTGGATAATCACTTTCGCACCCTGTGGGGCTGCTGTGTGCTGATCGTTCACCACACCGGTGTCGGCAATCAGGACCGGGCCCGTGGCAACTCAGCACTGAAAGCTGCCCTCGATGCGGAATACGCAGTACGCAAGACAGACGACTCCCTCAAGATAACCCCCAAGAAGATGAAGGACGCAGAAGAGCCTGATGCGCGGGAGTTCAATCTGAAGGTTATCGACCTGCCCTGGCGGGATGATGAAGGGGAGATTCAGACCAGCTGCACACTGGAAATGGGGGAAGCTCCGGCAGTGCAGAACCTTGTGCGACTGGGTAAGACACAGCGGGCTTGCCTGAGGGAGATTCACGTTCTTTACGACGAATACCGCAAGAGGCTGGCCGCTGCGGGGCGTGATGGATCAGAGGCGCGTGTTGAGACCACTGTGTGGCGGGATGCCTGCATAGGGCAAGGCAAGGTGCTGAAGGATCGCAGTAATTTCTCAAAGTATAAGAAGGCCCTGCAGGATGCCAAGGCGATTCAGATTGAAGGCCCGTATGTTTATTTGGTCGAGGGGGACGATGATGAATAAGCGGCAAAGCGTAGTAGAACGTAGTAAAACGTCGTCGTTTTTTAGTAATTCGTTCAAAAAACAAACAGCAAGCGTAGTAAAAAGTCGTCGTTTGCGTAGTCATACCGTAGTAAGTCGTAGTCAAAAGCACTACGAGACCGTAGTAGTTTCGCCCCCCCTTATAGGGGGCGAAATACTACGCCGAGTGCTCGACCTTCCACGTGACTCTCTGAAGATGATTCAGGGAGGTGTGGCATGAGATTGGTTTTACCATTCCCCCCAACTGTGAATCACGTCTGGAAACATACGGCACGGATTGTCTCCAGCCGAAAAGCTGTTCCCTGTGTGTACATGACTGAGCAGGGCAAGCGTTACCGTGAGGATGTGAAAAAACACTGTCGTTCACTGGGGCTGGGAAAAGAACCCATGACCGGTTCCCTTCGTGTTCGCGTTCGCCTGCACTTCCCCACCAACCGCAGGGCGGATCTGGATAACCGCATGAAAGCCCTGTTTGACGCCCTGACCCATGCCGGGATCTGGGAAGACGACAGCCAGATTGATTTCTTCCAGGTGGAGCGCGGGGAGAAAATCCGGGACGGAAAGGTTTTGGTTGAGGTGTTGCCACTGGTACCAGGGAGGGACAAGCAATGAGCATGTACCCATCCGTAGGCGGAGCGTTGATCAATGCTTTTAACGCCAGTCTGTTTGACAGCTACAAGTCGGCAGGCTGGCAGATCATGGCAGCGAAGCTTTCCGACAAGTGGCCAGAGCTTGATTTACCTACTCCGGAAGAACCTTGTTTTGATAAAGGGCGACTGAGTCGTGTGGACTGGGCTACTCAGGCCGGTATGGCGGCAGGCCTGTTACGTGAACAGCTTTCTCCGGAAAGTTATGCTCTGCTGAAAATGCGTTACACCCATGACGGTGAGGAAGTTGTGGCAGGTAATCATCGCCTGTGGCTGGTGATGACAGATAATATTCAACAGGCACTGGTGGACGGGTGGCCTTGTGTTAACCAGGCGCTGACAAGGCAGGGAGTTATTCGCAAGAGTGTGTTGAGAAACAGCAAGCGATTTCAATACATGGCATTGCGAGCGATACGACCAGACATTGTGAAGGAACCTTTCATGGCAGCGGATGACGAAAAACAAGCGACAATCAACAGCCAGCAGTACGAAGTCAAGAAAGCGGTGAACGCACTGATAAAACAGGCAACGGATCAGGCCTTTGATGTTCTTCAGAACGCAGGGCTTGTTTCACTGGACCATCATTGACTTTCATCTATCCATCTATCAAACTGACACCATACTTCCGATTTTTGCGCCCTGGCAGGTTTAACCCGCCGGGGCGTTTTCGTTTCTGCACCAGACATTGGCTCACCACTCCTCACTTCCCCCGATGTGTGGTGAGCCTTTTTTAACAGCGTAAGAGTCATGTAATCACACAGAATCAATATCGGGTCAGTCGTATGCTGCTAACTCTCGAACGTGCCTATCTTCCCAATTGCACCATTGGCCAGTTGCATGTGCCAGGGCACTGGACGTACGCAACAATTGAGCGGCCATGGAAAGGAAATCAACCGTTTGAGTCCTGTATCCCGGAAGGCGTTTATGACTGTGAAGCGTTCAGCGGAAACAGATTCAAAGATGTGTGGAAGCTGAAGGATGTTCCGGACAGGACTTATATCCTGATCCATCAGGGTAATGAATCAAAACACGTTCAGGGCTGTATTGCTGTTGGCAAGACGCTGTCTGACCGTCGTTTCTTTGTGAATGATTCTGTAAAAGCTCTCAACGAATTGCGGGAGATTCTCCCCGATAAGTTTCAAATAAGAATTACTGTTAAGCGGCCGGAGTATCCATGAGCTTCTTTGGGAAATTGTTTGGTTCTGACAGCGTTATCAAGCGTGCCGCAGATGGCATTTATAACGGTGTTGATAAAGCTGTATTTACCAAGGAAGAACAGGCCGAGCACTTTCTGAAGCTGCTGAATGCGTATGAGCCTTTCAAACTGGCTCAGCGCTTTATGGCTTTGATCTTTGGTATTCCGTATGTGCTGGTGTGGCTCACGTCAGCCACCATGTTTGTGATTGCCGCCTTTATGGAGCCATGTGCTGTTGATGTCGTGTGTCAGAGCGTGACAGTTAGCAGCGCATCGAAAGAGCTGGCCAGCTGGAACAATGAAACACTCGGGACGCCAGTAGCTCTTATTCTGGCTTTTTATTTTGGTGGTGGCGCACTGGAAGGTGTTGCCCGGCAAGTCGCTGAAAGGAAGAAGTTATGAGTGAGCCTACCCACGTCGTAACAACTGTTGTTGCGGGTTCCACTGCTGTCTCTGTGTCTGCTGCAAAGTCTCTGTCTGTATCTGAAAGCCTGCTGGGTTCCAACATTGAGCAGCTGCTTGCAGGTGCGTTCACTATTCAGCTTTCAGATGTAACCGGCATTCTGGCAACAGTCGTACTGCTGGTGAATCTGGCGCTCAATCTGTATGGCCGGTTCAAGAAGGCTGGCGATAAATAAATGCCAGCAAGACTCAAGCGAGCCT